>NZ_LIPP01000300.1 GCF_001418335.1 Streptomyces aurantiacus | reverse complement strand
GCCTCGCGCGCCACCTGGGCGACGCCGAGACGGCCGAGCGGGCGGCCAGGGCCGCGCTGGAGCACGGGGCGCCCTTCGTGGAGGCGACCGGCCATGCGCAGCTGCATCTCCAGCTGGCCGAAATACTCGGTGCCACCGGGCGGTTCGGGCCTGCCGCTGACCACGCCCTGGAGGCGTCGCACTGGGCCGACGAGGGCGGCGAGAGCGCCACGCTGGGCGCCTGGGCACGGCATCAGCTGGGCGGCTTCCTGCTGCGTCAGGAGCGGTGGTCGGAGGCCGCGGAGGTCCTGGAGTCGGCGCTGTCGGAACTGAGCGCGCGGACCCACGGCGACGGGGCGGTCGTGCAGACCCGGTGGTGGCTCGGCGACTGTCTCACCGAGCTCGGCGAGCACCGCGGGGCCGCCGAACACTGGCTCCGGGCCGCCGACATCGCCCGGCAGTGGCCCGAGCAGCAGGACCACGCCACGCTCGCCCACCTCGCCGCCGACGCCCTCGGCCAGGCGGGGCTGCTCCCCGAGGCGGAGCGGGCCTACGAGCGCGCCGGCGAGCTGTGGGGGACCCTCGGCAACGACCACGGTCTTATCCGCTCGCTGCGGGCCCGCGCGTGGCTCGCGGTGCGCGTACGGGACGAGCGGGACGAGGAGGACGGGGAGGAGCCGGAGGACACGGGGCTCGCGGGGCTCGACGCGGCACGGGAGTTGATGAGCAGGGCGGTCCGCGCCTGCGAGGCCGCCGTGCCCGAGGACGACGAGGCACGCGGCCGGCTCATGTCCGAACTCGCCCACACGCATCGGCAGTTCGGTGACCTGGTCGCCCGTTCCGTGCCCGCCGACGCCGAGGACGACACGATCAGCGCCCTGTTCGAGGAGGCGCTGGCCCACCTCGCACTGGCCGTCTCCGGCTTCCTGTCGCTCGGCGAGGACGCGCTCCACAGCCGCACGGGTGCGCAGCTCGCCGCGGGCTGGCTGGAGGCCGACCTGGAACACCCGGACCGGGCGGCGGCACGCGCGCGTGCGGTACTTGCCGCGTATGCCGACACCGACGAGGGCGGCTCCGGCTCCGGCTCCGACGAGACGGTGGTCTCTCGTCGTGCCGAGGCGGAGCGGTTGTTGCGAGCTGCCGAGTCGGGCTCGTAGGCGCTCCCGCCGGGGATCGGCCGTTTCGAGCGGCCGTTCCTCGGCTGCGGGTCCGCTGTGGCTGGGCGCGCAGTTCCCCGCGCCCCTGATGGGGCCGGGCCAGTTCGCGCGCGTGTCCCCCACCCCTTACGGGGCGCGGATGCCGTCCATCTGATCCGACGCGGCCCTGACGGGGCGCCGGAGCCGTTGGTTACTCCACGCCGATCAGGAGCAGCGCTCCCTGGCGGCCTCCCCGGTACACCACCGTGTCCACGGCCAGGTACGACTCCCGGACGCGGGCTTCCAGGTGGCTCGCGATCGTGTCGGGGGCCTCGTCGCCCAGGACCAGGGTGACCATCTCGCCGCCCGCCGCGAGCATCCGGTCCAGGACCGTCTCGGCGGTGGCCGTGACGTCCGAGCCGATCACGGCCACGTCGCCCTCGATGAGGCCGAGGATGTCGCCGGCCTGGCAGATGCCGGCCATGGTCCAGGACTGCCGCTCCGCGACCTCCACCTCGGCGTACCGGGTCGCGCCCGCGGCCGAGGTCATCGCCACCACGTCCTCGTCGAAGCGCCTCTCGGGCTCGTGCACGGCGAGCGCCGCTATCCCCTGCACCGCGGAGCGCGTGGGGATCAGCGCCACCCTCACACCCTCGGTACGGGCCTGCTCCACCGCCGCGGCCGCGGTGTGCCGCAGCTCGGCGTCGTTCGGCAGCAGCACCACTTCGAGCGCGTGGGCCCGCCGTACCGCCTCGACGAGTTCCCCGCTCGCCGGCGGCTCCCCGGGACGCGCCAGGACGGTGGTGGCCCCGGCCTCCGCGTAGAGCCGCGCGAGACCTTCCCCGGGGACGACGGCCACGACCGCCCGCTGTGCCCTCTCCCGCAGCGGCCGGACGGTCGAGCCCGTCGTGTGCGCGTCGGCCGGCCCGAAGTGGGTGATCCGGATGCGGTGGGGGCGGCCGGCCTCGACCCCCGCCTCCACGGCCGCGCCGGCGTCGTCGACGTGCACATGGACGTTCCACAGTCCGTCCCCGCCCACCACGACGAGCGAGTCCCCGAGCGCGTCGAGCCGGTCGCGCAGCCGCGCCACGGCCGTGTCGGCCGCCTCCAGGAGGTAGATCACCTCGAACTCGGGACCGCTCTCCTCCGGGGCCCCGGCGCCCGCGGCGCACTCCCCCGCGGAAAGTGTCGACAGGTCCGGGTCGGGCTCCACGCGCGCGTGGGGCGCGAGTACCGGCACCGCCCACGCCACGGGAGCCTCGCCCGTGAACGTCTCCACCAGCGCCGCCAGCACGGCCACGAGCCCGCGTCCGCCCGCGTCGACCACTCCGGCCCGCTCCAGTACCGCCAGCTGCCCAGGGGTCCGCGCGAGCGCCGCCCGCGCACCCTCGTACGCGGTCCGGGCGACCGCCGCACAGTCCGCCTCCGGGCCCGAGGCGTCGGCGTCGGCAGCGTCGGCGGCGGCCGAGGCGACCGTGAGGACCGTCCCCTCGACCGGGTGCGCGACGGCCTCCCTGGCCGCGTCGGCCGCGCGCCGCAGGGCGAGCCGCAGCCCCTGCCCGTCGGCGTGCGCGGTGCCGCTGTCGGCGGCGAGCACCTGGGCCATGCCCCTCAGGAGCTGCGCCAGAATCGTTCCGGAGTTCCCCCTCGCCCCGATGAGCGCGCCGTGCGCCATGGCCCGCACCGCGTCGGCGAGCGTGGGCCGCCGCTCGGCCTCCGGATCACGGGGAAAGGTGCCGGGTCCGACGGCGTGCGCCGCGAAGACCGCCTCGACCGCCGCCGCCGCCGACTCGACGGTCAGGTAGAGATTGGTGCCGGTGTCCCCGTCCGCGACGGGGTAGACATTGATCGCGTCGATCTCCTCGCGCGCGCGGCCGAGGGCCTCCAGCGCGAGCCCGCACCAGGCGCGTACCGCGGATGCGTCCAATGTCTGCGGCACCTGCGGCACCTGCGCCCCCTTGAGCAGCCGAATGTCCGACGCAGCGTAGCCCCAGGGCGGGTCCGTGCCATGGCCTGCGCCAGGTCTCCGCCGGAAGAGGGCCGGGACGGGCCTCCGCGCCGGACATGGTAGTTTCGTTGTACGGACGCAGTCGTTGTATGCTGCTCCGGTTGCCCGATCTCATCGGGCCTTTCCCCTGGCAGCGCCACTCAGATCCTACGATCCTGATCCCGGCATGCCGGGATCAACCGTAAGAGCATCTGAAGTCTTTGGAGTGACCCGTGGCTGCCAACTGCGACGTCTGTGGCAAGGGGCCGAGCTTCGGCAACAGCATCTCGCACTCTCACCGCCGTACGTCCCGTCGCTGGAACCCGAACATCCAGCGCGTCCGTACCGTGGTCGGCGGGACGCCGAAGCGCCTGAACGCTTGCACCTCGTGCATCAAGGCCGGCAAGGTCTCGCGCTGACGTTCTGCTAGCGCGCGGCCACTGCTGGTTCGCTGCTCAAAGCCGGTCCACCTCTCGGTG
Source organism: Streptomyces aurantiacus (assembly GCF_001418335.1). Lineage (GTDB taxonomy): Bacteria > Actinomycetota > Actinomycetes > Streptomycetales > Streptomycetaceae > Streptomyces > Streptomyces aurantiacus. The sequence continues at coordinate 12,002 of NZ_LIPP01000300.1, read as the reverse complement.
GATCGGCTTTTTGCTGTACTCGGACCGCCTACGCGCTGCACTCGGGCCGCCTACGCGGGATCCGTGCCGTCCGCGTCGTGACCGTCGCGGCCGTCGTTCGCTCCGGGACCATGGTCCGCCCTGAACCGCCACCCGTGATCCACCGGCCCGATCCCCTCCCCGAGCGCGAACCCGGCCGCGATCGCCCCGGTGACGTACTCCTTCGCCGCCGTGACCGCGTCCGGCACCGTCTGCCCCTTCGCGAGCCCCGAGGCGATCGCGCTGGCCAGCGTGCACCCCGTGCCGTGAGTGTGCCGGTTGTCGAACCGGGGCGCGCGCAGCCAGACCTCGTCGGAGCCGTCGGTGAGGAAGTCCACGGCGTCCCCGCTCAGGTGGCCGCCCTTGATCAGCGCCCAGGCCGGCCCGTACGACAGCACGGCCGCCGCCGCACGCCGCATCCCGTCCGCCGACTCGACCCGTACGCCCGTCAGTTGGGCCACCTCGTCGAGGTTCGGCGTCGCCACCGTGGCCACCGGGAGCAGCTTCGTCCGTACGGAGTCCAGCGCGGACGAGGCGAGCAGGGGGTCTCCGTGCTTGGAGACACCGACCGGGTCCACGACGACGGGCGCGTGCGTGCCGCCGATCAACTCGGCGACGGCCTCGACGAGTTCGGCGGACGCGAGCATGCCGGTCTTGACCGCCTGGACGCCGATGTCGTCGACCACACTGCGGTACTGGGCGCGCACCGCCTCCACCGGCAGCTCCCAGGCGCCCTGTACGCCGAGGGAGTTCTGCGCGGTGACGGCGGTGAGCACGCTCATGCCGTGCACGCCGAGCGCGAGCATGGTCTTCAGGTCGGCCTGGATCCCGGCCCCGCCACCGGAGTCGGAACCCGCGACCGTCAGTACCCGGGGCGGGGCGACACGGGGCGCGGTGACACTGGACGGGGAGAACGGGGGGACACGGGGCGCGGTGCTCATGACTCGATGTCCCCGAAGTGGTCCCAGCCGCCCTTGCTCGTCCACGGCGCCCCGTCGACGGTGACCTGGGGCAGCGCCGACGGGTTGAGGACCTCGCCTATCACCTTCCAGCGGGCGGGCAGTTTCACGTCCGACGGGAAGGTCGCGACGATCGCGTGGTCCTCGCCGCCGGTGAGCACCCACTGGATCGGGTCGACGCCGACGGCCTGCCCGATGTCGTTCATCTGCGTGGGGATGTCGACGGCGCCGGAGCGGATGTCGATGCGCACCTTGCTGGCCTCGGCGATGTGCCCGAGGTCGGCGATCAGCCCGTCGCTGACGTCCGTCATGGAGGTCGCGCCGAGCCCGGCGGCCGCGGGGCCCGCGTGGTACGGCGGCTCCGGGCGCCGGTGGGCCTCGACGAAGGCGCGCGGCGAGCGGAAGCCGCGGGAGAGCACGGCGTGCCCGGCCGCGGACCAGCCCAGCCAGCCCGTCACGGCGACCACGTCGCCGGGCCGGGCGCCGGCCCGGGTCACCGGCTCGTGGTTGCGCAGATCGCCGAGCGCGGTGATGGCCACGGTGATGGTGTCGCCGCGTACGACGTCTCCGCCGACCACCGCTGCGCCCGCGACCTGGCACTCGTCGCGCAGGCCGTCCATCAGCTCGGAGGGCCAGGTGGCGGGCAGTTCGGCCGGGACGACCAGGCCCAGCAGCAGCGCGGTCGGCACGGCGCCCATGGCGGCGATGTCCGCGAGGTTCTGCGCGGCAGCCTTGCGCCCGACGTCGTACGCCGTGGACCAGTCGCGCCGGAAGTGCCGCCCCTCCAGGAGGATGTCGGTGCTCGCCACGACCCTGCGGTCCGGGGCGGCCACCACGGCCGCGTCGTCGCCCGGCCCGACGCGTACCGCCGGGGTGGTGGTGAGCCGGGAGGTGAGCTCCTTGATGAGCCCGAACTCCCCCAACTCACCCACGGTTCCCTTCACCGAGTCTCACCTGTTCCCTTCGTGACCTTCATGACCTTCATGACCTTCACGTGCTTCTGTTCCTGTTGCTGCTTCCGCCCGGTCGCGGGCCGCCTGCGGCCTCGGTACGGTCGAGTGGACCGTCAACCTGTGCGGTTCGTGCACCATGGCGCGCAAGCCCCCGCCCCCGCGGGTCTCCCCCTGGCGTGCGGCGACGCGATACCGTGGCGTTCCTTTTCCCCACATGATCCTCGTGGCCGCCCTGGAGGTTCCGTGGTACAGGCGTACATCCTGATCCAGACGGAGGTCGGCAAAGCGTCGACCGTCGCCGACACGATCAGCAAGATTTCGGGGGTGATACAGGCCGAGGACGTCACAGGGCCGTACGACGTGATCGTGCGGGCCCAAGCCGACACAGTGGACGAACTCGGCCGCATGGTGGTCGCGAAAGTCCAGCAAGTGGACGGCATCACTCGTACCCTGACCTGCCCGGTCGTGCACCTGTAGCCCCCGTCTACGCTGGGCCGGTGGACCTCTTCCGTCACCGGCGTGCTTCTTCGATCGGGCTGCCCGCCCTCGTTCTGCTGATCGCCGCCACTGGCTGCTCCTCAGCAGACGACGGCGCCCCGACCTCGGTTCCCCGTCCGGGCACGAAAGCCACCAAGCTGTGTCAGAAACTGGACACGTCGTTGCCACGGAAGGTGGACGGTCTCGATCGGAAGGATCCCGAGCCCCGGTCAGCACTGACCGCGGGCTGGGGAAGCCCGGCGATCATACTGCGCTGCGGGGTGCCGCGGCCCGCGAAGATGGTCGATCCCAAGGTGGCCGACGGCAACGATCCCGACGCGATCGGCGGCGGGGTGAACGGCGTCGGGTGGCTGATGGAGAAGCGGGACGACGGGTCGACCCGCTTCACCTCCGCGCAGCGGCTGGCGTACGTCGAGGTGACGGTGCCCTCCGGGCGGGACACGTCCTCGGTACTCGTCGATCTGGCCGGAGCGATCAAGAAGACGATCCCGACAGGGATCGCAGACTGAGATCGCTGTGGTCGTTTGTCGGGTGCGGGCCGGTCGTGGCTGGTCGCGCCGTTCCCCGCGCCCCTTAAAAGATTGCGCCGTTCCCCGCGCCCCCAAAAGACAAAAGATTGCGCCGTTCTCCGCGCCCCCAGAAGACAAAAGACTGCGCCGTTCCCCGCGCCCCTTGTGGGGCGTCGGCTCAGCGCAGGCCCGTCTGCCTGCGCAGGGCCGCCTGGATCAGGCGGTCCACCAGTTCCGGGTAGGGCACTCCCGTGGCTTCCCACATCTTGGGGTACATGGAGATGGGCGTGAAGCCGGGCATCGTGTTGATCTCGTTGATCACGAACTCGCCGTCCTCCGTGAGGAAGAAGTCCGCGCGGACCAGACCCTCGCAGGACGCGGCCTCGAAGGCGTCGACGGCGAGGCGCCGCACCTCGGCGGTCTGCTCGGGGGTCAGCGGGGCGGGCACGATGCCGGGCGTCGAGTCGATGTACTTCGCCTCGAAGTCGTAGTACGCGTGCGACTGCACCGGCGGGATCTCGGCCGGCAGGGAGGCCCGGGGCCCGTCCTCGAACTCCAGGACCCCGCACTCGATCTCGCGACCGCGCAGCAACGCCTCCACCAGGAACTTCGGGTCGTGGTGCCGGGCCGCCGCGATCGCCTCGTCGAGGCCGGACAGGTCCTCGACCTTGGTGATGCCGATCGAGGACCCAGCGCGCGCGGGCTTCACGAAGAGCGGCCAGCCGTGCTCCCCCGCGAAGTCGACGATCTTCTTGCGGGCCGCCGGCTCGTCCTGCTCCCAGTCACGGGGCCGGATCACCACGTACGGGCCGACCGGCAGCCCGAAGGAGGTGAACACCCGCTTCATGTACTCCTTGTCCTGGCCGACGGCCGAGGCGAGCACACCGGAACCGACGTACGGGACACCGGAGAGCTCCAGCAGGCCCTGAAGGGTGCCGTCCTCGCCGTACGGGCCGTGCAGCATCGGGAAGACGACGTCGACCTCGCCGAGCGCCTTGGGAACCGAACCCGGCTCGCTGTAGACCACTTCGCGGTTGCCGGGGTCGACGGGCAGGATCACGCCGCCCTCGTCCGACTCCGCGAGCTGTTCGACGTTCGGCTGGCGTCGGTCGACGATCGCCATGCGCTCCGGCTCGTCCGCGGTGAGCGCCCAGCGGCCGTCCTGTGTGATGCCGATCGGCAGTACGTCGTATTTCGTACGGTCGATGGCGCTCAGGACCGCGCCGGCGGTGACCACGGAGATTCCGTGTTCGGAGCTGCGGCCGCCGAACACGACGGCCACGCGCGGCTTGCGGAGCTGCTGCTCGGTGTTCTGGGGGAGGTTGTCGGTGCTCATATCGGGTTGAGAGTACCCGTTGGCAGTGCGCCGAGTCAGCGTCCGTGGGGTCCGGTCGCTCAGCGTCGCCCGGACGGTCGCTCAGCGTCGACCGGACACGTCTCGGTGCCGACCGGATGCCGTTCGCACACGTCTCAGTGCCGTTCGGACTTGGCGCTGCGCGACATCAGTTCCTTGAGGGCCACGACCGGCGGCTTGCCCTCGTGGACGATGCCGACGACGGTCTCCGTGATGGGCATGTCGACTCCGTGCCGGCGCGCCAAGTCCAGTACGGACTCACAGGACTTGACGCCCTCGGCGGTCTGCTTGGTGACCGCGATGGTCTCCTGGAGGGTCATGCCCCTGCCGAGGTTCGTGCCGAAGGTGTGGTTGCGCGAGAGCGGCGAGGAGCAGGTCGCCACGAGGTCGCCCAGGCCCGCGAGCCCGGAGAACGTCAGCGGGTCGGCGCCCATCGAGAGCCCCAGCCGGGTCGTCTCCGCCAGACCGCGGGTGATGAGGGAACCCTTGGCGTTGTCGCCGAGTTTCATGCCGTCCACGATGCCGACCGCGAGCCCGATGACGTTCTTGACGGCGCCGCCGAGCTCGCAGCCCACCACGTCGGTGTTGGTGTACGGACGGAAGTAGGGCGCGTGGCAGGCGGCCTGGAGGCGCTGGGCCACCTTTTCGTCGCTGCACGCGACCACGGCGGCGGCCGGCATGCGGGCGGCGATCTCACGGGCCAGGTTGGGCCCGGTGACCACGGCGACCCGGTCGGCGCCGACCTTCGCGACGTCCTCGATCACCTCGCTCATCCGCATCGCGGAGCCGAGTTCGACACCCTTCATGAGGGAGACGAGCACCGTGCCGGGCGCGAGCAGCGGCGCCCATTGCGCCAGGTTCTCGCGCAGCGTCTGCGAGGGCACGGCGAGCACCGTGAAGTCGGCGTCGTGGGCGGCCTCGGCGGCGTCCGTGGTGGCCCGCAGGTTCGCCGGGAGCTCGACGCCCGGCAGGTAATCGGGGTTCGTACGCGTGGAGTTGACCGCTTCGACGGGTTCGGCCCGCCGTCCCCACAGCGTCACGTCGCACCCGGCGTCGGCGAGCACCATGCCGAAGGCCGTGCCCCACGATCCGGTCCCGAAGACGGTCGCCTTGACGGGCCTGCCGGATGTCGTCACTTGCCGTGCCTCTTTTCGTGCTCTGCCTCGGTCATTTCCCGCACGGCCCCTGCCTGCACGGTCTTTTCCTGCTCGTCCCGCACAGGCTTTTCCCGCACATCCTGCGCGGTCTTTTCCTGCCCGTTCTGTTCGTTCTGCTCGTTCTGTTCGTTCTGTTCGTTCCGCCCGTCCCGCTCATTCCGAGATTCCTGGTCGTCCCGGAACTCCAGCTCGTCCTGGACTTCTCGCTCGTCCTGGGCTTCGGGCTCCCGCGTCCTGCGCCGCTGTTCTCTGCGCACCCGGCGCGGGTCGTACCGCGTGGCCGGCGCCTTCTCGCCGCGGATCAGCTCCAGCTGCGTGGTGATCGCGGCCATGATGACCTCGGTCGCCTCCCGCAGGAGCTCGGCGGTCATCTCCTTGTCGTAGAAGCGCGAGAGGTCCACGGGCGGGCCCGCGAGCACATGGTGCGTCTTGCGCGGAAGGAGGTCGGGTCTCTTGGCGTACGGGGCCAGCAGGTGGTTGGCGCCCCACTGGGCCACCGGAATCACCGGGCACCTGGTCTGCAGCGCGACCCGCGCGGCCCCCGTCTTGCCGGTCATCGGCCAGAGGCCGGGGTCACGGGTGAGGGTGGCCTCGGGATAGAAGGCGACGCACTCCCCCTGCTCCACGGCCTCGATCGCGGCCCGGTAGGCGCTGAGCGCGTCGGAACTCTCGCGGTACACCGGGATCTGCCCGGTCCCCCGCATGGCCGCCCCCACGAAACCCGACTTGAAAAGCCCGCTCTTGGCGAGAAAACGCGGAACCCGGCCGGTGTTGTACTGAAAGTGCCCGTACGCGAACGGGTCCACGTGTGAATTGTGGTTCACCGCGGTGATAAATCCGCCCTCAGCAGGAATGTTCTCGATTCCACGCCAGTCCCGCTTGATCAGAACCACCAGCGGCGGTTTGCACAGGACCGCTGCGAAGCGGTACCAGAAGCCGATTCTGCGGCGGGACACGCGAACACCTTCCTCTTGGGCCTGGGGGGCCGCCCAAGTGTCGCCCCGGGCCGCCCGTCTGTCGAGAACACCGTACGCCCCGCCCTCGGGCCGGATCCGGTCTCCGGGTGACAATGGGCGCGACAAGCAAGGGACGGAACGCTCGTGCAGTGGATCTTGGTCGTACCCCTCAAAGCCCTGTCTCGGGCGAAGAGCAGGCTCTCGGACACCGCGGCCGACGGCCTGCGCCCGGGGCTGGCCCTCGCCTTCGCGCAGGACACGGTGACGGCGGCACTGGCCTGCCCGGGAGTGGCGGATGTGGCAGTAGTCACGGGCGATGCGCTGGCCGGGCGCGAGTTGGCCGCCCTGGGAGCCCGGATCGTCCCGGACGAGCCCGAGGGCGGCCTGAACGCCGCCCTGCGGCACGCGGCGACGACCGTACGCACCAGAAACCCGCGCACTCCGCTGGCGGCCCTGAACGCCGATCTGCCCGCTCTGCGCCCGCTGGAATTGGCCCGCGTGCTCACCGCGGCCGCCGAATTCCCTCGCGCTTTCCTCACAGATGCCGCCGGATTCGGCACCACTCTGCTGGCCGCGGCCCCGGACCGTGAATTGCTTCCCGCTTTCGGCACGGATTCCCGCGCCCGCCATCGCGCCTCGGGTGCCGCGGAACTTCTCCTGACCGCGGTGGATTCCGTACGCCAGGACGTGGATACGGGCGCGGACCTGCGCGCGGCGCTGGCGCTGGGAGTGGGCCCCCGCACGGCGTCGGCCGTCGAACGCCTCAAAGCCGCCTGAGCCGCCCGAGCCGTCTCCGGGTCGACCGAGGCACCGCATACCCTTCCCCCATGCAGGCGACCGCGTACACATACGACCCCGACACCCGCACCGGCCAAGTGCTGCTGGACGACGGGACCCCGGTGCCCTTCGACGCCCCGGCGTTCGACAGGGGCGGCCTCAGACTGCTCCGTCCGGGGCAGCGCGTACGGATCGAGGTGGAGGGCACGGCCGGGAGCGAGGGCGAGAAGGACGGCCGCCGCATCACCCTGGTGACCCTGCAAACGTTCTGACCTTCGACTTCCCCGAAAAACGCCGCGGGCCGGGCTCCCACGGAGGAGCCCGGCCCGGCGCGTTGTGCCCTGCGCCCCTGTCTACCTGCGGGCGGTGGCCTTCTTGGCGGTGGTCGTGCGTGCCGCCGACTTCTTGGCCGGGGCCTTCTTGGCCGCCGCCTTCTTCGCGGGGGCCTTCTTCGCCGCCGCCTTCTTGGCGGTGGTCTTCTTGGCCGTGGTCTTCTTGGCAGCCGCCGAGGTCTTCTTCGCGGTCGCCTTCTTGGCCGTGGCCGTGGTCTTCTTGGCGGCCGGCGTGGTCTTCTTCGCAGCCGCGCCGCGGGCCGTGGTCTTCTTCGCGGCGGCCGTCGCCCTCTTGGCCGTGGTGGCCTTCTTCGCCGCGGCCTTCTTGACCGTGGCCGAGGCGCCGCCGCTCAGGCTGCCCTTGGGCGCCTTCTTGACCGCGACGTCGTTCTTCGGGAGCTTCTTCGAACCGCTCACCAGGTCCTTGAAACCCTGGCCCGCGCGGAAACGCGGCACGGAGGTCTTCTTGACCCGAACACGCTCCCCGGTCTGCGGGTTACGGGCGTAACGGGCCGGACGGTCCACCTTCTCGAAGGAACCGAAGCCGGTGACCGAGACCCGGTCCCCGCCGACCACCGCACGCACGATGGCGTCCAGTACGGCGTCGACCGCGTCCGCGGCCTGCTGACGCCCGCCGACCTTGTCGGCAATCGTTTCTACGAGCTGCGCCTTGTTCACGTCTTCCCCTTCGGAGACATTGCCAGAACGAAAGTGTTCAAGCTTTTTCGCACGTTAGGCAGATATATACCGCAAATCAAACACGAAACGGGCTAATCACCCTTGTGCCGCAACGAACTGGGGCTGTCGCCAAGTTCCTCAGCGTTCCTCTTCGGGGATTCGGCCGTCGTCGAGGTCCGCGGTGAACCGCTCCAGACGCCTTGTCGCATCGGCGAGATCGTGTTTGGCCACGGCCGTAATGACCAGCAGCTTCCGGGTCAGCGCCATTCGTACGCCCTCCGGGACTTGCAGTGCGCGCACTGTTGTGTGCGCTTCCTTGAGTTGGGACGCGACCGCCGCATAGAGCTCGAGTTGGCCGTCGTGTTCCATGCACAGATTGTGCCATCTGGGGCGAGTTGTCGCCTGCGCAGGGGGTAACTGCCACCTCCCGAGGGCCTCCCGCGCACCTGCGCACAAGGATCTGCCGGGACTCGGCTACCCCAGCAAAGGCCCTTGAAACAAGGGTAGTTGAAGCCAATCACAAAGGCCGGAAGGCCCCTTCCGAAGGCGGACACAGAGGTACCCCCAACCGTCCACGATTGGGGGTACAGAGGCCTGTTGTCCTGGCCGGAATCAGCCTTGCGGGTTGGGGCCGGATCAGATCCGAACGGTGCGCGGCTTGTGGGAGGGCCTCTTGGCCTCGTACGCCGAGATGTCCGCCTCGTTCTGCAGGGTGATGGAGATGTCGTCCAGCCCGTTCAGCAGCCGCCAGCGGGCGTTCTCGTCGAGTTCGAAGGCGGCCGTGATGCCCTCGGCACGCACCTCACGGGCCTCCAGGTCGACCGTGACCGGGGCCTGGGGGTCCTTCTCGGTGAGCTCCTGCAGCGCGTCCACGATCTTCTGCTCCAGAACCACCGTGAGCAGGCCGTTCTTGAGAGAGTTGCCGCGGAAGATGTCCGCGAAGCGGGACGAGACGACGGCCTTGAAGCCGTAGTTCTGCAGCGCCCACACGGCGTGCTCGCGCGAGGATCCGGTGCCGAAGTCGGGTCCCGCGACCAGGACCGTGGCGCCCGTGCGCTCGGGCTGGTTGAGGATGAAGGACGGGTCCTTGCGCCAGGCCTCGAACAGCCCGTCCTCGAAGCCGTCCCTGGTCACCTTCTTGAGCCAGTGGGCGGGGATGATCTGGTCGGTGTCGACGTTGCTGCGGCGCAGCGGCACCGCCCGGCCGGTGTGCGTGGTGAATGCTTCCATGGTTCTCAGACTCCAGCGGGCGTACGGACGTCGGCGTCGGACAGGTCGGCGGGGGAGGCCAGATGGCCCAGGACCGCGGTGGCCGCGGCGACCTGCGGCGACACCAGGTGCGTACGGCCGCCCTTGCCCTGCCTGCCCTCGAAGTTGCGGTTGGAGGTGGACGCGGAGCGCTCGCCGGGGGCCAGCTGGTCGGGGTTCATGCCCAGACACATCGAGCAGCCCGCGTGCCGCCATTCGGCGCCGGCCTCCTTGAAGACCAGGTCCAGGCCCTCGGAGACGGCCTGCAGACCGACGCGCGCGGAGCCGGGGACCACCAGCATCCGTACGCCGTCGGCGACTTTGTGGCCCTCGACGATCGCCGCGGCGGCGCGCAGGTCCTCGATACGGCCGTTGGTGCACGAACCTACGAAGACGGTGTCGACCTTGATGTCGCGCAGCGCCTGTCCGGCGGTCAACCCCATGTATTCCAGGGCCTTTTCGGCGGCGAAGCGCTCCGAAGCGTCTTCGTACGAAGCCGGGTCGGGGACCGTCGCCGAAAGCGGTGCGCCCTGCCCGGGGTTGGTGCCCCAGGTGACGAACGGCGCGAGGGAGGCGGCGTCGATGACGACCTCCGCGTCGAATTCCGCGTCCTCGTCCGACTTGAGGGTCTTCCAGTACGCGACGGCGGCGTCCCAGTCCTCGCCCTGGGGGGCGTGGGCGCGGCCCTCGATGTACGCGAAGGTGGTCTCGTCGGGGGCGATCATGCCCGCGCGGGCGCCGGCCTCGATCGACATGTTGCAGATGGTCATCCGGGCCTCCATCGAGAGCTTCTCGATGGCGGAGCCGCGGTATTCCAGGATGTATCCCTGGCCGCCGCCCGTACCGATCTTCGTGATGACCGCCAGGATCAGGTCCTTGGCCGTGACGTCCTCGGGCAGTTCGCCGTCGATCGTGATGGCCATGGTCCTGGGGCGGGCCAGCGGCAGTGTCTGGGTGGCGAGCACGTGCTCGACCTGGGAGGTGCCGATGCCGAACGCCAGCGCGCCGAAGGCGCCGTGCGTGGAGGTGTGGGAGTCCCCGCACACGACCGTGGTGCCGGGCTGGGTCAGGCCCAGCTGCGGGCCCACGACGTGGACGACGCCCTGCTCGACGTCGCCCAGCGAGTGCAGGCGCACGCCGAAGTCGGCGGCGTTCTTGCGCAGCGTCTCCAACTGGACGCGGGAGACCGGGTCCGCGATGGGCTTGTCGATGTCGAGGGTCGGGGTGTTGTGATCCTCGGTGGCGATGGTGAGGTCGAGCCGGCGCACGGGGCGCCCCGCCTGACGGAGACCGTCGAAGGCCTGGGGGCTGGTCACCTCGTGCAGCAGGTGCAGATCGATGAAGAGAAGGTCGGGCTCGCCCTCCGCGCGCCGGACGACGTGGTCGTCCCAGACCTTCTCCGCGAGTGTCCTACCCATCGCTTTCCCCTTTGTTTGGCTCGTTCGCCTTCGGGGCGCTCCAGCCGGTGTCGAGCGGCCGATCGTGCTCGACCCTGCGGGCCTCCGCGCGTTCGGCCGCTCGACACCGGCGCGCCCCTTCGGCTCACTCGCCGCTGCTGTTCTCGGGCATTGGTCGCCGGGCCCTTGGATACGGGCCGCTGTGTATACCAGGGTGGCGCGTTCCACGGAAAATTGAACTTGCGTTTCACAGAGTGAGACGCGAGTATCGTTGCATGGACAACAGTAGCGGCGTCGGCGTTCTGGACAAGGCAGCCCTTGTCCTGAGCGCACTGGAGTCCGGTCCGGCCACCCTCGCGGGACTGGTCGCGGCGACCGGACTGGCACGGCCCACGGCACATCGCCTCGCCGTGGCACTCGAACATCACCGGATGGTGGCCCGTGACATGCAGGGCCGTTTCATTCTCGGCCCCAGGCTGGCCGAGCTGGCCGCGGCCGCGGGCGAGGACCGCCTCCTCGCGACGGCGGGCCCGGTGCTCACCCACCTCCGCGACCTCACGGGCGAGAGCGCGCAGCTCTACCGCCGCCAGGGCGACATGCGTATCTGTGTCGCCGCCGCGGAGCGCCTGTCGGGTCTCAGGGACACGGTCCCGGTCGGCTCGACGCTGACCATGAAGGCGGGCTCCTCGGCCCAGATCCTGATGGCCTGGGAGGAGCCGGAGCGCCTGCACCGCGGCCTCCAGGGCGCCCGCTTCACGGCGACGGCCCTGTCGGGGGTACGGCGCCGGGGCTGGGCCCAGTCGATCGGCGAGCGTGAGCCGGGCGTCGCGTCCGTCTCGGCGCCGGTGCGCGGGCCCTCGAACCGCGTGGTCGCCGCGGTCTCGGTGTCGGGACCGATCGAGCGTCTGACGCGCCACCCGGGCCGGATGCACGCCCAGGCGGTCATCGACGCGGCCGGCCGCCTGTCCGAGGCACTGCGCCGCACCAGCTGACCCCCACACCGACTCCCCCGGCCGATCGCTTCAACGCCGCAGCGAACGGCCGGAGTTGATGTCCTCACGGTGGCTGCCCCACAACGCCACGGCAGTGCAGTACCGCAGCACGAAAAAAGCCCTCCCCGGTGGGGAAGGGCTTCTTCTGTCTGCGTACCCCCGACCGGATTCGAA
>NZ_LIPP01000030.1 GCF_001418335.1 Streptomyces aurantiacus | reverse complement strand
CTGTAACTGCTCTTGAACCAGTCGTGCTCCATGCTCATAGCTCCCGCGCCACTTCTTCGATCACCTTCGCGGACTCCTCGGGAGTGAGGGCCTGCGCCCGCAGAATGCCATATTTGCCGAAGAGGTCCCCCAGGTCTGGCTGTTCGCTTACGAAGTAGCCGCCGCGATGCCCTTCGAGATAGGCGAGTTGGATGCGTTCGGTTGTCTCCAGCAGGATCATGGGCCCGTTCAGTCCGGCGTGTGTATGCCGGTCGTGCGGCATGATCTGCACCTCGACATGGCGGAGTCGGCCGATGGCGAGGACGTGGTGCAGTTGCTCCCTGAGCGTCGCCGGTCCGCCCAACGGTCGGGTGAGCGTGCACTGTTCGAGTACGAAGCTGACACTCGGAGGGGGCTTGCGCTCGAAGAGCTGCTGTCGCGCCACCCGGGATGCGACCCGCTTCTCGATCTCGTCGTCGTCCAGGGTCGGATAACGGTTGCAGGTGTAGACCGCCCGTGCGTACGCCTCGGTCTGGAGTGAACCCGGGATCAAATGGTTCTGGTACACGTGCAGCGCGGAGGCCTTTCTCTCCTCCGCCAAGTAGTCCTCGGTCCACGGCCGCAGCCCGCTGCCTCCGAACTCCTTCTCCGCCAGCACCAGTAGTGCACCTTGTGTGCCCAGCACCTGGTCCGCGGTCTCGACCAGCCTGCCCTTGGGCGCACGTTCGCCACGCTCCACCATTGCCACCTGCGACTTGGAATACCCGACGTGTCCGCCGAGCCCTTCCTGTGTCATCCCGGCCCGTTCGCGGTGGAACCGCAACAGCGCACCGAAGGACTCCGAACCGCGTTCACCGGAATGCACCACGACCTCCCCAAGTGCACAGAGGTGCACGGACCTTGCGTAACCCTGGTCACAGTATGTGAGCGTCCATGAGCATCTGGTTCATGAACTCGGAAACCGCACCTGGCAGGGTGCACTCCTGGATCCCGGCGTCCGGCCACGGCCTTCGGCACGCCGGCATCCACTTCGACGCCGTACGCATCATGGGCGTACTCGCGGAACAAGTCGCGTACGAGCTGATGCAGTTCACGGATTTCCAGGCGGGGCCGATCATCCGTGAAGCGACGAGCTGCCAGTACATGTACTTCCTGGTGCCCCCGCAAAGTGCCACCGGCTTCCGCTGGCCCGCCGGGGTGCGGGCGTTGGGCCGGGGCGCACGGGGATGGGCGTACGTGGGTGTGCCCGCGTTGGGCGGGCTGACCTGGCCGTTGGCGTGGCGGTCGGAGCCGACGGCCGAAGTGCCGTTCGTGGAGGCGGGGTTGCTGCATGAAGTGGTGAGTCGCTTGATCGGTGTTGTACGGTGACCGCGACATCACACTCTGTACGCGTCCGTGTGCGGAGCGGTCCCCGGCGGTGCTACCAACACCCACCGAGGACCTTCACCACTAGTGGATGGACCTCCACCAGAAATGCTTCGGCATGTTATCGCGCCGGTTCGGCGCTACACGAAAGCCTCGCACGACGTCGTACGGCACTCGCGGCTCAACAGCGACGCGAAGGTTCTGCTGCTGTACGTACAGGGACTGCCGGAGGCCACCGTCCCCAAGCCGCTCAGCGAGCACGCGGCCAGGCTGGGGATGAGGCCCCGGGCCTACCAGAAGGCCAAGCAACTCCTCGTCGACTGCGGTTACTTCCACGAGTGGCGTGAGCAGGGTGCGCGGGGGCGCTGGGTCACGGAACAGCTCCTCGCCAACGTCACCCTCACGCGTGAAGAGGCGACCTGGGCCCGCGAGGGCGGGGCGGACGCCGCCGCACCGAGTGAGCGCCCACCGACGGTCGGTGGGCCGGGGAAGCGGTCGGTCGGTGACTCTCCCCAGACAGAAGAGCTGGGGGAGGAGAACTTTCCCCACCCACCACCCGAAGACCGGACCGCAGATGCCGAAGAGGCCGAAGCAGCGGAAGCGGCAGAGACAGCGGCTGGCGAGGACCGCGAACCTGGGTCCGTATCCGTATCCGAGTCCGTGTCCGAGGCCGCATCCGAGTCCGAACTCAGCGAAGCCGAAAGCGTGTTGCTCTCACTCCGTCATGCCAACCGGGAGCTGCTCCTGGGCGTGCGCGAAGCCCGGCTGCTGGCTGGAGCGGCAGCGGAGTGGCTGCGCAGAGGTGTCTCGGCGGCCGACCTCCGTCGCGCCCTGTCGACCGGCCTGCCGCCGGACGGGGTCCGCTCGGCGGTCGGGTTCCTGCGTCACCGCCTGGTCCAGAAGCTCCCGGCGGCGAGGCGCCAGGCCGCTCCGCCGCCACCGCCCGAGCAGACCGCGAGCCCGGTCCGGCGGGGCCTGGTGACCTGCCCGGGGCCGGGGGCCGAGCATGTCTTCCGTCCCCGAGGCGACGAGGCCCACTGCCTCCGCTGCCGCACGGCCGCGGCATTCGAGGCGACCCTCCAGCCGCTCTCCAGGCAGGGGTGGACCCGCGTAACAGGAGTATGTAGCCAGTAGGTAGCGCGTCGAGAGCCTTCGGACCCGGACCCGGACCCGGACCCGGACCCGTGTCCGAGGCCGTGTCCGAGGCCGAACTCAGTGCAGCGGGGACGGCGGCGGGGGCGGTCAGGTGCTGTGCGCCGACGCGGGGTACGGAGGTGCGGGCGCGGTGTGTGTGCCGGCCGCCGGGAGTTCCTGGGCCGCTGTCAGGCCGGTCAGGAGAAGGGTGACCAGGCGGTGGAGGCCGGTGGCCGGATTCGTGAGGCGGAAGGAGGCGATGGCGGCCAGGCAGACGCGTACGTCGTCCACGCTGATGTCGGGGCGGACGACGCCGGCCGTGCGGGCGCGGTCGACGAGCTCGCGCAGCGCACGCGTCTGCGCGCGGCGGTCGGCGGCGAAAGCGGCCGCGGCCGGGTGGGAGCCGAACAGGGCCTCGTTCAGCCCGCGGTCCTGCAAGCGGTGCTGCGCGAAGCGGTGGACGGTGCCGCTGAGCGCGCGCCAGGGGTCGGGGTCGTCAAGGGCCGTACGCATGTCCGCGCGGCATGCCGCGACGTGCTCGGCAAGCGCCGCGGTGACCAGGTCGGCGCGGGCGGGGAAGTGCCGGTGGACCGTGGCGACGCCCAGGCCGACGCGGCGGGCGATCTCCCGCATCGGCAGGTCGAGCCCCTCGTCGGCGAAGGCCGCGCGGGCGACCGCGACGATGCGCCGGCGGTTGTGCTCCGCGTCCACCCGTGTTTTCCGAGTCACTGTGATTGCGGTGCCTCTCACTTCGTATCGATCCGGACCACGTGTTCCGCATCCATGTCTACCGTGAGGCGGCGCCCGGAAGGACCGGGCCGGAGAGGTGATCATGCGCGCAGTACTGTTCGACCGGTTCGGTCCCCCGCAGGTGCTCCACATCGCATCCGCGGCCGAGCCGCACGCGGGACCCGGCGAGGTACGGATCGCGGTCCGTACCGCCGCGGTCTCACCGGTCGACCTCGCACTGCGGTCCGGTGACTCGCCTTCGCGCGACGGCCTGGCCCTGCCGCACATCCCCGGTGTGGACGCGGCCGGGGTGATCGACGAGGTCGGTGCGGGCGTCGAGGGCTTCGCGGTCGGTGACGAGGTGTTCGGCGCGGTCGACATCACCCGGCTGGGCGGGGCGAGCGCGCAGTTCGCCGTGCTGGCGTTCTGGGCGGCGAAGCCGGCCGCCCTGTCCTTCGAGGAGGCGGGCGCCGCGGCGACGGGTGTCGAGACGGCGACCCGCGCCCTGGACCTCCTCGGCGTGGCCAACGCCAAAAGCAAGGGTGAGGACGGTGGCACGACTCTGCTGATCGATGGTGCGGCCGGTGGTGTGGGGAGCATCGCCGTGCAGTTGGCTGTGACGCGCGGGGCCCGGGTGGTGGGGACCGGTCGACCCGAGAGCCACGACTTCCTCGCCGGACTCGGCGCTGTCCCGGTCGCCTACGGGGCCGGTCTGGCCGGGCGGGTCCGCGCCCTGGGCATCCCACGGATCGACCGTGCGCTCGACGTCGCCGGGGCAGGCTCGCTCCCCGAACTCGTCGACCTCACCGGCACCGCGGAGTCGGTGGTCACGCTCGCGGACTTCACGGGTCCCAGCCACGGAGTGCGCGTCTCGCTCGGCCGGTACGGCGGCCAGCCGGACGGAAACCACGGACTCGCACACGCCGCGGACCTCGCCACCAAGGGGATGTTCCGCGTACCGGTCCAGGCGGTCTTCCCGGCCGACCGGGCAGCCGAGGCGCACACGGCCGCGGCGACGGGCCCGCGCCGCGGGAAAACCGTCCTCGACCTCACAGGGCTCATGCCTCAGGTGCCTCAGGCTTGAGCGCCCGTTTCTCGACGGGCGCGGCGTCAGTCGCGGGGGAATTCGTCGGTCTTGAGCATCAGGCCGAGGACCGTGTCCGTCAACGCCGGAATGCGGTCAGACGGTTCCGGCGGTCCCGGCCGTGGACGGTACGCGGTCGTACCGTCCGCCCACCCCCCACGCCTGATGCATCGCCTCCGCGAACGCCGCCGCCAGTTTGTGTTCGCCCGAGGCGTTGGGGTGGGTGCCGTCGTACGTGTCGTGGTGGATGTCGTACGCGTCCGGGGGCGAGGTCAGGAGCAGCGGGGACGTCGGCTCGTCCAGGTCCGCCACCGTTTTCGCGAGGAGTTCGTTGAAGAGGGCGACCTCCTGGGCGAAGGGCGCGTCGGACTCGGCCCGGATGTTCGGGATCACCGGGAGGACGGCCATCGAGACGCCCGGGTTCGCCGAGCGGGCCTGCGCGATGAAGGCGCGGACGTTCTCGGCGGTCTGGGACGCGTTCGTGTAGAAGCCGAGGTCTATCAGGCCGAGGGAGACGAGGAGTACGTCGGCGCGGGATGCCCGTACCGCGTCGGCTATCAGCGGGCCCAGGTGCTGCCAGCCCTCGCCCCAGCCGGCCAGGTGGGCGCGGGGGAAGTCCGGGTCGGCGTACTCGTACGAGTCCGCGGTGGCCGTGGCCTTGTCGTAGAGCGTCTCCCGGGGGCCGACGATCCGGAACGGGCCCCCGTACGTCGCGCGCAGATGCTGCCACATCCGGTAGCGCCACGTGTGTTCGCCGGCGCTTCCGATGGTCATGGAATCGCCTACGGGCATGAACCTGAGCATCCGCTCATGATGGACGATCACCGGTGGCGACGGAGTGTGAAGCCGGACACGCCCGCCGAACCGGCGGCCGGGGTGGCAGTCTTGGGGCATGCGTCGCTCGTTCGTCCTCCTTGCCGGGGCCCTCCTCACCGGGGTGCTCGCCGCGCCCGCCGCTCTCGCCGTTCCCGCCGTGGCCGCCCATGGCGCCGACGGCGACGGGTCCAACGGGTCCAAGGGAGCGGACGGGTTCACCCTCCAGGACCCCCGGATCACCGAGTCCAGCGGCCTGGCCGCCTCCCGTGCCCACCCCGGCATCTACTGGACCCACAACGACAGCGACGACGGCGCCTTCCTCTACGCCGTCGACAGTGCGAGTGGCAAGACCGTCGCCACCGTCACCATGACGGGCGTCGGGCGGCCCCGGGATGTCGAAGCCATCTCCGTCGGACCGAACGGCCACCTCTACGTCGGCGACATCGGCGACAACCTCGGCGGCACGTGGGACCACGTGTGGATCTACGAACTGCCCGAGCCGAAGCAGCTCAAGGACCAGACCGTCCGCGCCACGCAGTACGACGTGAAGTACGCGGACGGGGCCCGGGACGCCGAGGCGCTGATGGTGCACCCGAAGACCGGCCGCGTCTACATCGTCTCGAAGAACGAGGAGGGCGGCGGCCTGTACGAAGGGCCCGCCAAGCTCTCCTCCTCCGGCACCAACACCTTCAAGCGCACCGGCGACATCGACCTGTGGGTCACCGACGGCGCCTTCTCGCCCGACGGCAAACAGCTCGCCGTACGCGGCTACTTCGGCGGCATCGCGTACGCGTGGAACAACGGCAGGCCGAAGCGGCAGGGGCGGCTGAACGTGCCGCTCCAGGGGCAGGGCGAGTCGGTGACCTACACCCCCGACGGATCCACCCTGCTGTACGGGAGCGAGGGGGCCGGCAGTTCCGTGGAACCGGGGAAGGTGCTGGGCGCGGACGGCAAACCGGCCTCGGGCGGCGGCAGTTCGGCCGGCGGGGACGACGGCGACGACGGATCGGGCAATGACTACAAGATGGGCGCCGTCGCCCTGGCCGTCGCCCTCGCCGTCGTCTACGGCCTCAAGCGACTGTTCCGGCGCGGAGACCAGACCCGTAGCCGGTGACGCGTTTCCCGCGCGTCACCCGCCCCACCGCCCCACCGTCTCATCGCCTCATCGCCTCATGAGGCGACCGACGTGCTCTCCGGGACGGGGCCGGTGAGGAAGGACTGGGCGAGCGTACGGAAAGCGGCGACGAGCCGGCTGCGGTCTTCCGCCCGCACGGCCAGTACGACGTGACTGGGCTCGACATCGCGCAGCGGGACGGCGGTGAGGTAGGGGCGGCTCATGCCGTCCAGGGCCGGGACGATGGCCACGGCCCGTCCCGAGGCGATGAGTTCGAGCTTGTCCTCCAGGTCCGCCACGGGCGGAGCGTCGGGAGCGCGGCTCCCGTCCGGACGAGGGTCGATGCGCCAGAAGGCGTCACGGGCCGGGTCGCTCGCGCCGATCAACGGCTCATCGGCGAAGTCGGCGAGGCAGACGGAGTCCCGGCCGGCCAGCCGGTGGTCGCTGGAGACCACCAGGACGCGTGGTTCCTCGTACAGGACGGTCACGTGCAGTTGTGCGGTGCGCAGCGGCAACCGGGTGACCACGGCGTCCGCGCGGTGGTCCAGCAGGGCGGGGCGCACGTCGTCGTACCCCAGGTGCACGGTCTCCACCTCGGCGTCCGGGTGCCGGCGGCGCAGCTCTCGTACCGCGGGAGTGACGATGACGCTGGTGGAGTAGCCGACCGTGATCCGTACGGGCTCGGCGGCGGCCCGGGTGAGCGCGATCGTCCTGGCAGTGGTGCGCAGCAACGCCTTGGCGCGGGGCAGCAGGACCTCGCCCGCCGGGGTGAGCCGGCTGCCGTGCGGGGTGCGGTCCAGCAGGCGGGCTCCCACCTGCTTCTCCAGGCGCAGGATCTGCCGGCTGAGGTAAGGCTGGGTGATCTTCAGGGCTTCGGCGGCCCGGGTGAAGGTGCGGTGCTCGGCGAGGCCGACGAAGTACCGCAGCAGCCGGAGATCGAGGTCCGTGGGAGCAATCGGTTCGGTCACTCGTGCACCGTAACCCCGTGCATCAACCTTGCGCATCGATACCTGTCTGCGTCAGATGTGTGAGCTGTGGTTATGCCTCTTTTGGATATCGGTATGCGGCATGGGCCTTGGACGCGGGTCGCGACCGGTTCCTAGCGTGCAGACACGAGCACACACGCACGCCACACGCCGTCACTCGTGCCCGGAGTGCCCGGAGTGCCCGGACCCCGGTACGTACGCAAGGAGAAACCCATGTCCGCACCCACAGCCCTCATCACCGGCGGAACCAGCGGAATCGGCAAGGCAACCGCCGAACTGTTCTTCAAGCGCGGATACCGCGTGATGGTCACCGGACGCGACAGCGTCGCCGCGGCACGGAACGACCTCCCCGCGGAGATCGTCGTGGTGCGGGCCGATGCCGGCTCCCTGACCGACATCGACCACGCCGTCGACCGGGCGCGCGAACACCTCGGCACCCTCGACGTGCTCTTCCTCAACGCCGGCATCTCACGGCCCAAGCCCCTGGCCGACACGGAAGAAGCGGACTTCGACGCGCTGTTCGACATCAACGTCAAGGGCAACTTCTTCACCCTGAAGAAGGCACTCCCGCTCCTCAACGACGGCGCGTCCGTCATCTTCACCGTCGGCACCGGCACCGGCATGGCGGCACCCGCCATGGCCGCCGCCAAGGGCTCCCTGCTCCCGCTGATGCGGGACGCCGCCAGGGAACTGGCGCCCCGCCGCATCCGGGTCAACGCCGTCAGCCCCGGCGCGATCGACACCCCCGTCTACGGCGGCCTGGGCATCTCGCGCGAGACCGTGCAGTCCTGGAGCGCGGGTATCCCGCTCGGCCGCATCGGACTCCCCGCCGACATCGCCGAGGCCGTCGCCTTCCTCGCCTCCGACGCCGCCGGTTACATCACCGGCGACAACCTCGTCGTCGGCGGAGGCATGGGCATCGGCGCGTAACCGGCCGGGCAGCGCCTCACGCCGAGCGGAGTGCGCCCGTGGGTGACATGCGGGCCGCCCGCAGCGCGGGATACAGGCCGGCCGCCGTGCCGACCAGTACGGCCACCGCCGGGCCCGCCACGACCCACGCCAGGGGGACGGCGGCGGGCCAGTCCTGTACGGCCGCGTACCCGTACACCACCACGACTCCCATGGCGGCGCCCGCCAGGCCGCCGAAGAGGCCGAGCAGTACCGCCTCGATCAGGAACTGCAGGGTGATCTGCCCGCGGCGTGCCCCCAGCGCGCGGCGGAGTCCCACTTCCCCGCGCCGCTCCATGACGCCGACGACCATGGTGTTCGCGATCCCGACCCCGCCGACCAGCAGGGCCACGCCCGCGAGGGAGAGTACGAGGCCGGTGAGGGCGGTGTTCGTCTCGGTGCGTGCCTTGAGCAGGTCGGACGGGCGGGAGACGGCGACCGTGGACGACTGGGCCGGGTTGGCCGTGGCCGCGGCGACCTCCTGCACCTCGCGTACCCGTTCCGGATGGGTGCGCAGGTAGACGGTCGACGGCGTGCGGGCGCCGTCCAGAGCGCGGACCGCCTGCGGGGTGCCCACGAGTACCGAGTCGTCGATCTCGGGCACGAGTTCGTTCGGTTCCAGGACGCCGATGACTCCGTACCAGGCTCCGGGCAGGTCCTCGCCCGCGAGCCAGACCTTGGTCCCCGGGCGGGTCACGCCCAGCCGGTCGGCCGCGGCGGCGCCCAGGACCACGACCGGGAGCCGTTCGGTGCCCCGGTCCAGCCAGCGTCCGGCGGCCAGTTGGCCGCGCAGGGTCCTGAGCAGGTCGAGGCGGGCCGACAGTACGCGCAGGCTGTTGGTCTGGTTCGAGGGGACGAGGTCGGTGCGGTAGATGTTCGCCCCGGTGTCCGCGGTGGCGCTGACCTGTTCGACGGGGGCGATGTTGCCGAGCATCGTGACCGCTTCCCTGGGCAGCGGCACCTTCGTACCGTCGTAGCCCTCGCCGGGTGACACGGTGATCAGGTTGCTGCCGAGGCGGTCGAGGCGGTCGAGGAGGTGGGCCTGGCTGGATGCCGAGATCCCGGTGATGGCGACGACCGCCGCGATGCCCAGGGCGATGCCGAGGGCGGACAGCGCCGAGCGCAGGCGGCGGGTCCGGGGGCCGATCAGCCCGATTCTGAGCAGGTCGGCCGGGCGCAGGCGGGCCGGCCGCGGCAGGTGGCCGGTCATGCCGTTCCTTCCTGCGCGGGGCGACGCCAAGCACTGTGCCCGGGCCCGGGCCCGGACACGGGTTCGGGCTCGGGTGCGGGCGTCTCGTTGCCCGTGTCGAACTCGACGCGTCCGTCCTGCAGCCCTATGCGCCGGGGGAACGACGCGGCCAGGTCCCGGTCGTGGGTGATGACGACGACGGTCGTGCCCTGGGCGTTCAGTTGCAGCAGCAGTTCGACGACACCCCGCCCGGAAGCGGTGTCCAGCGCGCCGGTCGGCTCGTCGGCGAGGAGGAGCCCGGGTCTGCCGACCAGCGCCCGTGCGATGGCGACGCGCTGTTTCTCGCCGCCGGAGAGCTGGTCGGGCCGATGACCGAGCCGGTGTGCCAGGCCCACCTCGCGCAGGGCACGTACCGCACGTTCGTGTCTGCGTCCGACGGTCTCCCCGGTGTAGAGGAGGCCGGTGGCGACGTTCTCCAGGGTCGTCAGGCCCGGCAGCAGGAAGAACTGCTGGAAGACGAAGCCGATGCTGCGGGCGCGCAGTGCCGCGATCTGCCGGTCGCTCAGGGCCGTCAGGTCGTGGCCCTCCAGCTGGATGCGTCCCGACGTGGGCCGGTCGAGCGTTCCGATCAAGGACAGCAGAGTGCTCTTGCCCGAGCCGGACGGGCCGACCACCGCGACGAGTTCTCCCCGGGCCACGGTCAGGTCGATGTCGTGCAGGATGCGCAGGGGCGGGTCGCCGTCGTACTCCTTGACGACCTTGTCCAGCAGCAGGACCGGGGGCTGACGGCGACCGTACTCGCTCGTCGTACGGGACTCGCTCGTCGTACGGGACTCACCCGTCGTACGGGACTCACTCATGCGGGGACCACCACCTTGTCGCCCTCCTTGAGCCGGCCCTCGACCTCGGCCTGGTTGGCGACGATCAGGCCCACCTCTACGGGGACGAGTACCGGCTCGGCCGTGCCGGGTTTGACGACCTCGACGCCGTAGCCGCCTCCCGTCATGGCGAGCAGCGCGGTCACCGGGACCACGAGGACGTCGTCCGCCTTCTTCTCCGGGACGGTGACGGCGGCGCCGACCCGTCCGCCACGCAGCGCGGCAGCGGCCTTCTTCTGGTCCGCCAGCCGGATCGACACGGTGGGCTTGGTCTCGCCG
Source organism: Streptomyces aurantiacus (assembly GCF_001418335.1). Taxonomy (GTDB): domain Bacteria; phylum Actinomycetota; class Actinomycetes; order Streptomycetales; family Streptomycetaceae; genus Streptomyces; species Streptomyces aurantiacus. The sequence continues at coordinate 14,196 of NZ_LIPP01000030.1, read as the reverse complement.
TCCGGCCCGCCGGGGTCACCGGGGTCGCCGCCGTCCCCGCTCTGCCCGGTGTCCCGCGTGATGGAGGTGATCTTCCCCTGGACGCTGCCCCCGGCGTCCAGCCGAACCGTCACCTTGCCTCCCGGGGGCAGTTGCGGAAGCTGATCCTCCGTCGGCTTGACGGTGGCGTACACGTCCGTGGTCGTCACCTTCAGCACCGTGCCGCCGGCACCGGCGGTCGCACCGGGCTTGGCGACGACCTCCTCGACCTGTACGTCCCCGTACGGAAGGACCGCGACCCGGCCCAGTTCCACCGAGCCCGTCGTCCGTACGCCGAGTGCCTTCTGCCACCGTTCGACGGCCGCGGCGGTGGCGTCGGTGAACTCCTCGTCGACGGTCAGCCCTGCCGCGTTCGCGTACCCGAGATCGGTGAGGTTGCGCTCCAGGTCCTTGACGTCCGGGCCGTCGCTCATGCCCTTCTCCAGTACGCGCCAGAAGGGGCGGGAGCCACGGAACAGTACGACCGGTCGCGCGTCGATCTCGTACAGCGTCCCGCCGAGCCGGACGTGCTCACCGGTCTTCGGCAGTTTGGTGAAGGTGCCCTGCCCCTGGGCGGTGATCTCGTCGGCCGGCGCGTGCCCGAGCTCGCCGTCCAGTCGCAGCCCGGAGGCCAGGGAGGTGCGTTGCACGGGCGCCGTCGAGTGGGACGGGCGCTCGGTCGCGGCGTCCTCCGTGCCGCGCGGCCAGGGACGGACGAGCAGTGCGGCGCCGGCTGCCGCGACGACCGCGGCGACGACCCCGACGGTGACGACCCGCCGACGCGTACGCGACGCGCCACGGCGACGGCGCCCTGTCCCGGCGTACGCCTCCTCCCTTTCCTGTTCCTGCCCTTCCTGTTTCTGTCCTTCCCTGTGCAGCGTCACCGGGCCTGCTCCGCGGCGAAGGCGGCGCCGGGGAACTTGTCACCGCAGACGCTCATGGCCTTGGTCCACTTCTTGCCGACCGCGTCCTTCGGCACGGAGAGCGCCCTCTTCTTCGGGTCCGGGTCCGGCATGTTCGGGATGCCGTTCTCGCGGAGGCACTGAGCCATGCCACGGGCCTGCTTCAGGCTCTCCGCGTCGCCCTTCTCCTTGAGCTGCGCCATGCCGGGGACCTTCTTGTCGCACTTCTCGGCGGCCTCGGGCAGATCCTCGCCGGCCCCCCGGCCCTGGCTCCCCGCGCCCATGGCGGGGGCCCTGACGCGGCCGAACTCGTCGACCGTCACCTCGTGCCCCTGCTCCCGCATGCACTTCGTGTACGCCGCGGCGATGTCCTTCTGGTCCCGCGCACCGTCCCGTCCGCCCTGTCCGCCCTGTCCGTCCTCCTTGCCCTGCTTGTTCTCGTCGCCGCCCGCCACGTCGGGCGCCTTGTCCTCGGAACCCGACGTGCAAGCGGTCACGGACACGGCCGCCGCCAGCGTGAGCGTCGTCACCGCTGCCCAGGACATGAGCGTTCGTCGCATGTTCTTCCTCCTGCCGGACCTGCTCACGGCGGCGCCGGTCGGCGCCGCCGGAGGCAGGTGCACGGGGACAGGTGTACGGGGACGCCGGTTAGCCGTCGGTGACGTGCGGCTAACCGCCGCTTAACCCCCGGCCCGGCAGAGTCTCGGCGAACGGACGAGACGGGAGCGGCGATGCGCGTGCTGGTGGTCGAGGACGAGGAGGACCTGGCCGAGATGATCGCCGAGGGGCTGCGCTCCTCGGGCATCGTCGCGGACGTCGCCGTCGACGGCGGCCGGGCGATGGAGATGGCGGCGGCGGCCGACTACGACGTGCTGGTCCTGGACCGTGATCTGCCGGTCATCCACGGGGACGCCGTCTGCCGCATGCTGCACACATCGGGATATCCGGCCCGGATCCTCATGCTGACAGCGGCCGGAACGCTGGCCGACCTCGTCGACGGCCTGGGCAAAGGCGCCGACGACTACCTCGCCAAGCCCTTCTCCTATGTCGAACTGGTCGCGCGTCTGCAGGCACTCGCCCGGCGCGGGCCCAGTGGCACACCGACCGTTCTCGAACGGCACGGCCTGCGGCTCGACACCGTCCGCCGGTTCGCCGAGCGAGACGGGCGCCTGCTGCGGCTCACCCCGAAGGAACTCGGAGTCCTGGAGGCACTGATCTCCGCGGACGGCGTCCCGCTGCGCTCGGCCGACCTGCTCGACCGGGTGTGGGACACCGACACCGACCCCGAGAGCACCACCGTCAAGGTCACGGTTCACCAGCTGCGCCGCAAGCTCGGCCCGCCGCCGCTGATCGAGACGGTGCCCGGATTCGGATACAGACTGTGAGCCCGTATCTCGGTCAACCGACCACCCGGGCCCGGCGGATCATCCGGACTCGGTGGACCACTCCAACCCGGCTGACCATCCGGACCCGCCTGGCGCTGCTCAACGCGACCGTGTTCTTCGTCGGCTGCGCGGCGCTCCTCGCCCTGGTCTGGACGAGTGCCCGGGAGATCATCGGGCGCAACGGCGCGACCGTCATGGCGGTGGCGGCGAAGCCCGTCAACAGTGCACAGTCCGAGCCGGCCATCACGGCAGCTCCCACCGAGCCGGCTGCCGGCTTGGGGGCGAGCAGCGCGGCCCGCTTCGCGGCGTTCGAGCAGGACGTTCTTGAGGAGCTCCTGGGACGGTGTCTGCTCCTCCTCGTCGTGATCGGATTCCTTTCCCTCCTGGCGAGTTGGTGGGTGGCAAAGCGCGGTCTGTCGCGGATCGGCCTGGTGACCGCGGCCGCCCGGGACATCGGGGACCGCAATCTGCACGCGCGGCTGGACCTGGTGGGGCCGGCCGACGAGGCGAAGGAACTGGCGGACACGTTCGACGCCATGCTCGACCGCCTGGAGCGCAGCTTCGCCGAGCAACGGCGTTTCACCGGGCACGCCTCCCACGAACTGCGCACCCCGCTCACCGTGCAGCGGGCCGCACTCGAAATCCCTCTCGCCCAGGGACGGATACCGGACGATCTGCTGCCCGACGTCCGCCGCGCGCTGAACGCCACCCACCGCAGCGAGCGGCTGATCGCGGCACTGCTGGCCCTGGCGAAGGGCGAGAGCGGCGTACTCGTTCCGGCGGCCGTCGACCTGGCCGAGGAGGCCCGGACCGCGATCGCCGAGGTGCTCGACGAGGCGCGGGAGACCGAGGTGACCGTGGACACCCGGCTGAGTCCCGCCCCCGTGTGGGGCGATCCCTCTCTCCTCGGCCAGCTCGTGGGAAACCTGGTGACCAACGCCGTACGCCACAACGAGCGCGACGGGTCGGTCCACATCGCCACCGGACCGACCGGCGGGGGCGGCGCCTTCGTCGAGGTGACCAACACCGGCGCACGCGTCGACGCGTCCGACCTGCCGACGCTGTACGAACCCTTCCGGCGGGGCAGTGGACGCCGAAAGGGGGCCGGTCTGGGACTGTCCGTGGTCCGCGCGGTCACCGTCACCCACCAGGGCACGCTGACCACCGAGGCCAACCCGGCCGGCGGCCTCACGGTGCGGGTGGAACTGCCGGCGGAACGGGCGTGACCCCTGCGCAACCCCTTGACGTGTCCACGCTTACTGCCTTCCATGGGGGATGCGCGTCGTGGTGGGAGCGCTCCCACCCGTTCCGGACCCGCGCCTTTCGAGAGGAAGCAGCGACATGTTCCGCAGCTTGCGAAGAGCGCTGGGTGCTGCCGCGGGTGCTGCCGCCGTGGCGCTCCTGTTGCCGCTGACCGGTGTGCAGACCGCCCACGCGGACCCGGCGGCCGTCGCGGAGGCCACTTCGGCGGCAGCCGCCCCCGGAGCCGGTTACTGGCACACCAGCGGACGGCAGATCCTGGACGCCGCAGGACAGCCGGTCCGGATCGCCGGCATCAACTGGTTCGGGTTCGAGACCGCCAACAACTCCGTCCACGGACTGTGGACACGCGACTACAAGAGCATGATCGACCAGATGAGGTCGCTCGGTTACAACACCATCCGGCTGCCGTACAGCGACGACATCCTCAAGAGCGGTGCCGTGGCCAACAGCATCGACTTCTCCGGCGGCAAGAACGCCGACCTCCAGGGACTCTCACCCCTCCAGATCATGGACAGGATCGTGGCGTACGCGGGTCAGGACGGCCTGAAGGTCATCCTGGACCGGCACCGGCCGGACGCGAGCGGCCAGTCCGCGCTCTGGTACACGTCCGCGGTCCCCGAGACGACCTGGATCACCAACCTCAAGGCGCTGGCGACCCGTTACAAGGGTGATCCGACGGTGATCGGCATCGACCTGCACAACGAGCCGCACGATCCGGCCTGTTGGGGCTGCGGCGACACGACGAAGGACTGGCGACTCGCCGCCCAGCGCGCAGGCAACGCGGTGCTGTCCGCCAATCCCGAGCTGCTGATCTTCGTGGAGGGCGTGCAGACGGTCGACGGCGTGTCCGGCTGGTGGGGCGGCAACCTGATGGGGGTCGCGCAGTACCCGGTGCAGCTCGACGTGCCCGGGCGGGTCGTCTACTCGGCCCACGACTACGCGACGAGCGTGGCCCAGCAGAGCTGGTTCAGCGATCCGTCCTTCCCCGCCAATATGCCGGGCGTCTGGGACAAGTACTGGGGCTACATCTTCAAGCAGAACATCGCGCCGGTGTGGGTGGGCGAGTTCGGTACGACACTCCAGTCCACCGTCGACCAGAAGTGGCTCGCGGCGCTGGTGAGCTACCTCCGCCCCACGAGCACGTACGGCGCCGACAGCATGTCCTGGACCTTCTGGTCGTGGAACCCCAACTCCGGTGACACGGGCGGCATCCTGAAGGACGACTGGACGACCGTGGACACGGTGAAGGACGGGTACCTCGCGAGCGTCAAGGCCCCCGGCTTCCCGGCGGAACCCGGGGGAGGCGACCCCGGTGACCCGGGTGATCCGGGTGGGGGCACGGCCGCCTGCACCGCCGCGTACACCGTCAGCAGCGACTGGGACGGCGGCTTCAACGCCGAGGTGAAGGTGACCAACTCCGGCACGACCGCGCTCAAGTCCTGGCGGACGACGTGGACCTGGCCCGGCGCCCAGAAGGTCACCAGCATGTGGAACGCCTCGTACACCCAGAGCGGTACGACCGTGACGGCCACGAACGCCGACCACAACGGCGCGGTGGCGGCGGGCGCTTCGGCCACCTTCGGGTTCGGGGGCGCGCCCGGGGGCGGGGGTACGCCGACGGTGAGCTGCACGGCTACCTGAAACGAGGGGCGCCCGGCGAGCGGCCGGGCGCCCCGGGCTCAGAGCAGAGTCCGCCGGGCGCCCCTGGCTCAGAGCAGTGCCTCGACGGTGATGGGCAGGTCGCGGACGCGGCGGCCGGTGGCGTGGAAGACGGCGTTGGCGAGGGCGCCCGGGCAGCCGTCGACTACTGTCGCCGATGGCTGGGACGAAGGGGGCGATGGATGCGGGTCGACCAACTGTGGCGGTATCCGGTGAAGTCGGTGGGTGGTGAGCGACTGACCGCGGCCACGGTCGATGCCCTCGGAATCGAGGGTGACCGGGGCATCGCCATCCACGACGAGCGGGAAGAGATCACCTGGGCCGGTGCAGTTCCGGCGCTCATGCGCTTGCGGGCGGTCGCCCTCGGGCCGGGCGTGGCCGAGCTGGTCCTGCCGGACGGCCGGCGGTTCCGCTCCGATGCGCCTGACGCTGCCAGTCGGCTCAGCGCGGCTGTACAGGCCAAGGTCACGCCGGTGGAGCACCAGCCACCGCACCAACCTGACACCGCGCTCCATGTACTGACAACGACGGCGCTGCGCAGCCTCGCCTCGACGCTGCCGGACAGTGCGATGGACGCCAGCCGGTTCCGGCCCAACCTGGTGCTCGACGACGTGCCCGGCGACGTGCCCGGCGACCACGCGACCGGGTACCCCGAGCACGATTGGATCGGCCGCCGGATGGTCGTAGGCACGCTGCGGTTGCGCTTCACCCAGGGGTGCGACCGCTGCGTGATGATCACCAAGGAGACCCCGACCGTCCCGCACGACCGCGCCGTGTTGCGCTGGGTCGCCCGCGAGCTCGGCAACTCCTTCGGCGTGTACGCGGCGGTCGAAAAACCCGGCCATGTCCGTATCGGGGACAAGGCCCGCTGGCTCGACTGAATGTCATCGACGCTGACTGAGTGTCGGCTCCCGGAGGGCCTCGGTGCTTGAACACAGCACGTACAGGCGTACCGGATCGGCGTAGGCGTTGCTGGGGGATGGCGGCTGCGGGCTCGGGTCCTGCCAGCAGGCTTCCCCGGTCGGAAACAGCGGGTAGCGGCCGGTCGCGCGGGAGCGTCTGGACCAGCGGCGCCAACGGGCTTCGTGGGGGCTGGGGAGTCGCCACACGTAGGGGTCCGGCGTCCTCACCCCGCGTGCGAGGTCCCAGTCGTTCGCTTCGGGACAGTTGGAGCGCGGTCGGCCGAGCAGGCGGGCGACCGCGTCATGAACCAGCCGGAACACGGGCCCCCTCCGGTTCGTCCGCGAGCGTGAACCGGGCCCATACGCACTTCGAGTACGGGTCTTGCCGATGCCCCCAGGAGTCGGCCAACGCCGCCACGAGCGCGAGGCCGCGCCCGCTCTCCTCGTCCGGGGGCGAGTCGCGGGGTCGGGGGAGCCTGTCCTTGTCCGGGTCGGAAACCTCCAGGACCAACTCCGGGGCGTCGAGCGCGAGCGTGATCTGGATGCGGGCGTAGGGCACCCGGCAGTGCGTCACGGCGTTGGTGACGAGTTCGTTCGCCAACAGGGTGACCGCGTCGGCGAGTTCGCCGGTGACGCCCCAGTCCGCGAGTGTCTTGCAGACGCGCTGGCGGGCGGTGGGGACGTGGCTTCTGTGTTTGGGGATGCGGAAGGTCTCGGTCTTGGGCTTGGTTACGGGCATGGGGGTGCCGTGTCCTCCTGACGTGCCGTCAAGGTGCGCTTCTGCGTGGCGCATTCAGGAGGCTAGGGTCACATTTGATTCGTAAGCAACGCGCTTCACTGAATGCATTCGCCCATCCACTCCATCGAGTGATGCGACCTCAGAGTGTGCGGTTTGCATGGCATCGTTGCCGCAGGAGAGGGGAGTTCCCATGCCCACAGGTGGACGGCCGACGGTGCGCAGCAGGCGTCTGGGTACGGCGCTCAGGCAGTACCGGCACGCGGCCAAGCTCGATCAGCCGCAGGCTGCCGAGGTCATCGCCTCAAGTCAGGCCAGGATCAGTCGCCTTGAGAGTGGGCACGTCACCGCTCGCGTCATCGAGGTGCGCCTGCTGCTGGATGCGTACGGTGTCGACGACCTGGAAGTGCGGTCCAAACTGGAGGAGTTGGCCAAGCACTCCAAGAACCGGGGCTGGTGGCTTGAGCACGCCGCGCATCTGCGGCCGGACTACTTGGATCACATCGCGTTGGAGGACGACGCGACCTATATCCAGGAATGGCAGCAGGCGCTGGTGCCAGGGCTCCTGCAAACTCGGGCCTACACAGAGGCGGTCATCCAGACGAGCCCCACCTGCATGGCCCCCGAGCGTGTCGCCCAGCTGGTCAAGGTGAGGGAGGCCCGCCAGGCGAAGATCGAGGAGGGCGGAGCGACGTACTCCGCCGTCCTCTGGGAAGCGGTGATCACCCACCCCCTGGTGAGCCTCGAAGTGCACCAGCAGCAGCTCTCGGCTCTCCTTGCGGTGGGGAAGCGGAAGAACGTCATCGTGCAGGTACTCCCGTTCAGCATGGGAGCGCTGGCCACTGTGACCTCGGCCTTCTCCACTTTCAGCTTCGACACCGAACCCGCGGTCCAAGCCGTGGCCCTGGAGAATCTGAGAGGCACATCGGTCCTTGAGGACCCGGAAGACCTTGCCGCTTACGCCAATATGTACGACGTACTACGATCGTCGGCACTGGCGCCGGACACGAGCGCGAAGCTCATCCGGGGCGTACTGCGGAGCTTGAAGGAAGACGCATAGTGACCGAGGCCATAGGTCCTTTTCGTAAGTCGTCCTACTCGGGAGCGGAGAGCAACTGCGTCGAGGTCGCCGACACGGCTGTCGGCGGCCGGGCCGTCCGCGACAGCAAGCAGTCGGACACCGATCCCCTGCTCACCGTCTCGCGCGAGAGCTGGCAGGCGTTTCTCCGGCAGTTCGACCAGGCGCGCTGATCGTCCGCGCGGAAGTGCCCGTCCGCGCGGACGTGTTGTGCACCCTGAGTGGAACGGCGCCGTGCTCAGCCCTCGGACGCGGTCCCGCCGGTCAGGTCGATGACGACCTTGCCGAGTGCGTGGCCGCTCTCCACCAGGGCCAGGGCTTCGGGTGCCTGCGAGAGAGAGTAGGTCCTGACGATGTACGGGTCGAGGCGCCCTTCCACCATGAGTGCGGCCACGCGTTCCAGGTCGGCCCGGTCCACGCGGCGGTGCACCATCTCGCCGCCCAGCTCGGCCACCGCCGGGTCGGCGACGGACACCACCTTCTTGGGGTCGCGGACCAGCGGTGCCACGGTGCGCAGGGAAGCGCCGCCGACGAGGTCCACCACGCCGTCGACACCGTCCGGTGCGAGCTCGCGCACCCGGGCGACGACCTGGCCTTCGGTGTAGTCGACGAACGTCGCGCCGACAGCTTCGGCGAGCGTTCGCTTGGCGGCGCTGCCCGTACCGATGACGTGCAGATCACGGTCGCGAGCGACCTGCGCGGTCAGGAGCCCGACGCCGCCGCCGACACCGTTGACCAGTATCGTCGCGCCGCTGGGCAGATCGAGCTGGTCCACCGCGTTCAGGGCGGACGTGCCCGCCACCGGGATGGTGGCAGCCCAGTCGTCGCGGAGCCCCTCGGGCTTGCGCGCGGTGTTGGTCCCGAGCAGGACGGTGGTTCCCGCGTAGGTTCCGGCCCCGCTGAGCGTGCAGCCGAACACGGTGTCGCCCACGTCGAGTCCCTCGACGTCCGCTCCCACGGCCAGTACGACACCGGCGGCTTCCGCCCCGAACACTTGCGGGAACGGCCGGTCACCGTAGAACTGCGGCACGACGCCCGAACGCAGCTTGTGATCAAGGGGGTTGACGGCGGCGACGGTGACCCGTACCAGGACTTCGGCCGGACTCGGCACGGGATCCGGCCGGTCGAAGAAGTCCTGGACCTGCGGCCCGCCGAACTCGCGGAACCCGAATGCCTCACTCATACGTCATCTCCTGGACCACGTCCCACGGACGCCGACGCTCGCCGGCCCCACGGTGTCGGCGCCCTGCCGATGACTCCGGACGCTATGGCTTGACACCAGTGTCAAGTGCAAGTGAGGGCCGGGTTCCTCACCGCGTCCGGGCACGCTGGACACAGTCGTGGTGGGGGTCGACCGCGGCCTCGATCACGTCCTCCAGGCGGTCGCGCGCGGTGAGCAGGCCTGCGATCCGCTGTTCCATGCGCCGGCGTTCGGCTGCCAGGAGCTGCAGCACCTCCGGGGTCGCCTCACCCGCCTCCACGGACGGCAGCAACGCGCGGATGGCCCGGCTGGAGAGCCCCGCCTCGTAGAGCAGCTGGATGAGCTGGACCCGCTCCACGGCGGCGCTCCCGTACTCGCGATGCCCGGCCGGTGTCCGGGTCGAGGTGAGCAGTTGCTGCTCCTCGTAGTAGCGGAGCACCCGGGTACTGACGCCCGCTTCCGCAGCCACCTCGCCGATGCGCATGGGCTCTCTCCCTACTGCCGATACGCCGATGGGGGCGCCCGGTGTTCCCCGGGTGCCCCCATCGGCGTACGAGTTCGGCGTACGAGTTCGTCGTACGAGTTCGGTGTACGAGAAGAAGTCAGAGCTTCTCGATCACGTAGTCGACGCACTTGGTGAGTGCCTCGACGTCCGCCGGGTCGACCGCCGGGAACATCGCGACCCGCAGCTGGTTGCGGCCGAGCTTGCGGTAGGGCTCGGTGTCGACGATGCCGTTGGCGCGCAGGACCTTGGCCACGGCGGCGGCGTCGACGTCGTCCGAGAAGTCGATCGTGCCGATGACCTGGGACCGCTTGGCCGGGTCGGTGACGAACGGGTTCGCGTACTTGACGTCCTCGGCCCAGCCGTAGAGCGTGCGCGAGGAGGTCGCCGTGCGGCGGACCGCCCAGTCGAGGCCGCCCTGGCCGTTGAGCCACTCCAGCTGGTCGTTCAGGAGGAACAGCGTGCTCAGGGCCGGGGTGTTGTACGTCTGGTTCTTGCGGGAGTTGTCGATCGCCGTGGGGAGCGAGAAGAACTCCGGTACGTGCCGGCCGCTCGCGTGGATCCGCTCGGCGCGCTCGATCGCCGCCGGGGAGAAGACGCCGATCCACAGGCCGCCGTCCGCGGCGAACGACTTCTGCGGGGCGAAGTAGTAGACGTCCGTCTCCGCGATGTCGACCGGCAGGCCGCCCGCGCCGGAGGTGGCGTCCACCAGGACCAGGGAGCCCTCGTCGGCGCCCGCGACCCGCTTGATCGGGGCGGCGACACCGGTGGAGGTCTCGTTGTGGGTGAGGGCGTACACGTCCACGCCCGACTGGGCCACCGGCTCGGGGTGCGTGCCCGGCTCGGAGGCGATGACGTCCGGGTCGGCCAGCCAGGGCGCCAGCTTGGCCGCCTTCGCGAACTTCGACGAGAACTCGCCGAACGTGAGGTGCTGCGACCTGTTGTCGATCAGTCCGTGGGTCGCCACGTCCCAGAACGCGGTGGAGCCGCCGTTGCCGAGGACGACCTCGTACCCCTCGGGGAGCTGGAAGAGGTCGCTCACACCTTCGCGGACCTTCCCCACGAGGTTCTTGACCGGGGCCTGGCGGTGGGACGTGCCCATCAGCGACGTACCGGTGGCGGCGAGCGCGGTGAGCGACTCCGTACGCACCTTGGAGGGGCCCGCGCCGAAACGTCCGTCGGCGGGCTTGAGGTCAGCGGGGATCTGGATATCAGCCACAACGGGAGCGTAGCCGTTCCCGGAAACCTGGGTGAAACGTCGTCCGTCGGGTGAGACGCGCGGGGAGGTCACGGGTTTTTCTCGCCCCCGCCGCCCCTACCCTTCCCGTCACTTACTCGGGGGCTCCGCCCCCGAACCCCCGGTCCGCAAACGCCGGACGGCTGAAAGATTCGCGGCCGGGCGGAAATCTTCAGCCCGTCTGGGGGCACCTCCCAGCGGTAGCTGGGGGAGTTTGAGGACGAGCGTGTCGCAGGCACTCGGCGAGCAGGTCGACGACGTCGCGCCATGCTCGCTGCGCGTGCTGAGGGTGATAACCGACCCCGGGAAGCATGATGTGGTCGACCGGCGGGTGATGGAAGGCGTGCAAGGCGCCGCCGTAGACCACGAGGCGCCAGTCGACGCCCGCAGCCTGCATCTCGGCGGTGAACGCGTCCCGTTGCGCGGGCGGCATGATCGGGTCTTCCGACCCGACCCCGGCCCACACCGGGCAGTGAATGCGCGCCGTCTCACCTGGTCGGCCCGTGGTCAGTCCGTTGACTGTCGCGATCGCGCGCAGGTCGACACCGTCGCGCCCGAGTTCCAGCGCGATGGCGCCCCCGGTGCCGTAGCCGACGGCGGCGATCCGGTCCGGGTCGGTCCGCGGCTCGGCGCGGAGCACATCGAGCGCCGCGTGGCCGATGCCCCGCATCCGGGCGGGGTCGGCGAGCAGCGGCAGGCAACGGGCCAGCATCTCCTCGGGGTCGCCCAGATAGCGCCCGCCGTGGAGGTCGAAGGCCAGCGCCACGTATCCCAGCTCGGCGAGCGCATCGGCCCGACGGCGCTCGACGTCGCTGAGCCCCACCCCCTCGGGCCCGACCAGAACCGCGGGCCGGCGGTCGACACCGGCCGGGAGCGCGAGGTGCCCGATCATCGTCAGGCCGTCGGCCGCGTAGTCGATCGTGCGCGTTGCAACTGTCGTCATGAGCCCGGACTGTAGTGACCGTCGAGCCCGGTCGGGCCGGTGTTCTGCCGCTGGCAGAAGGCAAGTGCAGAGAAGAGATCACCGGTTCAAGGGGCGGGTCGCCGTGAAGCGGACCGGGAGGGTCGTCAGGCCGCCCAGCCAGGGCGAGGCACGGCGCGTCAGCGACGCGGCAGGGACCGCGAGGTCCAGGTCGGGCAGCCGGTCCAGCACCACCTCGACCCCCGTACGAGCGACGACCTCCGCGACCTCCTGCGCCGGGAACGGACACCGGTGCTCCCCGTGCCCGAAGGAGAAGTGCGCGCTGTTGCCGCCGGGCAGGGCCGTGCCATGGGTGCGCACCTGCGGATCATGGTGCGCGGCCTGGATGCCCAGCAGCACCAGATCCCCGGCGCGCACGGCACGCCCGCCGAGCCAGGTGTCGCGGGTCGCCCACCGGCCGGCCACGTTCTGGGTGGGCGTGTCCTCCCAGAGCACCTCGTTCATGGCCTCGGCGACGCTGCGCCGGCCGCCGAGGAGCGAGGCCGCGAAACGCGCGTCCGTCAGCATCAGCCGCAGCGAGTTGCCGATCCAGCCGGCGGTCGGCTGGTGGCCGGCGGTCAGCATGACGATCAGGTCCTGGGTGATCTCCTCGTGCGACAGGGCCGGACCGGCCGCCGTACGCCCCGAGGCGAGCATGCGGCTGACCACGTCGTCCGCGGGCCGCGCCGCCCGGTCCGCGACCAGCCGTGCCATGGAGGCGGCCACGTGCAGCTGCCCGGCGAGGGCGTCCTCGCGCCCGTCGACCATGTCGTTCAGGGCGGCGACGAGGCCCGGCCCCTGCTCGTCGGCGAATCCGTAGAGGGTGGCGAGGACACGTACGGGGAGCAGCGCCGCGTAGTGCGCGACGAGATCCGTCTGCCCGTCGGCGCACACCGCGTCGATCAGCTCGTCGGCGAACCGCTCGGCGTGGGCGCGCAGCTCGAAGGGGTCGACGGCTTCGAGGGCGCCGCCGATCACGGCCACGCGCGCGTGATGGCGTTCGCCGGCGGTGTGCAGGACGGAGGAGTGCCCGCGGCCGATCATCGGCAGCAGCGGCCAGTCGCGGGGGACCCGGTCCCACTGGTTCCAGAGGCCGGAGTCGCGGCTGAACAGCATGGAGTCACCGGTGACCTGGTGCAGCTCCCGGTAGCCGAGCACGAGCCACGCCGGGATGTCCGGGTCGAGCAGCACCGGAGCCACCGCTCCGTACTCGCTCCGCAACTCCCGGTACAGCACGGCGGGTTCGGACCGCAACCGGGGGCCTGCGAGGTGCACGGGTGGCACGGGGTGCACGGGTTCGGGGTTCACCGGGCTGTCTCTCGGGAGAACGGGGGTCTACGGGCGTTACGGGCGTTACGGGCGTTACGGGTATTGCGGGCGTCAGAGGTTGCGCAGTCCAACGAGCACCTGCTCCAGGATGTGGGAATCGGGGCGTCCGCCGAGCATGGCCCGGCGGGGATGGCGGGCGCTGACACGGCCCTCGGCGAGCAGGTCGGAGAGCAGGATCTTCGTGATGACGGCCGGCAGCCGGAGTTCGGCGGCGACCTCCGCGACGGCGGTGGGCCGCTCGGTGAGACGCAGGATCGCCGCGTGCTCCGACTGCATGCCGGGCACCGGATCGCACTCGGCGACGACCAGTGTCAACAGGTCGAAAGGGGTCCCGGGGGTGGACCGGGCGCGCCCCTGGGTGAGGGTGTAGAGCCGGTCGGGCGCGTCGTCCCTGCCCGGCCGGCTCATGGCGTACGCGGCTGCGCACTCAGGTGTCGGCCGAGTTGTTCCACGAGTTCGCCCATGGTGTGTCCGACGAGCCCGGCGTCCGCCTCCTCGGCCGTGACCACGGCCAGGTGCGCGCCCTCACCAGCCTCGACGATGAACAGAATCCCGCCGTAGAACTCCGTCATCGCCGACCGCACGCCCCCGGTGCCGTCCCCGAACTGGGTGGACGCCCCGTGGGACAGCGACTGGATCCCGGCGGCGATGGCGGCGAGCTGGTCGGCCTGGTCGACGGAGAGTTCCGGCGTACGACACAGCTTCAGGCCGTCCCGGGAGAGTACGAGCGCGTGCCGGGCACCCGGAGTGCGTGCGAGCAGGCCCTCGACGAGCCAGCTGAGCTTGTCGTCGGCGGTCGAGACGGTCGAGGCAGCCGGGGTGGCCGAGGCGGTGCCGGTGGGGAGGACGGTCATGACGTGGGGTCGCCTTCCGGGTGAGGGACGGCAGGGCTCGTGCGGGCCTGCCCGGGCTCGTCCGCCGGAGCGCGGCGCACGGCTTGACGGAAGCTGTTGAAGCGGGCGGCGTGGCTCATCACGTCGTCGGGAGTGAGGTGCGAGGTCTCTTGGGCCCCTTGGGCCCCTT
>NZ_LIPP01000003.1 GCF_001418335.1 Streptomyces aurantiacus | reverse complement strand
CCCTACCCCGGTACCCCCTCCACATTGGCTCCCCCGTATGACGCCCGGCGCGTAGCCGTCCCCGCACTCTGCATCTCGTCAGCACGACAAGACCGAGAGAGAGCGGACAGCGGACCATGAGGCTACGCAGCGGCAAGCGGCAGAAGGCGGACGACCGGCCGCAGACGAACGACCGGCCGGAGACGGACGGCCGGCCAACGGCTCCGTCCGCCACACCCGGGCTCGCCGTCGAACTGCGCGGTGTCCGGCGGCAGTACGGCCGTGGCACCGGCGCCGTGCACGCCCTCGCAGGCATCGACCTCGCGCTCCCGCGCGGCACGTTCACCGCGGTCATGGGCCCGTCCGGGTCGGGCAAGTCGACCTTCCTGCAGTGCGCCGCCGGCCTCGACCGGCCCACCTCNNTCGGCTTCGTCTTCCAGGCGTTCAACCTGCTGCCGTCGCTGACCGTGGAGCAGAACGTACTGCTGCCGATGCGCCTCGCCGGGCAACGCCAGGACCGTCACCGGGCGACCGCGGTACTCGCGCAGGTCGGACTCGCCGACAAGGCGCGGCGCCGGCCCGGCGAGCTCTCCGGCGGCCAGCAGCAGCGGGTGGCCGTCGCCCGCGCCCTGATCACCAGCCCCGACGTGATGTTCGCCGACGAGCCCACCGGCGCCCTCGACACCGGCACCGCCGCCGAGGTACTCGGCCTGCTCCGCCAGGCGGTGAATGACCTCGGCGCCACCGTCGTCATGGTCACCCACGACCCGACCGCCGCCGCCTGGGCCGACCGCGTCCTGTTCCTCGCCGACGGCGCCTTCGCCGGTGGCGTGGAGGGCGGTTCCGCGGAGCGGATCGCGGAGCACATGGCGGCGCTCACGGCTCGTACAGCCCGTACCGGCCCTACTTCCCCTACCGCCCGCACGAGCGCGATGGCAGGTGTGTCGGCATGAGGATCGTCCCCAACGGACTCGCCCGCGCGGCCGTCCGCTTCAAGCCCGCGTCCTTCGCGGGAACCTTCGTCGCGCTGATGATGTCGGCGCTGATCGTCACGGCCTGCGGCATCCTGCTGGAGACCGGCCTGCGCGCGTCGGTGCCCGCGGAGCGGTACGCGCAGGTGCCGGTGGTCGCGGCGGCGGACCAGTACGAGTACGTCGTCACGGGCAGCGGCGAGGACCGCGAGGAAGAAGCCGTTCCGCTGCCGGACACCGCACGGGTGGACGCCGGCCTGGTGGCGAAGGCCGCCGAGGCTCCGGGCGCGGCCGGCGCCGTCGCGGACGTCACCTTCCCGGTGCGGGCCGGAGACGGCTCGCTCACCGCGCACGGCTGGGGCTCGCACGCCTTCACCGGCGCCGAGCTGACATCCGGGACCGCGCCCGGCACCGGCGAGGTCGTACTCGACGCCACCGCCGCCCGCACCGCGAAGGCCGCCGTCGGCGACAGCGTCACGCTCCGGACCGCCGCCGGACAGCGGGACTTCCGCGTCACGGGCGTCGCCGAGGCCGGCTCCGCGGACACCGCCCGGAACACCGGCACCGCGGACACCGGCGCCACGAGCGCGTTCGCCTGGTTCGCCGACACCGAGGCCCCCACGCTCGCCGGCCACCCCGGCACGGTGGACGCCATCGCCGTACTGGCGAAGGACGGCACCACCCCCGCGGCCCTCGCGGACGGCGTCGAGAAGGCCCTGGCGGGCTCCGGCGCCGAGGTGAACGTCGGCGACGACCGCGGCGCCGTCGAGGACCCGGGGCTCGGCTACGCCAAGGTGACGCTCTTCGGAATCGGCGGTTCCTTCGGCGGCATCGCCACCATCGTCGCGATCTTCACCGCGGCCGGGACCGTGGCCCTGTCCGTGTCCCAGCGGGCCCGGGAGTTCGCGCTGCTGCGCGCCGTCGGCGCCACACCACGCCAGGTCCGCCGCGCGGTGGCCTCCGAGGCCCTGCTCGTCGCGCCGCTCGCCGGGATCCTCGGCTGCCTGCCCGGCATCGGGCTCGCCCACTGGTGGTTCGGGCAGTTGCAGGACCGCGGCGCGATCCCGGAGGCGGCGCGGGTGCACGTCTCCGGGCTGCCCCTGCTCGCCGCCGTCGTCATCGGGCTGCTCACCGCGCTCGGCGCCGGCTGGGCGGCCGGGCGCAGGCCCGCGAGGATCAAGCCGGGCCAGGCCCTCACCGAGGCGTCGGTGGAACGGCTGCGGCCAGGAGTGATCCGTACCGCACTGGGTATCGCCGCCCTCGTCGGCGGCGCGATCCTCACCGGCGTCTCCGCCAACGCCTCGGGGGGTGACGCGGCCGGCGCCGCCCTCGGCGTCGTCATGCTCTTCATGCTCGCCGTCGCGCTGCTCGGCCCCCTGGTGGCACGGCTGTTCGCGGGCCTCTTCGGCCTCCCGCTGCGCGGCGCGGGTCCGGCCGGTGCACTCGCGGTCGCCAACTCCCGTGGCAACGCCCGCCGTCTCGCCTCCGCGATCACCCCGATCGTGCTCGCCACGGCCTTCTCCTCGACGCTCGTCTTCATGCACACGAGCGAGGACCACGTCGCCGACCAGCAGGTGCGCGCGGGCATCACCGCGGACCACGTGGTGACGGACCCGGCCGGGCTCCCGGTGGACACGGCGGCGCGCGCCGCCCGCGTACCGGACGTGGACGCGGCCGTCGGCCTGCTGAACACCCAGGTACTGGTGCCGACCGGCTCCGGCGAATTCAAGTCGCTGCTGGGCGCGGCGACGCAGGGTGTCACCGGCTCGGGCGCCGAACTCGCGAAGGTGCAGGACCTGGACGTACGCGAGGGCAGCCTCGGCCGGCTCGGCCGGGACCGTATCGCCGTCGACAGGACCCTGGCGTCCTCGGCGGACGTCGGCGTGGGCGACCGGCTCCCGCTGTACCTGCCCGACGGCACGAAGGCCGAGCCCGAGGTCGTCGCGGTCTACGGACGCGGCCTCGGCCTGTCGACGGTGACCATGGACCGGGCGTCCCTGGCCGGGCACGTCAGCTCGGGCTTCGACAGCACGCTGCTGGTGCGCGGCGGCTCGGCGAAGTCGCTCGCCGCCCTGGGCGAGGTCACCGACGCGTCCGGCTACGCCACCGAGCGGAGCCTCGACGCGAAGCTGGGCGCCTGGAGCAACAACACCATGGCCGCGGTCCTCGGCGGGTTCGCCGCCGTCGCCGCCGTCAACACCCTGGTGATGACGGCGCTCGACCGCCGCCGTGAGCTGGGCACGCTGCGCCTCATCGGCTTCACCCGGCGCCAGGTGCTGCGGATGCTCCGCTGGGAGGGCCTGCTGGTCTCCACGGTCGGCGTCGTCCTCGGCTCCGCGATCGCCGCGGCCACGCTGATCCCGATGATGCGCGGCACGACCGGCGAACTGCCCTACGTACCTCCGCTGATGTACGCGTCCCTCGCGGCCGGCGCCGGCGCCCTGACCCTGCTCGCGCTCACGCTGCCCGCACGGGCGGTACTCCGCCGCTGGTCCTAGCGCACGCCGCCGGCCCGACGACCGGAACCGTTGTGGGCCAGGCGATCGTCGACGAGCTGCGCCGACGTGGCCACGAGGTGACCGTCTCCGGACCGTGGAGCCAGGACCGGCTGTCGGTCGTCACCCGCGATCCGTACAACGGCGACCTCCGGGCGGCGGCGAACCCGCGCGGCGCCCAGGGTTACGCGGCAGGACGATGAGCCACCTCGCCTCCGGCACCCGCACCAGCGGCCGGCCGCCTGCCCGAAAGCGCGTACGACGACGCGTACAACAACACGTGACACCTGCCGGTGCTCGGTCCGGCCGTGGCGTTGGTGTCCTTCCTCGCCGGCGCGGCCGTGGGAACTGCGCGCCCTTGCCGCTCCGTGGCCGCAGGCGGTCACGGTCAGTACGACGAACGCCGCCGCCGTCACCGCGAGACCTTCGTGCACCCGGCACAGCGCGGGCGTAGGACGGCAACTCCATGCGACCACCCGCATGCGATCACCCGACTGCCCTGATGGCACGAAGAACCTCTTTCGCCATGCCACGTTGCCCCCGGGCGTTGGGATGGACCGCCGCGGCCGGATTGCTGGGGACGATCGGTTCGATCCAGCGTGTGCTCTCGGCCGCACAGGCGTCGTGTCCCCGGGAAGCCTCATACGTGTCGACGTACGTTGCCCCGGCCGAGACCGCCTGGTCCTTGAGTATCTTGTTGAGCTCGGCCTCTTTGTCGCGCAAGTAGGCGATGTCCCCCGGCGCGAGGGGGAGACCACGCCCGCAGCCGGTGTCGCCGACAGGCAGGATGGCCGGATATCCGACGACATAGATGCGGGCCTCGGGTGCACGGCGCTGGATATCGCGCAGCGCACTCGTGAGTTTCGGCTCAAGGCCGGCGATTCGCTTCTCTGTGGAGTCGATGCCGTTGTCGGTGTACGACTCACGGCAGGGAGAGTCGTGCGACGACATGTCTTTGGCGCGGTCGAGCACCTTGAAGGCCGTTCCCATGGTGACGCATCGAGTGATCATGTCGCTGAAGCCGATGTCGTTGCCGCCCATGCCCAGGGTGACGAGACGCGTCGAACGGGAAATGGCCGATAACTGAGCGGGGTTCGTCCCCTTCTTGGTGGACTGGGACGAGGTGAGGTCGGTGAGGGTGGCACCACTGCAGCTCACGTCACGGATGTCGCCCGGCTGGAGGTGGAGTTGGGCGGCGACGTGGGCGGGGTAGTTGTGGTCGGAGCGGTCGCACCCCGCGGGCCGGCCTGTCTGAACAGGTATGCGGGGCCCCGATGTGTAGGAGTCTCCGAGAGCTACGTACGGCCCCGTTCTGACGGAGGCCGCGATGCCGGGATGATCGGTGTTGTCGTGGCGTGTCACGGTGACGGCGGTGGCCAGGCCCGCGGTCACCAGGAGGAGTCCGACCAGCGTGGTGCGTAGTTGCGTCGTCATCAGAAATGTGCCTTCCGAAGGGGCAGCCCGCGGCGTCAGCGGCCGGACACCAGGCCTGATTGGTATGCGAGGGCGACGAGTTGGGCACGGTCACGCGCGCCCACCTTGGCTCTGGCGTGCTGAATGTGGGTGCGAACGGTGAGGACGCTCAGGAACAGCTCGTCGGCGATCTCGGTGTTCGACTTGCCGACCGCGGCGAGCCTCACCACCTCGCGTTCCCGGGGAGTGAGGGCGGCCAGCCGTTCGGGAGGGACGTCAGGGCCCGTGCCGGGAGTGGAGAGCAGGCGGGTAATCAGGGAGCGGGTGGCCGCGGGTGACAGGAGTGCGTCGCCCGCGGCGATGGTGCGGATACCGTCGAGGAGCGCGTCGGCGGTGGTGTTCTTGCCGAGGAAGCCGCTCGCGCCCAGGTGCAGGGCCTGGGCCACGTGCTCGTCGGACTGGAAGGTCGTCAGGACCAGGACCCGGGTGTCGTGCAGGTCCTTGTCGTTGCAGATGGCCTCGGTGGCGGCCAGCCCGTCGGTGCCCGGCATGCGGATGTCCATGAGCACGACGTCGGGGTGGTGTACGCGGGCCAGTTCGACGGCTTGCTGCCCGTCGGAGGCTTCGGCGACCACTTCGAGATCGTCGCAGGAGTCGATCAGCACGCGGAAGGTCGCTCGTAGCAGGGTCTGGTCGTCGACGATCAGTACGCGGATGGGCATGGTGGGCTTCCAGTCGGCCAGGCGTGGATGGGGTCAGGTGTGGATGGGGAGTTCTGCCGTGACAGCGAACCCGCCTTCGGGCCGGCGGCCGGCGCGGAGGTGCCCTCCGGCTGACTGGGCGCGCTCCCGCATGCCGACCAGGCCGAACCCACCCCCGCGAGCGCGCGGACGCGGGAGCGGATTGCCTTCGTCGCTGACGGTGATCGCCAGCTGGTCCCGGGTGTAGACGAGTTGGATGTGCGCCGTGCTCACCGCGGCGTGTTTGGCGACGTTGGTGAGCGCCTCCTGCACGATGCGGAAGGCGGTCAGATCCGTGCCGGCCGACAGGGGTTGCCGGGGGCCGTCGGTGTCGACGGTGAGGTGCAGTCCGGCAGCGGCGAAGGCGGCGACCAGGTCGTCGAGCCGGTCCAGACCGGGGGCCGGCTCCAGGGATTCCTGGGTGGTGTCGGATTCGCGGAGCAGGCCCACGGTGGCCTGGAGTTCGCGGAGTGCCTCGGTCGTCGTGACGGTCAGCTCGGCGAGAATGGCGTGTGCCTGCTCGGGGCGGGTGCGGTACAAGTGGGCGGCCGTACCGGCCTGGGCATTGGCCAGCGCCATGTGGTGAGCGACGACATCGTGCAGCTCCCTGGCGATGCGGATGCGCTCTTCGTAGACACGGTGCCTGGCTTCCTCTTCCAGAATTCGTTCGGCTTGTTCGGCGCGTGCCTGTACGGCGTTCAGGTACGCGCGGCGTGACCGCACCGCCGAGCCGTACATGACCGGCAGCAGAATCCAGAACGCGAGGCTCACCACCTGGTCCACCCACGGGTCGCCCTCCGAGTCCCAGCGCAGCGAGGTGGGCAGAAGCACGAGGGCGATGCAGAGGCAGTGGATGAGAACCGCCCGTTGCCCGGAACGCAGGGTGAGTTCGTACAGCGCGACGATGACCGGCAGCAACAGCAGAGGGCCGATCAGGCAACCCTGGCTGCCGACGAGGACCGTTCCGAGGGTCGTGAGGCTGACGACGAGACCGGGATGGCGGCGGCGTGCCGGCAGGCTTGCGCAGACGACTCCCGCGATGACGAACCCCGGCCACCACATGGAGTCGGTGCCTGTTCGGCGGTACTGATTACTGGTGGCGGCCCACACAAGGAGCAGGAAGACCACCTCGACGAGGCGCGGATACTGCTGGGCTTGGCGTCGCAGGTGGACGAGCATGGACTCTCCGGCGAAC
The DNA here is from genome assembly GCF_001418335.1 of Streptomyces aurantiacus. Taxonomy (GTDB): domain Bacteria; phylum Actinomycetota; class Actinomycetes; order Streptomycetales; family Streptomycetaceae; genus Streptomyces; species Streptomyces aurantiacus. The sequence goes on along the minus strand of NZ_LIPP01000003.1, from coordinate 33,717 downwards.
CTTGGCTGTTGCGTGGTGGCGGCGGTGCGAGCAGTGGGCGAAGGGCTGTTGAGGCGCCAGGGCCGCTCGTGGAAGGGGGGACGAGCGACCCTGGCAGTCCCTGTGTGTCAGACCGTCACCGATGAGGGCTGATCGGTGTTGTCGTGCAGCGCGGGTGGGGCGGGGGTGTGCTTCATGAGCGCCTCTCCCTCGACGTCGACACGGGGAAGCAGCCGGTCCAGCCAGCGCGGCAGCCACCAGGCGCGCCGGCCGAGCAGGGCCAGGACGGCGGGTACGAACGCCATGCGGACGACGAAGGCGTCGAAGAAGACGGCGCTGGCCAGACCGAAGCCGACCATCTTGACCATGGATTCGCCGCCCGTCATGAACCCGCCGAACACCGCCATCATGATCATTGCCGCCGCGCCCACGACCTGGGCGCTGTGGCGGAATCCGGTGACGATGGCCTGGCCGGACCCCTCCCCGTGGATATGCGCTTCACGGATCCGGGAGACCAGGAACACCTGGTAGTCCATGGCGAGACCGAAGATGATACCCACCAGGAAAATGGGCATGGTGCTCATGATCGGCCCGGTTTCCTCGACGCCGAAGAAGCCCGCTCCGTGGCCCTGCTGGAACACGGTGACGATTGCGCCGAGGGCCGCGCCGACAGACAGCAGGAAGCCGAGCGCGGCCTTGAGCGGCACCAGGATCGAGCGGAAGACCAGCATCAGCAGGAGAAACGCGAGGCTGACGATGACAGCGAGATAGGGGACGAGCGCGTCCTGCATTTTCTCGGCGACGTCGATGTTCAGCGCCGTGGTGCCGGTGACCTTGAAGCTCGCTCCGGTGTCGGACTCGACCGCGGCCCGCTCACCGCGTATGACGCGCACCAGGTCCTGTGTCTGCTTGCTGGTGGGCGCGGTGGCCGGGACAGCGGCGATGACCGCGGTGTCCTTCGCTTCGTTGAACCGGGCGGGCGAGACGGACACCACACCCTTGGTGCTGTCGAGCCGGTCCGAGACGGCGGCCACCGCGGCCTGCGGGTCATCGGCCTTCTTCGCATCGACGACCACGGTCAGTGGGCCGTTGAATCCCGGGCCGAACCCCTCGGCCAGCGCGTCGTAGGCGCGTCGCTCCGTGGTCGAGGTCGATTTCGCCTCTTCACCCGGCATTCCCATCCGCAGGTCAAGGGACGGCACGGCGAGTGCCCCCAGACCGACCACGGTCAGCAGCAGCACCGGCAAGGGGCGTCGCACGACGAGCCGTGCCCAGCGAACACCCCATGACGCCTTGGCGGTGCTGGCGCCGACGGTCCTGATGCCGATGGTCCTGGTATCGCCGGTCACGGCGCTGCGGGTCTCGGTGCTGCCGCTCTCGGTGCTGCCGCTCTTGGTGCTGTCGGCGCGGCGCGGGAGCCTGATGCGCGAACGGCGTCCGCCCTCGCGGGAACGGCTTTCGCCCTTGCGTTCCCGGCGGGAGAGCACGGCATCGGGCCAGAAGCCGAGAAGCGCGGGTACGGCCGTCAGAGCGATCAGCACGCCGACCAGGACCGCGCCGGCGGAGCCCAGTCCCATCTTGCTGAGCATCGGGACGCCGATCACCGAGAGGCCGAGCAGGGCGATGATGACGGTGAGCCCGGCGAAGACGACCGCGCCGCCCGCGGTGCCCACCGCCAGGGCGGTCGCCTGCTGCGGTTCATGCCCCTTGGCCCGCTCCTCGCGGTAGCGGGAGACCACGAACAGGGAGTAGTCGATACCGACGGCGAGGCCGAGCATCATCGCCAGTTCGCCGACCGTCGACGAGAATCCGAAGGCACTGCTCAGGGCCGTGATCCCGGCCAGGCTGATGCTGACGCCGAGGATCGCGGTGAGCAACGGCAGGCCTGCGGCGGCGAGAGAGCCGAAGGTGATCAGCAGCACCACCGCGGCGACGAGGACACCGAGCACCTCGCCCAGGCCTTGTGCCGCCTCGGTCTCCAGCGCGGAACCGCCGACCTCCACGGTCAGGCCGGCGTCGCGGGCCTGGTCGACGGCCTTGGTCAGAGCCTCTTTGCTGGCGTCTGTCAGGTCGTCGGAGGCGACTTTGTAGGTGACGCTCGCGTACGCCGTCGACTTGTCCTTGCTGACCGCGTCGGCGTCGAAGGGACTGGTCGCTTCGGCGACCTGCGACCCGTCGGCCGCCGAGGCGACGAGCTTGTCGATGGCTGAACGGTTGGCAGCGGTGGTGACCTGCTGTCCTTGTTCAGCGACGAACACGATACGGGCTTCGGCCCCGTCCGCCTCGGCGCCCGGGAACCGCTCGTTGATCAGGTCGAAAGCCTTCTGGGACTCGATTCCGGGCATGGTGGACGAGCCTTCCGGCGCCTCGGAAGCGCTGGTGGCCCCGAGGAACACGGCGGCCAGCACTGCCACCCATATCAACAGGACCGTGCGGCGCCTCCGAAAGGCCCAGCGGCCTACACGGTGCAAGAAAGTCGCCATGGAAATGCCATCTCCTTGTCTGGATATCTGGAATCTGGAACGTCTCTCACCCTCGCGGGTCGACCCTGTCCTTGTCGTCAGCCCAATCGACAATCCCGTCTACTGAAAAACAAGTAGGTTTCTGGGGGTCTCTCATCTGATGCTGGTAGTCGCCCTTTGCCGCGACCGGACAAGGCGCGCGAAGATTGGTCGGCCCGGCTTCAGGAATGGCTGTCGGAGCCGTCGGGATGCAACGGCAGCAGGACGCGAAATGTGGTGGCCTCGCCCGGCGCGGTGTCGACTTCGACACGGCCGTGATGGGCCGTCACCAGGGAATGGACGATGGACAGACCGAGGCCGGCTCCACCCGTCTGCGTACGGGCCCGCGCGGTGTCGGCGCGATAGAAGCGGTCGAAGACATGGGCGGCCTGTTCGGCGCTCATGCCCGGCCCCTGATCGCCCAGTTCGAGAACTGCCCGGTCGCCCAGCGTCCCCACGCCGATACGCACCGGGGTACCGGGGAGTGTGTGCGCGATGGCGTTGCCGACGAGGTTGGAGGTGACCTGACGCAGCCGGGCTTCGTCGCCCAGCACGGGGGCACCGCCGGGGGGACCGCCGCCCGGCCCCGTCAGCGTCACGGAACGTTCCGGAGCCAGGGCCCGTAGGTCGTGCAGGGCGTCGACGGCCAGGGTGCGCAGGTCCATGGGTGTGAGATGAAGGGGCAGATGCGCGTCAGCGGTGGTGTCTTCTTCGTCGAGCCGGGCAAGCAGCAGCAGGTCCTCGACGATACGGACGAGGCGGCCCGCTTCGCGTTCGACGCGGTTCATGGCCGTGTCGACATCCGTGCGCTGAGGCATGCCGCCCATGCGGTAGAGCTCGGTGAAGCCCTTGATCCCGAACAGCGGGGTACGCAGTTCATGGCTGGCGTCCGCGATGAAGGTCCGCATGCGCTCGTTGGTGGCCGCGCGGGCGGCGTCGCCGGCTTCGATACGGTCCAGCATGCCGTTGAGCGCGGCGGACAGCCGGCCCAGCTCGGTGCGGGTGGAGGCCGGCGGCGGCACACGGCTGGAGAGATCGCCCGCGGCGATGGCCGCCGCCGTCGTCTCGATACGGCGCAGCGGACGCAGCCCCGCACGCACGGCGAACCAGCCGACGACCGCCAGGAGGACGAGTACGAAGGAGTCGATGACCAGCATCCAGACGCCGAGGTGCCGGATGGTCGTGTTGATGGGGTCCAGGGACGCGGCCACGACGATGCCGGCGTGAGACGCACCGTCTGTTTTCTGCCGCTGGGCAGAATTCGGGGGCGCGGCATTCAAGCGCGCGACGGTCACGCGCCATTCGCCGTCGCCTTTCTTGGCTGCGCTCTTGAAGGGTTGACCTTTACGGGAATTGACCGCTTCGATGTCGAGGTCAGGTAATTGCGGCGCGCTTTCCTTCGGCGGTCGCAGGGTTTTCTCGACCTGGCCGTCGGCGTCGAGGTAGGCGACGTAGAGGTCGCCGGTCAGTTCCCGTTCCACCGCGTCACGAACCTGCGGCGCCGCCTCGCCCGGCGTTTCGGCCAGGTCGGACGACCGCGCCGCCGCGACGGTCGCGGTGCGGAGCCGTTCGTCCAGCTGATGTACGAGCTGCCGCTGCAGCAGGGTGACGAGCAGTGCGTTGCTGGCGAGCAGGGCGGCGATGACCAGCAGCTGGCTGATGGCCACGACTCGGCCGCGCAGCGAAAGGGACTTGATGGGCCCGCCGGCGGAGGTGCCGGTCATGGGGAGGGCTTCCGCAGTACGTAGCCGGTGCCCCGCACCGTGTGGATCAGCTTCGGCCCCGCCGTGTCGATCTTGCGGCGCAGGTAGCTGATGTAGGAGGCGACGATGGAGTCGTCACCGTCGAAGTCGTAGTGCCAGACACGGTCCAGGAGCTGGTGCCGGGACAGGACCTGTCCCGCGTTCTCCATCAGTACGCGGAGAAGGCTGAACTCGGTCGGGGACAGCTGTACCGCGTGGCCGCCCCGGGTCACCTGGTGGCTGTCGGCGTCCAGCGCCAGATCGTCCACGAGCAGGCGGCGATCGGGCTGACGGCCGCTGGTACGACGCAGCACGGCCTGGATGCGCAGGACGAGCTCTTCGAGATTGAACGGCTTGGTGACGTAGTCGTCGCCGCCCGCGCGCAGCCCACTGATCCGGTCCTCGGCCGCGTCCCGCGCGGTGAGGAAAAGGACCGGTGGGTGTCCGCTGCTGCCCGGCCCGGGGTGTCGCTCACGCAGGAGTCGGGCGACCTCGAAGCCGTTGATGTCCGGCAGCATCACGTCCAGGACGATCAGGTCGGGGCGCTCCTCGCTCACCGCCTGCAGCGCCTGGGCACCTGTCTCGGCGGGGGTCACCTGGAAACCGGCCAGCCGCAGACTGGCGGACAGCAGCTCGCGGAGCGTGGGCTCGTCCTCCACCAGCAGCAGTCGTTGCGTCGTCGTCATGGCACCTGTCCCCGGCTCACGGTCGTCTCCATAGGATCGCCTGCACAAGCATGTGCGGAATACGCGGAGTATGCGGAACATGCGGAATGCGCGGACCCGTCAGGCGTCGCGCTTGCGGAAGACGACGAACGCCGCCGCCATCAGCGCGGCCACACACCCGGCCATGACACCCAGCCCCGCCCACGGGCTCAGAAGTACGGGATCCCGATAGCTGGTGACGACCTGTCCGCCGGCGATCGGCGGCCAGTACTTCAACACCCAGTCACCGACTCCGCCGGGCAGAGCCGGAGCGAACGCCTGGACGATCAACATCACCCCGAACAGGGTGGTCACCGTCGCGGTGGTGGACCGGATCACCGTGCCCAGAGCCAGTCCGAAGAGCCCGGCCAGTGCGAGATACACACCCCCACCGACGATGCCGCGCAGTGCCACCCCGTCGGAGAGTGCCAGATGCGGAGCGCCCGCTCCGGACAGTGTCCCCTGCCCGACCAGAAATCCCGCCAGCGACATGACGATCCCGACCGGCAGCGCCAGGCCCGCCAGCACCACCGCCTTGGATGCCAGTACCCGCGCCCGGTGCGGAACAGAGGTGAGAGTGGAGACGATCGTACGTACGCCGTACTCCGAGGTGATGACCAGACCGCCCAGCAGACCGAGCGCGATCTGCGCGAGCAGATAGCCCCGCATGCTGGTGGCCAGGGGATCGAAGGTGGCCTGATCCGCCGGGCTCAGGTCCGCGAACTCGCTGCCGGCGGACGAGCCGTTCAGGGCGGCGAGCCCGATACAGAACGCCAGGGTGCCCAGGAGTAGATACAGCGTCGACCGCATCGTACGGATTTTGATCCACTCGGCGTGCAGGCAGTGCCACATGGTCGCTTGCCCACCCGGCGCACGACCGGGGTCCCGCCTCGGGCGGAGGGCGAACCGGCGACGGTGGGCGAACGAGCGACGGTAGGCCTTCGCCGGCTCCGAGGGAAGCCGCGTAGTGGTGTCGCTCATCGATCCGTCTCCTTGTCCGCCTGGTACTCCACCGCATCGTGGGTCAGCTGCATGAACGCTGCCTCCAGCGACACCTGGCGCGGCGAGAGTTCGTGCAGTTCGATCCCGCCGGCCGATGCCAGGGCTCCGATCTCAGGAGCTTCCAGACCGGTCACGATCAGAGTGTCGTCGCTGCCATCGCGGCCATCGCTGCCGTCGTTGCCATCGCGGTCGTCGTTGCCATCGCGGTCGTCGCTCTCCGCGCGTACGTCCACGGCCCCGGCCAGCAGGCTGCGGAGCGCATGGGCCTGCGGGGTGCGGACCAGGACCTCACGCCGGGAGTGCGCTTCGATGAAGTCCTTCATCGTCATGTCGGCGATCAGCTTCCCGCGGCCGATGACGATGAGGTGGTCGGCGGTCCGCTCCATCTCGGTCATGAGATGGCTGGACATCAGAACGGCGCGTCCTTCGGCTGCCATCTTCCGCATCAGCGAACGAATCCACACGATGCCTTCCGGGTCCAGCCCGTTGAGCGGCTCGTCGAAGATCAGTACGGGAGGATCACCCAGCAGAGCCGCCGCAATCCCCAGCCGCTGACGCATACCGAGAGAGAACGTTCCCGTACGGCGCCGGCTCACCTTCTCCAGACCGACTTCCGCCAGGACTTCGTTCACCCGGCTGCGCGGAATCCCGTTGCCGGCCGCCAGTGCCAGCACATGGTGATAGGCGGTGCGACTGGGGAGTACCGCACCCGGGTCCAGCAGCGCTCCGACCGCCTTGAGCGGCGCGGGCTGTGTGGCATACGGCCGCCCGCCCACGGTCGCGGTGCCGGAACTGGCGGCGTCCAGTCCCAGGACCATGCGCAGGGTCGTCGACTTGCCGGCCCCGTTGGGCCCCAGGAAACCGGTCACCTCCCCCGGCCGCACGGCAAAGGTCAGATCGTCCACGGCAAGGACTTCGCCGTAGCGCTTGGTCAGGCCACGTACCTCGATCATTGAGCCTCCAGGACCGGCGGAAAGGCGCACTCGACAACCGGGTGCACCGCTCCACTGTCAGCTGTCGACTTGAACCGGACCTGGGCAAGATGAACGTTTCATGTGAGCGACTAACCCCTGACGTGGGAAAGCGACACCGGCGGGGCTCCACGGGCCGGAAACTCACACAAGACTCACATGCAGGTGCTCAGAACCCGGTGCCGGTGCCTGCGTCGGTGTCGGTGCCAGTGTCGATGTCGATGTCTGACAGTCGTCCCGCAAGGAGTTCTTCGGAGCGCACCCACAGCCTGCGAGCCAGATCGGCATCGACAGCCTGCGGGTTCTTCGGCTCCACGTCCTTCCGCTTGTAGTAGTAGGCCCCTGACCGCCAATCACCACCCTCCGGGCTGCCTTCGGCAAGCCAGACGATTTGATCCGCACCCTGCTCGGGCGTGGACAGCAGAAGCTTGCCGAGCACTGGCTTGGTGCCGAAGAAACGGACGGTACGCATGATCGAACTGGTGGTGTCCGAGGCGAAGTTCGTCAAGACGTTGCCCGGATAGAAGGAAGCAGCCGAAAGGCCGTCGGCGTGGTGGCGCCGGTGGAGTTCCGATGTGAACAGAATGTTCTCCAGTTTCGACGCGCCATAGGCGTGGACCGGGTCGTAATCGCGGTCGTGGTCGAGGTCGTCCAGGTCTATTCGCTTGGCGAACCGAACCGTGCTGGACGTCTGGAGCACCGAGGCCCGCGAGGCGATGAGCCTGGCCAAAAGCCGACGTGTGAGCAGGAACGGCGCGAGATGGTTCACCTGGAACGTCTTCTCGAACCCGTCGACCGTCTTGGTACGGACGCCGAATACACCGCCGGCGTTGTTCGCGAGTACGTCGATCCGCGGATACGCCGCAAGGAGCTCGTCGGCGAGGCGCTCGACGTCGTCGAGGCGAGTGAAGTCCGCGACGTGGCTGTCGACTTCGAGCTCCTTGGCGATGGCGCGGGTCTTCTCGGCCGAGCGTCCGACAACGACGACGGTATGCCCATCAGCGTGCAGCCGCCGTGCGGCCGCCGCTCCGATGCCGTCGCTCGCACCCGTAAGGACAATCACCTTCCGATCGCGCAGCACTTCCATCACCCTCTCGATCTCACTTGGGACGCAATCTCATTGGTGAGACACAGTACCACTTATGATGTGCAGTATCGTTGGGCGATGAAGAATGCGAACCAGGCTCCGCGCGGCGCACGGGAGCGAGCGACTCGGGCCATGCGCGCCGAGGTGGCCGCGACCGTCCAGGATCTGGTCCTCGATCGCGGCTACGAGGAAACGACGATCGACGACATCTGTGCGGCCGCCGAGATCTCGCGCAGCACGTTTTTCCGGTACTTCCACTCGAAGGAAGAGGCCCTGTTCGGGACGACCGACGACGCCGGCGAGTACCTGCGGGACTCCCTCGCTGCCCGGCCTCCCGGGGAAGCGCCGTGGGTCGCCATGCGAAGAGCGCTCAGTCCGCTGATCGACCAGTACGAGGGCCACGACGAGCGCACCCTGCGCCTCACCCGCTTGATGGTGAACACTCCGGCACTGGCGGCCTGGCACCGCCAGAAGAACGCCCGCTGGCACGTACTGCTCCACGACGAGATCGCCCGCCGCCTCGGCGCGGACCCCGCCGACGCCGCCGACCCACGCGCCAACGCCGTGATCGCCGCCGCACTGGGCTGCGTCGAGGCCGCTCTGATCGCCTGGACCTCGACCAACCAGCCGCACACCCTCGCGCAGATCCTGGACCGGGCGATGGGAGCCGCTTTCTCCTCACCGCATCCGTGATCAACGCCCTTCGACTTCAGCCGATGTCAGACAGGAAACGGGCGAAGGAGGCCGCCAGGTCGTGAATGGGCTGGGCGGCTCCGGTCCCGGCGGCGAAGAAGCCGAAGAGGAACAACAAGAGCGCCCCGCCGGCGTTGGCCGACTTGCTTCTGACGACGAAGAAGGACGCGATGCCGAAGATCAGCACCGCCGAGGAGGTCACGTTCATCGGGTGGCTTCCGGGCGGCTGCGAAGCAACCGGCGGTTCGGGCCGGCCTGTCCGGAGGGCCCTCGTGGCGTGCCACCTTGTGTCGCGGAGCGGAGATCGAGTGAGTTGGGCCGATGGTGGAACGTCGGTTGGGGAGGCGAGCCATCAGTCGCGGCCATTCGGCTTCCTTGCGGGTCGTGGGGACAGGTACGGCCGTTGGGTGCAGCTTGGCGCCAAGGGCGTTCCGCAGCACTCAAGGTCCACGCGCACACCACGATGTCCTGACCTTCTGCCTTTGTCGTCCTCCCTGTTCTGGCACTACGGCTACTGGAACGGCAGTACGCGCGGTTCCTGACGTACATCGCTTTGAGTACGGGATCAGGGAGTACAGGAGTAGGGAGTGCAGGAGTAGGGAGTACGGGAGCAGGAAGTACGGGAGCAGGAAGTACGCCAGAACGGTCCCTGCGAGACGCCTCGGCGGTCCTCATCAAGGCTCACCGCCCTTGCGCCGCCACTGCGGGAGCTCGGCCATGGCCGAACCCAACGGGCCCACGGCCCCACGGGTCCCGCGGGCCCACGAGTCCCGCGGCGGGTCATCCATCCTGTCGGAGCCCCCTGTCGGATTCGAACCGACGACCTACGCATTACAAGTGCGTTGCTCTGGCCAGCTGAGCTAAGGAGGCATGGCGCGCTACAACGCCGCGCGCGAAGGCGGCTCCACTGTACACAGACCCCCTCGGCCCAAGCCACGCAGTTGCCGCCCTGGCGGCGGACCTCGAAAATTTCGTCGAAGTTCACACCCTCCTGCCTACTGACAGAGCGGTGAACGCGAGGTAGCGTCCAGATCCAGTCCGCTCATGTGGACTACACCACTACGGATCGTTCCGTGGTGGCACACCACCTTTACAACGGATCGTCCGGCACGTTCCTGCCGGTGAAGGGGGCCCAAGCACCATGGCCACTGTCTCGTTCAACAAAGCGACCCGCATCTACCCGGGTGGCGACAAGCCCGCCGTCGACCAGCTTGAGCTCGACGTCGCGGACGGCGAGTTCCTCGTCCTCGTCGGTCCCTCCGGCTGCGGAAAGTCCACCTCCCTGCGCATGCTCGCGGGTCTTGAGGATGTGAACGGCGGCTCGATCCACATCGGCGACCGCGACGTCACGCACCTGCCGCCCAAGGACCGGGACATCGCCATGGTGTTCCAGAACTACGCGCTGTACCCGCACATGACGGTCGCGGACAACATGGGCTTCGCGCTCAAGATCGCCGGCATCAACAAGGCCGAGATCCGCCAGAAGGTCGAGGACGCCGCGAAGATCCTCGACCTCACCGACTACCTGGCCCGCAAGCCGAAGGCGCTCTCCGGCGGTCAGCGCCAGCGTGTCGCCATGGGCCGCGCCATCGTGCGTGAGCCCCAGGTGTTCCTCATGGACGAGCCGCTGTCGAACCTCGACGCCAAGCTCCGTGTCTCGACCCGTACGCAGATCGCGTCGCTGCAGCGCCGCCTCGGCATCACCACGGTGTACGTCACCCACGACCAGGTCGAGGCCATGACGATGGGCGACCGTGTCGCGGTCCTCAAGGACGGTCTGCTCCAGCAGGTCGACTCGCCGCGCAACATGTACGACCGGCCGAACAACCTCTTCGTGGCCGGCTTCATCGGCTCCCCGGCGATGAACCTCGTCGAGGTCCCGATCACCGACGGCGGCGTGAAGTTCGGCAACAGCGTGGTGCCCGTCAACCGCGAGGCCCTCAAGGCCGCCTCCGACAAGGGTGACCGTACGGTCACGGTCGGCGTCCGTCCCGAGCACTTCGACATCGTCGAGCAGAACGGCGGCGCCGCGTCGTCCCTGTCGAAGGAGTCCGCGGACGCTCCGGCCGGCCTCGCCGTCACCGTGAACGTCGTCGAGGAGCTCGGCGCCGACGGCTACGTCTACGGCAGCGCCAAGGTCGGCGAGGACCTCAAGGACCTGGTCGTTCGCGTCAGCGGTCGCGCGGTCCCGGAGAAGGGCGCCACGCTGCACGTCGTACCGCACCCGGGCGAGACCCACGTGTTCTCGACCTCCACGGGCGAGCGCCTCACCGACTGACCCAGATCGATCCCGATCGATCCCGACCTGAACCCGGCCGATCCCGGCTCCGGCTGATCCCGGAGAATTCACCCAGGTTGACGAAGAAGGCCCCGCAGACTGCTGCGGGGCCTTCTTCGTTGCCGCTTCGTTGTCGACAAATACCCCGGCACAACGGTCATTTCGATCCCTGTTCGTCAACATCAAACTCGAAAACGAGCACGCCCCCGTCCCCCGAACTGATTACTAAATGTCGCCAAATCATCACCCCGCGCTACCCTCACTCGCGTGAAGCACTCCACTAACCACTCGACGCGACACGGCCGCGGCCCCTCCGGCCGTCCGACACGACGCGGCCGCGGTCCGGCCCGCCGAATCGGCCGTACTCTCGCCCTCGTTCTGCCCGTCGTCCTGGTGCTCTCCGGGACGCTCGCGGTCACCCGAGTCGACTGGTCGGGGAACGACTCCTCGACGTCAGCACTCGCCGCATCCGCCGAGGACGTCTCCCGGCGCGCCCCGTCCCGTGCTCCACAGGACGTGCTGCGCGACAAGCTCCTGCTGGAACTCCAGGAGAAGAACCCGGGAGCTGCCCTCACCCACCTCCAGGAGGCCGTGCACGCCCGTCCTTCCCTCGGCAGGCACTGCGCCTCCATCGCCCGTGCGCTGGGCCGCGCGGCGGTGCAGGCGTACGGCCCGACCCGCGCCCAGTCGTTCGCCCGCCCGGTGTGCGACACGTCCTTCGCAGCGGGCGTAGCAGCCCAGCACACCTGAGCCCGACTGGGGGCACGGGGCCACGCCCCGGCCCCGTAAGGGGTACGGGGAGCCCGCCCCAAACCCCGACGGTCCGCCCCGCGGGGCGCGACGTACAGTTCGGGCATGACCGATCCGAACGCCGCGTCGCGCCCCGTTCAAGCTGTCGTCCTGGCCGGCGGCCAGGGCTCGCGGCTGCGTCCCTACACCGACGACCGTCCCAAGCCGATGGTCGAGATCCCCGGCACCGGGACTCCGATCATCGGCCACCAGCTGGCCTGGCTCGCCGAGGAGGGCGTCACCGACGTCGTCGTCTCCTGCGGTCATCTCGCCGAAGTCCTCCAGGAGTGGCTTGAGTCGGCGGATCTGCCCGTCTCCGTGACCACCGTGGTCGAGTCGGAGCCCCTGGGCCGGGGCGGCGGCCTCAAGTACGCCGCCAAGCACCTGCCGCACCCCGACCGCCCCTGGTACGCGACGAACGGTGACATCTGGACCCGTTTCTCGCTGCGGGAGATGGCGGACTTCCACACCGAGCGCGACGCGGTGGCGACCCTCGCGCTGGCTCGTCCCCGCATCCCCTGGGGCGCCGTCGAGACCGACGACTTCGGTCACATCACGGACTTCATCGAGTCCCCGCCGACCGCGTACGGCATCAACGCGGGCGTGTACGTCTTCTCCCCCGAGTTCGCCGACCTGCTGCCCGCCCTCGGTGACCACGAGCGCTCCACGTTCCCGCGGCTCGCCCGCGAACGCCGCCTGGCCGGCTATCCGATCCCGCAGGGCGCCTACTGGCGCGCCATCGACACGGCCAAGGACCTCACGGAGGCGGCCAAGGAGCTGGCGGCGCTGGGCCGCTGAACCACCGCCGCCGCACCCTTCCGGGTCTGGACGCGTACGCCGATGGGGCCCCGCACCTGAGTGGTGCGGGGCCCCATCGGCGTCGTACGTGTTCAGCGTCCTACGAGTTCGGCGTCGTACGGGTTCGGCGTCCTACGAGTTCGGCGTCGTACGAGTTCCTCAGCCGAGCAGGCCGCCCACGAGGCGGGAGTTGCCGCCGGAGCCGCCGCCGGAACCACCGGAGCCGCCACCAGCGCCCGAGCCGCCGCCGGACCCGCCCCCGGAGCCGCTGCCGCCGTCCGTACCCGTGCCGCCCGTGGTGCCGCCCGAGGAGGACGGTCCCGCGGTGGTGCTGGGCGCCTGCGGGGGCGCCGACTGCTGCGGCGGGGCCTGACCCGCGCCCTGCGTCTGGCTGGGCTGCCCGGCGCTCGCGCCGGCCGTCTCGCGGGCCGGCGCACCCGGTGAGCTCGCGGCGCCCGAGGGACTCGCCGACGTCGCGCCCTGGGTGGGCGAGCCGGACGCCGACGGGCTCTGCTTGTCCCGGCGAGCGCCGGGCTCCTCCGGGAGCGGGGAGCCGGGCAGTTCGTTGCGCGGGGCCTCGCCGGGCCCGGGGACGACCACGCGGTCGGAGTCGCGGACTGCGCCGCCGAGCAACGACCCGACGAGCAGGGTGAGTCCAACGACGATGGCCGTGACGAGCGCGCCGCGCCGCAGGACGCGGCGGCGCAGTTGCCAGATCTCGGTGCGCGGTCCGAGCGTGCGCCACGCCTCGCCCGCGAGGCGGCCGTCGATGGAGTAGACGGGGGCGCCCGCGATGATCAGCGGCGACCAGGCCGCCAGGTAGATGATGTCGGGCGCGTCGTAGGCGGGGACGGACTTCCAGCTGACGGTGAGCAGCAGCGCCGCCGACAGCAGTGCGCCGACGACCGCCGCGACCCGCTGCCACAGTCCGAGGACGGTGAGGACGCCGACGATCACCTGGAAGAAGGCGATGAGGAGTCCGGCACCGACGGGGTGCTGGAGCGCGAACTCGCGCAGGGGCTCGGCGAGGTCCCAGGGGTGCAGCGAGTTGAGCCACTTGACCATGGAGCCGCGCTTGCCGCCGTCGAAGTAGACGGGGTCGCAGAGCTTGCCCATGCCGGCGTAGATGGAGATGAAGCCGAGGAAGACGCGCAGCGGGAGCAGGACGACGCCGAGGTTCATCCGGCGGCCGGGGTAGTACCCGTGCCGGACGGGGGTGGCTCCGTGCCGCTTGCGCGCCCCGTCGCCCTCGTCCCGGTACTCGTCGGCCCGGTATCCGTCGTGCCCGTACTCGTCGTGCCCGTACTCGTCGTCGTACGAGCCGCCCTCGAACTCGCCCCGCCCGTACGGGGATTCGTCGACCTCCTCGTACGCGCTGCCGGCGCTGCGCATCTGCTGCGGCAGGAGGCGGGTCTCGGGGCCGGGGAAGGTCGGGGTCTCGACGGTGGCGTCGACGTCGAACCCGGGGGGCCCGGCACCGTCGACGCGCGGAATGACCTGGGTCGCACCGCCTTCGCCCGCCGGTGTCTCGGCGCCGTACTGAAGGCTCGTGTTCCGTGCGGCCTGCAACAGCCGGGTGGCGCCGGTGTCGTCGGGGGCGGACCTGCCGCTCCAGACGACGGGCGCGCGGCGGCGGGTGCCTGCGGCGGTTCCGGCGACGGGAATGCGCGCGGTGTCGCCGCCCGAGCTCATGTCCCGTGCGGCATGCCGGGGCTGGGGCCGCGACGCGGCGCCCAGCTCCACTCGGAAGCTCGCATGGTTGACGATGACCTGCGCCGGATCGCTCGGCACCTTCACCATGCTCAGCGCGGGAACGTCGTCGAGTCCCGACGAGCGGTCCCCCGTGGGTGTGCGGGGTGTTCTGGTGTCCACACTCATCTAACCGAGTGACGTGTGGTTAGGACACTGCCTTGACCGGCCCGATCTGTCCGGACAGCATCAAGATCAACCGGCCGTCCCCGGGCCCTGCGGCCCGTAAGGAGCGCGGGGAACTGCGCGACCAGCCCCCACGCACCCGCGGATCAGATCGCCCGGCGACAGCGGTCTCCACCGTTCACGCCCGGCGGCAGCCGTCGCCGGCGTTCACGCCCGGCGCCGAGCCGCCTCGTACAGCACAACTCCCGCGGCCACACCGGCGTTCAACGACTCCGTGCCACCGGGCATGGGAATCCTGACCCGGAAGTCGCAGGTCTCGCCGACGAGCCGGGAGAGGCCCTTGCCCTCGCTGCCGATGACGATGACGACCGGGCCGCCGAGCGCCTCCAGATCGCCGACCTCGGCCTCGCCGTCCGCGGCGAGACCGACCACGACGAGGCCGGCCTTCTTGTAGCTCTCCAGGGCCCGCGTCAGGTTGGACGCGCGGGCGACGGGCGTGCGGGCGGCGGCGCCGGCGGAGGTCTTCCAGGCACCGGCGGACATGCCGGCCGCCCGGCGCTCGGGCACGACCACGCCGTGACCGCCGAAGGCGGAGACGGACCGGACGACGGCACCGAGGTTGCGCGGGTCCGTCACCCCGTCGAGCGCGACGATCAGCGGGTCCTTGCCCTCGTCGTGCGCGGCGACCGCGAGGTCCTGCGGGTGCGCGTACTCGTAGGGCGGGACCTGGAGAACGAGCCCCTGGTGGTTGAGCCCGTTGGTCATGCGGTCCAGCTCGGGGCGGGGGGCCTCCATGAGGTGGATGCCGCCGCGGTCCGCGGCGAGCTGGAGCGCCTCGCGCACCCGCTCGTCGTTGTCGATGAACTGCTGGACGTACAGCATCGTGGCGGGGACGCCCTCGCGCAGCGCCTCGACGACGGAGTTGCGCCCGACGACCATCTCGGACGTGCCCTTGCCGCCCCGGCCGCCGCGCGGCGAGGGCCGGCGCACGGCCTGCTTGGCCTTGGCGCCGGCGACGCGGTTCTTCTTGTGTCCCTTGCGCGCCTCGGCGGGCGGGGTGGGGCCCTTGCCTTCGAGACCCCGGCGTCGCTGGCCGCCACTGCCGACCTGCGCGCCCTTCTTGCCGGACATGCGGCGGTTGTTAGCGGCCATGACCTACCTGTCTGTGTGATGGCGTACGGGTGTACGCCGCGCGGATGTCGTACGTCTGTGTCGTACGTCTGACACGTCTGTGCCGTCTGTGCCGTACGGCTCCGATGCCGTCCGACGCCGTACGTCTATGAAGTGTGCCGCCCGGACACCCGGACGGCACAATCGATCAAGGAAAGTTCAGCGCGGGCCGAGGGTCCAGCGCGGGCCCTGGGGGCCGTCCTCGATGACGAGACCGGACTGGTTGAGCTGATCCCGGATGGCGTCGGCGGTGGCCCAGTCCTTACGCGCCCGGGCCGACTCGCGCTGCTGCAGCACCAGGCGTACGAGCGTGTCCACGACTCCGTGGAGGTCCTCGCCCCGGTCGCTCTCGCCCGCCCAGTGCGGGTCGAGCGGGTCGAGTCCGAGGACGGCGAGCATGGCCCTGACCTCGGCGAGCCGGGCGACGGCCGCTTCCTTGTCGTCGGCGGCCAGCGCGGAGTTCCCCTGGCGGACCGTGGTGTGCACGACGGCGAGGGCGCCGGGCACGCCCAGGTCGTCGTCCATCGCCTCGGCGAACGCCGGCGGCACCTCGGCCGCGGGCTCGACCGCTCCCCCGGCCTTCTCCACCACACGCTGTACGAAGCCCTCGATCCGCGCGAACGCCGACTCGGCCTCGCGCAGCGCCTCTTCGCTGTACTCGATGGTGGAGCGGTAGTGCGGGGTGCCCAGGTAGTAGCGCAGCACGATGGGCCGCCACTCCTTGACCATCTCGCTCACGAGTACGGAGTTGCCGAGCGACTTCGACATCTTCTCGCCGCTCATGGTCACCCACGAGTTGTGCACCCAGTAGTGCGCGAACTCGTCGCCGACCCCCCTGGCCTGGGCGATCTCGTTCTCGTGGTGCGGGAAGATCAGGTCGATGCCGCCGCCGTGGATGTCGAAGGCGGAGCCCAGGTACTTGTGCGCCATGGCACTGCACTCCAGGTGCCAGCCGGGCCGGCCGCGCCCCCAGGGCGTCTCCCAGGAGGGCTCTCCGGGCTTGACGGCCTTCCACATGGCGAAGTCCCGCGGGTCCCGCTTGCCGGTCTCGCCGTCCTCCGCGGGCTGCCGCAGCTCGTCTAGGTCCTGGTTGGAGAGCGAGAGGTAGCCGGGCAGGGACCGCACGTCGAAGTAGACGTTCCCGTCGGCCTCGTACGCGTGACCGCGCTCGATGAGCGTGCGCATCATCTCGATCATCTCGGTCACGTGTCCGGTGGCCCGCGGCTCGTACGTCGGCGGCAGGCAGCCCAGTGCCGTGTAGCCGTCGTTGAACGCGCGCTCGTTCTCGTAGCCGATGGCCCACCAGGGCCTGTCCTGCTCCGCGGACTTCCTGATGATCTTGTCGTCGATGTCCGTCACGTTGCGGATGAACGTCACGTCGTAGCCGCGGTACTCGAACCAGCGGCGCATGATGTCGAAGTTGAGCCCGGACCGGATGTGCCCGATGTGCGGAGCCGCCTGCACCGTGGCGCCACAGAGGTAGATCGAGACACAACCCGGCGTGATCGGGGTGAAGTCGCGAATCTGCCGGGCGCTGGTGTCGTACAGACGAATGGTCACCCCACCAGGGTAGTGGGCGGTGGGCGGTGCCCCGCGACCCTTCTGCCACAAGGGGCACGTATTCGTGACATCCGCACCCGATCGGTGACAGCACCGCCCGTCGGGGACTCCGTGACCGAGGCGGAAACCCCGCTCAGCCCGTCCGCGCGACCAACGCCGTGGCCACCGCCATCAGCCCCTCGTCGCGCCCGGGAAAGCCGAGGCCGTCCGTGGTGGCGCCGGACACCGACACCGGCGCCCCCACCGCCTCGGAGAGGACCTTCTGCGCCTCGTCCCGCCGCTTCCCGATCTTCGGGCGAGGGCCGACGACCTGCACCGCGACATTGCCGATGGTGAACCCCGCCGCACGCACGATCCGAGCCGCCTCCGTCAGCAGCGTCACGCCGGACGCCCCGGACCACTCGGCGCGCCCCGTACCGAAGTGCTGCCCCAGGTCTCCCAGTCCGGCCGCGGAGAACAGCGCGTTGCACGCGGCGTGCGCGACGACGTCCGCGTCGGAGTGCCCCGCGAGTCCGGGCCCCTCGCCCTCCCACTTGAGCCCGGCGCACCACAGTGCACGGCCCTCTTCGAAGGCGTGGATGTCGGTGCCGACGCCGACCTGCGGCAACACGGGCGCCGCGGAGGGCGGGGGCGCCGCGGACGGCACAGGCGACGACTGAGGGGGTACGTCGGGCACGTCGGCCTCAGAACCCATCGTTCAGCCTCCGCCGGGTCAGGACCGCCTCCGCGAGAACCAGGTCCAGCGGGCGGGTCACCTTGAAGGCCTCCTCGTGCCCGGGTACGACCACGACCCGGAGTCCGAGCTGCTCGACCATGCTCGCGTCGTCGGTGACGTTGTCGGTGACCGTCTCGTGGGCCCGTACGAGGGTGGCGCGGTCGAAGCCCTGCGGCGTCTGGACGGCACGCAGCCGGGCGCGCTCCGGTGTGGCGACCACGGGTTCGGGCTCCCCGGGCGTCCGGGCGGGCTCGACCTGCTTGACGGTGTCCGTGAGCGGCAGCGCGGGCACCACGGCGGGAGCGCCGTCCCGTACCGCCTCGATGACGCCGTCCACCGTGTCGACGGGTACGAGCGGACGCGCCGCGTCGTGTACGAGCACGATGTCGATGCCGGGCGGCAGCGCGTCGAGGCCGAGCCGCACGGACTCCTGCCGGCTGTCGCCCCCGGGCACGACGAGGAATTCGGTCCGCTCGGGCAGCGCGTGCGAGTCGATCAGTGTCTTGACCTCCGCGGCGTCGTCGGGCGGGGCCACGACGACGACGAGGGAGACGGCACGCGATGCGGCCATGGCCCGCACCGCGTGGACGAGCATGGGGGTTCCGTTCAGCGTGCGAAGCGCTTTGGGAGCGCCCGGGCCGAGGCGTACGCCTCGGCCTGCGGCCGGAATCACGGCCGCCGTACGGGCCCCGGAAGGCGAGGGGCGCGAATCGTCAGACATCGGTTCCTGTCAGGTTTGTATGCTCGGCCGACGTGGGTATGGCCTGGGCGTACCCCGGTCGACGGGCCGGGAAGTGCCGGGCGCGACCCCTTGACCGGACCCTTCCGTGAAGATGGTCGAGCCGACCGTCCGGACCCGGTGCTCCAAGGACCACAAGTATCCAAGTATCGGGGTGGCCCGGGGTCCCCGAGGTACCCGGGGGCGGTTCGAGCACTTCGAGCGCTTCGGGTGGAGCACTGGGGTATGAACATGCCGCAGCGCCCGGCGACAGTGGAGATGTCATCGGGCACCGCGGCATTTCATTGCGCCGAACCGCTCGTTTCGCCTCTGGTCGGAAAAGCGATCAGAGCGTGACGGGCGTCAGGACGCGAGGACCTCGTCGAGCAGGGCCTCGGCCTTGTCCTCGTTCGTGTTCTCCGCGAGGGCGAGCTCGCTCACCAGGATCTGGCGGGCCTTGGCGAGCATGCGCTTCTCGCCGGCGGAGAGTCCACGCTCGCGCTCACGACGCCACAGGTCACGGACTACCTCCGCCACCTTGATGACATCGCCGGAGGCGAGCTTCTCAAGATTTGCCTTGTAACGACGCGACCAGTTAGTGGGCTCCTCGGCGTACGGCGCGCGCAGTACCTCGAAGACCCGGTCCAGCCCTTCCTGACCGACCACATCACGTACGCCGACGAACTCCGCATTGTCCGCTGGCACACGCACTGTCAGGTCGCCCTGGGCGACCTTCAGCACCAAGTAGGTCTTGTCCACGCCTTTGATCTGGCGAGTTTCGATAGCCTCGATCAGCGCGGCCCCGTGATGGGGATAGACCACGGTGTCGCCAACCTTGAACGTCATGTGACAGGTACCCCTTCCGTGGCTATCCAGGGTAACACGGAAACGGCGTCTTCTGAATGGCGTTTTCGCAGGTCAGGGCGCATCTCGGGGCTTGACAACCGGAACAGGAACGTGCTGCGAAGGGGCCCCGGGCGACGGTATTCGCAGGTCGGAGCGGCTCTCCCGGCGAGGAGAAACGCGCACGTTACAACACCCTCGATCCCCTCCCACGTGCCCGAACGTCCAGGTTTGTCGGGTTCCAAGAGCCCACCTTGCGCTACTCCGTTCGGTGATCGCAGTCGCGTACGAGGCGAATCCGGAATTGATCACGGTTGATCGTGCGGGCGGAAGATCGACCGGAGATCAGCGGAAGATCAATTTCCCGGAGCCCTTGCATTTCTTACGGGAAATCCGCGAGCACGTACCGGATGGCTTACCGATCGGCTCTTATGTGAAAGACGGACGAGTGAGTGGCTCACGGGTCCATGGCGCATGCATGTACACCGGGTGACATGAGTGACCGCGAAGCGGAGAGCCGGCATCCGATCTGCGTCCGGATGTGCGTCCGGATGTGCGTCCGGATGCGTCCGACCGTGGCCGGGGAACCGTAGAGGCGGGTCGGGTGCGGCGGCACGGGAACGGCTCGGTAACCTGAGGCCGCTGACTGACCCTTAGGACGGCTTCGACAAGTGAGCCGCTCTGTTTCGCCCACGTTCAAGGAGTTGCCGCCGCCGTGAGCAGCAGCCTTCGACGCGGCGCCCTCGCCGCCGCCGCCATCGCGTTCTCGATCGCCTCGCTCGCCGCATGCGGTGCCGGCAACAAGGCCCAGACCCTGGAGATCAAGCCGGACAACGCCGCCGTCACCGTCGGCAACATCAAGATCCATAACGCTGTCGTCATCACCCAGCCCGAGCTGGAGTCGACGGGCCCGGCCGCGGTCACCGCGATCCTGTACAACAGCGGCCGCACCGCGCAGACCCTGGAGACCGTCAAGGTCGAGGGCATCGGCCAGGCGGCCCGGCTGAAGCCCGCAAAGGGCTCGAAGAAGCTGACCGTCCCGGCCGGTGGCTCGCTCGTCCTCGGCGGCAAGGACAACGCCTCCGCCGTACTGGAGAGCAGCCGCGAGGCCTTCAAGGACGGCGACGCGCAGCCGGTCACCTTCACCTTCAGCAAGACCGGTGACGTGAAGCTGGAAGCGTTCGTCGTGCCGGCCAAGGGCTACTTCTCCGAGTGGGGCCCGACCGAGGTCCCGGCGGCGCCGAGCACCGAGCCCTCGGCGTCCGAGTCGGAGTCCGGCGCGGCCACCGGGTCGGCCACGCCCACCGGATCCGCCACCGGATCCGCCACCGGGTCCGCGTCCGGCGAGACCGAGGAGACGGGTGAGGCGGGCGAGGCTAGCTCGCACGTCTCGGACGCGGCCTCGGCCAGCGCCGACGCGGCCGACGCCTCAGGGTCGGCTGAGGGCCACTGAGCGTACGTACACGCATGACGAAGGGCGGGACCCCTTTTCCGGGGGTCCCGCCCTTCGTCATGCCGTCATGCCGTCCCTGCCGTCACGCGGCTCGATCCCTGCGGGGCGGTTTACGGCTCGAACTTGTACCCGAGGCCGCGGACCGTCACCAGGTAGCGGGGCGCTCCGGGGTCCGGCTCGATCTTCGCCCGCAGGCGCTTCACGTGGACGTCCAGCGTCTTGGTGTCCCCGACGTAGTCGGCGCCCCACACCCGGTCGATGAGCTGCATACGGGTCAGTACGCGTCCCGCGTTGCGCAGCAGCATCTCCAGGAGGTCGAACTCCTTGAGCGGCAGGTCGACCTTGGAGCCGGAGACGGTGACCACGTGACGGTCGACGTCCATGCGGACCGGGCCCGCCTCCAGGGCGGCCGGTGCGACCTCCTCCGGTTCGCCGCGGCGGCGCAGGACGGCCCGGATACGGGCGACCAGCTCACGCGACGAGAAGGGCTTGGTGACGTAGTCGTCGGCTCCTATTTCGAGCCCCACGACCTTGTCGATCTCGCTGTCCTTGGCGGTGACCATGATCACCGGGACGTTCGAACGGCTGCGCAGCTGGCGGCACACCTCGGTGCCGGGCAGGCCGGGCAGCATCAGGTCGAGGAGGACGAGGTCGGCGCCATTGCGCTCGAACTCGTCGAGGCCGTCGGGCCCGGTGGCCGCGATGGCGACCTCGAAACCCTCTTTGCGGAGCATGTAGGACAGAGCGTCGCTGAAGGACTCCTCGTCCTCGACGACGAGCACTCGGGTCACGGAAGGACCTCCGGGGCAGAAAAGGGTTCGTACGGGGATGAGACGGTGGTCGTCCCGTCGGTCTGACCGGTCTCGTCGTCTTCGTCGAGACCGGGCCTGTGGTCGCCGGTCGCGCGGGCGCGGGCCTCGCCCGCCTCCGGCAGCCGCAGGGTGAACGTGGAGCCCTGACCCTCGGAGCTCCACACCGTGACCTCTCCGCCGTGGGAGGCGGCCACGTGTTTGACGATCGCGAGCCCCAGACCCGTACCGCCGGTGGCGCGGGAACGGGCCGGGTCGACGCGGTAGAAGCGCTCGAAGACGCGCTCCTTGTCCTTGTCGGAGATGCCGAGGCCCTGGTCGGTCACGGCGATCTCGATGAGGTCTCCGCCGGGCGCGGTCACCCGACGCGCGGCTATGCCGACCCGGGTGCGGGCGGGCGAGTAGTTGACGGCGTTCTCCACGAGGTTGCCCAGCGCGGCGGCCAGCTGACCCCGGTTTCCCCAGATACTCAGGTCGGCGGTGCCGCCTGCGGCCATGGTGATCTGCTTGGCGCCGGCCTGGTGGCGGCAGCGGTCGATCGCCTCGGCCGCCAGTTCGTCGACGCGTACGGGCTCGGCGTCCTCCAGCGGATCGTCGTTCTGGACGCGGGAGAGGTCGATGAGTTCCTGGACGAGGTTGGTGAGGCGGGTCGCCTCGATCTGCATGCGCCCGGCGAAGCGCTCCACGGCCTCGGGCTCCTCCGAGGCGCCCATGACCGCTTCGGAGAGGAGGGAGAGGGCGCCGACCGGGGTCTTGAGCTCATGGCTGACGTTGGCGACGAAGTCGCGTCGTACGGCCTCTATCCGGCGGGCCTCGGTGAGGTCCTCGACGAGGAGCAGTACGAGCCTGGAGCCGAGCGGTGCCACCCGGGCGGACACGGCGAGTGCCTCGCCCCGGCCCGTGCCCCGGCGGGGCAGGTCCAGCTCGACCTGTCGTATCTCCCCGTCCCTGCGGGTGTCGCGGGCCATCAGGATCATCGGTTCGACGGCCAGTTTCCCGCCCCGGACGAGGCCGAGGGCGTACGCGGCGGAGCTGGCCTTGACCACGGCGTCGGACTCGTCGAGGACGACCGCGGAGGAGCGGAGGACGGACAGGACCGTGTCGACGCCCGGCGGAAGGACCGGGTCCGTGTGCAGAGAGGTGCGGGTGGGGCGTTTCTGTTCCCGCTCGCTCCAGCGGAACGCCAGCACGGCGATGGCGCCGGTGAGAACACCGACGATCGCTGCGGCTGCGGCGACTGCCGCGTTCACGTCCATGGCTCCAGGTTAGGCATGCTGTACGCCCCGGTCACAGCCGTCCGAGGGTGGGCTCGAACACTCGTCGCCCAGAGTTCATGCTGGAGACCCTGCTGGTTCACTTGGTGCGACCGGGTCGCGGGTCCGTTCCACCGGCGGGAAGAGGCGACGTCGCCCAGAGTTCACCTGGGTGCCGGTGTTGGTTCATGTGGGAGGACGGAAACCGTCGCGTTGTGGCCGGACCGTGGGAGCGTGGGGTTCACGAGCCCCTGTGAGCCCCCCGAAGCAGACGTAGGAAAGGGACATCCTGATGCGGGACGCGTACCACGAGGAACTTGACTCGATCGGCGAGGGCCTGGTCGAGATGGCCCGCCTCGTCGGGTCGGCGATCGGTCGCGCCACGACGGCGATCCTCGACTCCGACCTGAAGCTGGCGGAAAGCGTGATCGCGGCCGACCAGAAGGTCGACGATCTCCAGCACGACCTTGAGGCACGGGCGATAACCCTGCTGGCGCGGCAGCAGCCCGTGGCCACGGACCTGCGGATCGTCGTCACCTCGCTCCGTATGTCGGCCGACCTGGAGCGCTCGGGCGACCTTGCCCAGCACGTGGCGAAGCTCGCACGGCTGCGCTTCCCGGAGCGCGCCATTCCGCAGGACCTGCACGCCACGATCCTGGAGATGGGCCAGCTCGCACAGCGCCTGATGGCGAAGGCGGCCGAGGTCATCATCACCAAGGACGTCGACCTCGCCCTCCAGCTGGAGCAGGACGACGACGCGATGGACCTCCTCCACCGCACGCTCTTCCAGCACCTCCTGGACGACCGCTGGAAGCACGGCATCGAGACGGCGGTGGACGTGACGCTGCTGGGCCGCTACTACGAGCGCTTCGCGGACCACGCGGTGTCGGTGGCGAACCGGGTGGTGTACCTGGTGACGGGCGAACACGCGGACGAGCTGCAGACTGCTCCGCAGGTGGAGGGGGCGTAGGCGTTTCGTGCCTGCGGCGGGCGTGGGCCTCGGAGGGGGCGCGCCGAGTGCGTACAGAGTGCGCGTAGGGGTGTATAAGCCTCCGTGCGCCGTTGATGCGCCCGACCTCAGGGGAATGCAATGGGGGGAGGCACAAGCCTTCGAGGAGGGACCCATGGCCGATTCCCCCACCACGCCCGACCCGACCCAGGAACGCGAGACGCAGCAGCCCGTCGAGATCAAGAGCCTGCCGCTCTTCGGCGCCTGCGGCTGCGGCTCGGGCTGCGGCTGCGGGTGCCAGTCCGGCGGCCCCTGCCAGTGCGGCTGACGCGCTGCGGCGAGGACGACCGGCGTACGACGCCGGTGCGCGACGCGTGACATCGACGCGTGACATGTGATCGACGCGTGACATGTGATTACGGAAGGGCCCCTCGAATTCGCCCAGGTGCGGGGCCCTTCCGTTGGCGGGCTCTCAAGGCACGGACGAGAACCCCGCCTGATCGGATCGGACGGTGCCTCAGTTCTGAGAGACACTCAGATCTGAGAGACACTCAGATCTGGGAGGCACCTCCGTCCACGGCGAACTCGGCACCGGTGGTGAAGGTGGCGTCGAAGGCGAGGAACGCGACCGCCCTGGCAACCTCGTCGGGATCACCGAAACGCTGCATGGGGTTCTGCGCGATCATCTGCGCCTTGGTCGCCTCGGCGGCCTCTGCCGGCATCGACCTGTCCAGAATTCCGGTGTCGACGGGACCGGGGCTGACCGCGTTGACGCGAATTCCCTGCGGGAGCAACTCGCGCGCGAGGCTACGGGTCATCGAACGCAGGGCCGCTTTACTGGCCGCGTAGGCGCTGATCATCGGTATACCCAGGACGTTGGCGACCGAGGTGGTGATGACGACGCCACTGCCCTCGCTCAAAAGCGGGGCGAGCTTCTGCACGGTGAAGTAGGAACCCTTCGCGTTGACCGCGAACAGTTCGTCGTACGCGTCCGCGGACATCGATTGGAAGGGTTCGAACCGTGTGATGCCCGCGTTCACGAACAGGGCGTCGAGCGTGCCGAATTCTTCCTTCACCCGGTCGGCAAGAGCGTCCAGGTCAGAAAGGGAAGCCACATCGCTCCGTACGGCCACCGCGTTCTTCCCGAGTTGCTCGCGCGCGGAATCCAGCGTGGCCTGGGTGCGCCCGGTGATCAGGACACGCGCTCCACCATCCACCAAGAGCTTCGCCGTGGTAAACCCGAAACCGCTGCTGCCACCGGTAATCACAACATTCTTGCCATTGAACTTACCCACAGTGGTCGCCCTCTGTTCTTTCTCAAAGTTCGTCATTGACTTTTGCCTCGGCGAGCAAACTTCTGCGCCGAATCGGACGCTTTCGCGGACGCTTTCGAGTCAAGAACAATCCGGTTCCCCTGTCCAAGACCTGTTTCGCACCTCGTCATGCAGCAGACGCATGACGAGTAGGCTCGCTGTATGGCTGACGCACCCGTGTCCCCGACCGGACCCGACCTCGACCTGCGGCTGGTGCGGTACTTCGCGACCGTGGCGGAGCACCTGAATTTCGGCCGGGCAGCCACGGCACTGCACGTGGCCCAGCCGTCACTCAGTCGCCAGATCCAACGCCTGGAGGACCAGCTCGGCGTGCGCCTGTTCGATCGCACGCCGCAGGGCAGCCGGCTCACCGAGGCCGGCCACGCGTTCCTGCCGCAGGCGCAGGCCCTGCTTGACGCGGCTCATCGGGCGACGCTCGCCGCGCGTGCCGCCGCACCCGCCCGCGCGATCACGATCGGATACGTCGAGGACCTGGTCGTCACCCCGGCGGTACGGGAGCTGCGCCGCCGTCACCCCGACGCCCAGGTACGCACCCGCCATCTGAGCTGGCAGGACACCCATGCCCTCCCGGAACGCCGGGTGGACGCACTGGTGGCCCGCAGGCCCCTCCCGTTCCCGACGGACCACCTACGCGTGACTCTGCTCTACGAGGAACCGCGGATACTCGTCGTGCCCGCGTCCCACCCTTTGGCGGACTCGCCGTCCGTCACCCTCGAAGACCTCGACGACCTCGGCGAGCAGAAGTTCGTGGCCTGCAACAGCACTGCCGCCATCTGGAGCATGTCCCGACCCCTGGAATCAGATCCCGGCCCCGGCCCCGACGACAGCTTCGAGGACAAACTCGAACTGGTCGCCAATGGCAACGCCATCGGCATCCTGCCCGCAGGCGACCGACGCAGCACACTGCGCGCGGACCTCGCCACGATTCCCCTCAAGGGAATCGACCCGTGCGAGGTGGTACTCGCCACCCGCGCCAACGACCACAACCCCCTGATCACCACGTTCCGGCAATTCACCCGAACCCACCTGACGGGCACCGCGTAGTCGCTCCACCAGAATGGGAAGAGGACACCGCCATGAGATCGGGGCGGACCGATCTCACTGATAGCCAGTGCAAACCTTCTCGCCGTCGGAGCTCGGGGTGTACCCCTTCGTAGCCACGCAGGCCATGACGTCCTCTGTGGCGGGGACCATCGGGGTGTGCAACGCGTCGACGGCGTTGGCGGGTACCGGGTCGTTGGGCGGATCCGTGTGCCGGACCCCGTCGACCGTGCCCCACACCCGCTGCCCTGCTGTGGACTGCCCCCGCTTCTCCAGGAAGAAGGTCACCGACGCCTTCCCGGCGGTGAGCGCGGCCCACTCTGTGGCACACATCTCGGAGCGATAGACCCGGGCCGTCCCGAGCCCATCAATCTGGGCAGGCCCTCCTACGGGCTTGGAGTCCTTGCCGCATCCCTGTGCGTACGGGTCCGCACTGCGCGGCCTGACCGGGTCCTTCCGCGCCGTGGCCACCGCTTTCGCGTCACCACCACTCCCACTGGCGCTGCCGTCACTCTGGGAAGCGACGGTGATGGCGGCAACCGCGACACTCGCGGCAGCCGTGATCACAGCGACCACCACAGTCGGATCGAACCGGCGCCGGCGCGCCGATCCACTCTCCGCTCCGGAGGCTCCGCTCTCCGTCTCGCCGGCACGGTCGGACGCCTCTCGGTCACCGACGGGCACGGTCTGGTCGCCGGACGAAGCCGCGTCGCGGGACGAAGATGAAGGCTGCGTGGTCAACGGTGGCCCCCCTTGGTATGACGTTGGTACGACGTATTGGGGGAGCCACTCTGCCGTGCGCGGGGACGTGTCCTCTGTGCTTTCCCGCCCGCGTCCCCCGGATTGACGGTCGGCCGCTTGCGCTTGACGCCTCCGCAACTGGTGCTGTCGGTGCGGCACCAGCGGGGCGCCCCGGGCGGGCGTCGAGCGTGGTCGCTGTGCTCGTCTTCGCGGCCCGTCAAGTGGGGGAAGCCAAAGACTATGCGCAATGACGATCTTGCTGGCAGTTCACAAGGAATGCCAGTCGCCCACCCTGAACAAGATCCGCAGGCGCCTTCGGGATGGCGAGCTTGGCGATCTGAGCCACCTGAGCACCGAGCATCTCAGCGATCGCCCGCCACTCGATGCCATTGTCGACCAGGTAGCCACACAGGCCTCCATCCCCGGTGGCGGGCCCGGCGTATGTGCGGCGATGCGACGCGGGTGGAGCGTCTGAACACCCCGCGGGGCAGCCGATGCAACGGTTTGCCGCTGCCCGGCCAAGTAACAGGTGAAGGGTCCGCCAACCACCTTGGAGGAATGGGTGCCTTTAATACCTGGACGGCCCGCAGCGCCTGAACGACGCACGCGCCGGGCCACGCCGCCGCGGCCGGACGCCGCCGGATTTTCGGCGTTCTACGAGGAGAACTTCGACGCGGTCCTCGGCTTCGTGACCCGGCGCACGAGTTGCCCACAGGTGGCCGCCGACCTCACCGCCGACGTCTTCGTCGCCGCGTTGGAGGCCGCCGGCCAGTACGACCCGAAGCGCGGGGCGCCCTACGCCTGGCTGTACGGCATCGCTCGCAACGTCCTGGCCTCCCACTACCGCGGCAGCGCCCGCGAGCAACAGGCGGTGGCCCAGCTGAACGGGCACCGGCTGCTCGACGAGGAGGACATCGCCGCGCTGGAGGAGCGGATCGACGCACAACGCGCCGCGCGCGAGTTGTCCCAGCGGCACAGCGCGCTGAGCGAGCCGCTGCGCGAAGTCCTCGATCTGGTGACCGTCGACGGCCTCACCCCGCGCGAGGCCGCCCAGGTCCTCGGCCTCAACCGGGCGACGGTGCGCAGCCGCCTGCTCCGCGCGAAGCGTGCGCTGCGCGCCGAACGTCCGTCCGTCCGCAAAGACACAGAACCCATCTTGGAGGTTGTCTCATGAGCACGCCCACCGGATTCAAGCGGCGCCTGGCGGCGGAGCTGTCGGCCATGGCCACGCACCCGGCCCCCGCTCAGGCCACCCGGGCCCCGGCCCGGCGTCTTCGCGTCCCGCTCACGATCGCCGCGGTGGCGACGGCCGCCGTCGCGACGGCGGTGGTCGTGCCGTCGCTGAGCGGCGCGGGCAGCTCGCCCGCATACGCCGTGGCCCAGGAGAGTGACGGCTCGCTGGTCATGGACCTGAAGCACGGCGACGGCATGCCCGGCCTTGAGAAGCAGCTGCGAAAGATGGGCGTGCGGGCGGCCATCCTGAAGGGGGACAAGGACTGTTCCACCGGTAAGCCGCCCATGGTTCCCGGGTCCTCCCAGCGCGAACCGGTGACGTACTTCGACAACGACCCCGGGAAGGCCCGCATCAACCCGGACCGGATCCGGGACGGCGAGACGCTGCTCATCGTGGCCGAGTTCAGGAAGGGTGACGACGCGCCCTTCGCGGTGTCCGACCGGTTGGTGCCGGAGGTGCCGACGTGCAGCGTGGGCGGGATAGGCACCTTCGTCGCGCACGCGCGGTGACCCTCGGGCAATGAGGAGGGCAGCGCGCTGGTGGCCTGCACCGGCGTACAGCGGGTTCCTCCCAATGCCTGACGCTCCCACATCAGGACGTGCGCTGAAACTCGGTGTCGCCAACACGCTTTCCAACTGTGGTGCTGGGCGCTGAGTTGTGTGCAGGAGCGCGACAGACCCCCGGTGACCACGGGCTCGACGCTGCGTGTGTACGCGCATCTGATGCCGTCCAGCCAGAAGCGCACCCGCAAGGCTGCAACCGCCGTCTTCGGCACGGCCCGGCCGGAGCCGTCCCCGCACCTGACAGCCCAGAGACGGCCCAGACACAACAACAAGCCCCCTACCAGCGGAAAACCCGCAGGTAGGGGGCTTGTTCGCGCCCGCTTACTTCTTCTTGCCCTGGTTCTTCACGGCCTCGATCGCCGCCGCCGCGGCAGCCGGGTCCAAGTACGTGCCGCCCGGGTTCACCGGCTTGAAGGACGCGTCGAGTTCGTACGAGAGCGGGATGCCCGTCGGGATGTTCAGGCCCGCGATGTCCGCGTCCGAGACGCCGTCGAGGTGCTTGACGAGGGCGCGCAGCGAGTTCCCGTGGGCCGCGACCAGGACCGTGCGGCCGGCCAGGAGGTCCGGGACGATGCCGTCGTACCAGTACGGGAGCATGCGTACGACGACGTCCTTGAGGCACTCCGTGCGCGGGCGGAGCTCCGGGGGGATCGTCGCGTAACGCGGGTCGTCCGACTGCGAGAACTCCGTGCCGTCCTCCAGCGGGGGCGGCGGAGTGTCGTACGAGCGGCGCCACAGCATGAACTGCTCCTCGCCGAACTCCGCGAGGGTCTGCGCCTTGTCCTTGCCCTGCAGCGCGCCGTAGTGGCGCTCGTTCAGGCGCCAGGAGCGGTGTACGGGGATCCAGTGGCGGTCCGCCGACTCCAGCGACAGCTGGGCGGTGCGGATGGCGCGCTTCTGGAGGGAGGTGTGGACGACGTCGGGCAGCAGGCCGGCGTCCTTGAGCAGCTCACCGCCGCGGACTGCCTCCTTCTCGCCCTTCTCGTTGAGGTTGACGTCCACCCAGCCGGTGAACAGGTTCTTCGCGTTCCATTCGCTCTCGCCGTGGCGGAGGAGGATCAGCTTGTACGGTGCGTCGGCCATGGCCCCGAGCGTAATCGAAGCCCTCGATCGCCCGCTCGCCTGCCCTCCCGCTCGCTCGTCCACCCACTCCCCGGCCCGGCTGAGTGATCCGCCGCCCGGCCGCCGGCAAGCCGGATACGAGCCCCAGCGTCCCCGGAGCGCCGCCACTTGACCGTTTCTGTTAATTGAGTGGCCCCTCCGGTCCCGCTCTCGTAAGTTGTGCTCGCACCTAGAGACGCTTACATGCAGTCGCTTGCGTGTAACCGCTCACCCGTACCCGTACCCGTACCTGCACCTGTGCCTGGGAGTCCCGATGCCGTTCACGTCCGTGAAACGTGCCGCCCGCGAGACCGTCTCGGGGCTCCCCCGCGAGTTCTGGTGGCTGTGGACCAGCACGCTCGTCAACCGGCTCGGCGCCTTCGTCGCCACCTTCATGGCCCTGTATCTCACGCTGGAGCGCGGCTACTCCGCCTCGTACGCCGGACTCGTCGCCTCGCTCCACGGGCTCGGCGGAGTGATCTCCTCGCTCGGCGCGGGCGTGATGACGGACCGGCTAGGGCGTCGGCCCACGCTCCTCATCGCCCAGTCGTCCACCGCCGTCTCCGTCGCGCTGCTCGGCTTCATGCACGACCCGGTGTCCATCGCGGGCGTCGCGTTCCTCGTCGGCATGGCGAGCAACGCCTCCCGCCCGGCCGTGCAGGCGATGATGGCCGACATCGTGAAGCCGGAGGACCGTGTCCGGGCCTTCTCGCTCAACTACTGGGCGATCAACATGGGGTTCGCCGTCTCGTCCACGGCGGCCGGGTTCATCGCGGAGGTCAGTTACCTGGCCGGCTTCCTCATCGAGGCCGGGATGACGATGCTGTGCGCGGTCGTCGTCTTCGTGAAGCTGCCCGAGTCGCGGCCCGAGCAGGTCCACAAGGAGGCGGGCGAGCCCGAAGTAGGGCTGCGGACGGTCCTGCGCGACGGGCGGTTCATGAGCGTCGTCGGGCTGTCGTTCCTCGTCGCGCTGATCTTCCAGCAGGGGTTCGTGGGCCTGCCGGTGGCGATGGGCGCGGCCGGGTTCACGCCCGCGGACTACGGCCTGGTGATCGCGGTCAACGGCGTCCTCATCGTCGTACTCCAGCTGCCGGTGACCCGTTTCATCCAGGACCGGGACCCACGAAGGCTCCTCGTCGTCTCGTCCCTCCTCGCCGGGTACGGGTTCGGGCTCACCGCGTTCGCCGGCTCGGTCGGCGTCTTCGCGCTCACGATCTGCGTCTGGACCCTCGCCGAGATCGTCAACGCGCCGACCCAGACCAGCATCGTCGTACGCCTCTCCCCCACGCACGGCCGCGGCCGGTACCAGGGCATGTACACGATGTCCTGGTCCGTCGCCGCCCTCGTCGCACCCCTGATGTCCGGTGTCGTGATCGACCGGTACGGGGCCGAGTGGCTGTGGGGTTTGTGCGCGGTCGTCGGCACGGTGGCGGGTCTGGGGTACGGGCTGCTGATGCGGAAGCTGCCGCCG
The DNA here is from genome assembly GCF_001418335.1 of Streptomyces aurantiacus. Taxonomy (GTDB): domain Bacteria; phylum Actinomycetota; class Actinomycetes; order Streptomycetales; family Streptomycetaceae; genus Streptomyces; species Streptomyces aurantiacus. Next base: position 2,343 of record NZ_LIPP01000003.1, on the reverse strand, counting down.
GACGAGGACGCGACCTCCGCCGGGCGACCGGAGGTCCCGGCGTCGGAGCCCGTGTCTGAGCGGGCGGCCTGACCTCCCGATGTCGCCGAGGGGCAGATCACACGCCGCCTGCCGACGGCACGGTTCGTGGTGACAGAGGTTGGGTGGGCCTGCTGCCACAGTCAACTCAATCGCTCGCCTGGAGAGCATCAACCAGCTGACGCCCCTCCGCTCCTCCTTGCCGCATCAGTACAGCAGCCGTGGTGTGCAGCTCGTTCCAGGCGTGCGGGCGCCCAATCGCAGAAGCATCCGGAATCGTCTCCATCGCTACGGCCACCGCTCGTTCGGACTCCCCGCCTCCTGCCAGCGCATGCGCAAGACAAGAGCGGTACCACGCCCTGTCACGTCGGTAGGTCTCCGGAAGCGCGTCGAGCCCCGCCCCGATGTGGTCTGCGGCCCCCTGCCAGTCGCGGAAATGCAGCGCGGCCATGCCTCGCTGCAAGGTGAACCACGTCTCGTCGTAGAAGTACATCCACGGAGGCTCGTCCTCGGGATGCTGGGCGGCGCGAACAATCAGTTCCTGTGCCTCGTCCAGTAGGCGGTGCGCCTGGTCGCCGTTCTGATTGAGCGCATGGCCTCGGGCTTCCATCTGCGCGGCCATGCCCTGTACGCCCAGCGACGCGCCCGGAGCGGACCAGCGAGCAGCTTCGGCAAGTCGAACACACCGCGCACCCCGGCCACCTGACCACGCCATGTGCGCCTTCATGCTGAGCGTCGTCGCCGCCATGTCGGCGTCTCCTGCCTCCAACGCCCACTCGTGGGATCGGTCGTACCACGCGAGTGCGGCGGCTGACTGGCCCTGGTCCTGTGCCATCCAGGCAAGAAATTGAGCGTGCTCGGAGGCGAGGCGGACAACGCGCTCCTCCAGGGGGCCTCGTGCGCCTGCATACAGATCGACAACGGTACGGAGCTGCTGGCGCATGACGTCGACAAGCGGTCGGGAGCCGATGGTGTCCTCTGCCCTGCGGTGCTCGGCAAGGAGCCGGTCCAGCCAGTCGAGCGTCACCTTGTCCACGCGCTGGCAGCCATCGATGGCGTTTGTCACGCGTGCCAGCAAGTCCTCGTCCGGAGCGGGGCTCGTCAGCGCCAGGGCCGGAACTGGCAAGGCGTCCGACAGCGCTGCTCCAGCCACGATTCCGGGAGGAATCCCGAGCCCCGAAATGATGCGCTGCCGGACCTCCACTGAAGTCACCCGGCGTCGGCCACGCTCGTTGTCGGAGACATCCGGCTGGACAAGTCCTACTCGCTCACCGAGTTTCATCTGACTGATGCCTGCGAGTTGTCGGTACGTCCGGAAGACGGTGCCCCAGTCCTCCCCGGTTGCTGCCGCCATGAGCCGAGGGTGCGACCACAGGTTCGTATCAAAATCCCCCATGCCTCCAATATAGGACGTCCCTATAGGCACTTGGGATGGGTTCGTGCCGAAGTCCACGACAGGATCGATACACAAATGACCCCCGCGACCGCGCGAACGGCCCGGGGGCATGGCCCACCTGAGAAAGCAGGTAGACGTGCCGCACTGTATCGCCCTCCTCTGCACGCAGTTGCTGAGACTGCTGCTGCCCCCGCGCGGCCGGCACCGCGCGAACCCACGCCCTGCCGGCAGCCCTCCCGAGGTACCCCACGTGCCCACGCGCGAATGCGTACCCGTCCGCCGCCGGTCGCCTCACCCTCGCTGCACCCGCCTCCGCGGCGAGGACTCCGCGCTGGTACGCCCGTACGTCCTCTCCCTCGACGAGTGGCGGCACGAAAGGCAGCGGCAACGCCGACGCCGCCGCGCCCTCTGGCTGGCCACCCACGGCGTCGATATCGGGCCCCGCCGGATCCACGGCGTGGAGGTAACCGCGTAATGAGCGACCCCACATCCCCCACCGATCAGGCAACCTCAGCGAACCCGGAAAACGCCATGCACCAGCCGAACCGCATCACCCGCCTCCTCCCCTGGTCCGGCCCCGAAGGAAATCCCTGCTACCTCCTCACCGACGCCGACGGCGGTCATCTCTCCCGGACCGCCGACAACATCGAGTCCGTACAGCTCGGGATGGGCCGTGAGTGTTGCTCGGCCACGCACACGCGTTGGTCGACGACCCGAAGACGGGGCCCGTCGAACTCCGGTACCTCTCAGCCAGGTTGTCCGAGTCGCTACGGGACGTACTCCGCGTCGCCGAAAGCCGCGGGGCACGGCTTCCGGCGCCCGACGCCGACGCCGACGCCGACGCCGACGATGAGGATGAGGATGGGGATGGGGATGACGCTCCTGGCGGGGCCATCGACCTGCCACCCGCCCGGTAAGCACCCCGCGGC
>NZ_LIPP01000299.1:437-1212 GCF_001418335.1 Streptomyces aurantiacus | reverse complement strand
CCACGTTCCAGCCCCGCACGGTCGACGGCTGCCTCGCACGCCAGTGGTGCTCCTCTGCAAGGATGCAGCGGTGGGTGTAGCGGACGGGACGCCAGCGCCGCCAGTACGTGCCAGGCGGGATGCTGTCGAAGCAGCAGGTGCCCTCTAGACGCAGCTGGTCCAGATGCACGGTCCCGGTAAACAAGCATCGCGACAGATCGATGTCGGCGAGGACCAGGTGGGCCGCATCCACTCCGCGCAGCGAGGCCATCCGCACCGTCGCGTTGGACGCGCCGTTAAAGATCCCCTCTGCCATCTGTTGCCTGTCGGACAGTACGAACGGATCCGGCTCCGCCGCGATGGTGAGGGGATACTCAAAGACCGCGTCGGCGAAGTCCACCGTGGCGTAGCGCAGGCGCACCTCAGCCGTCGCCAACCAGCGGGTCCGCCGGCACTCCACGCGGCGCGCGGCACACGAGAGGGTCACCGGGCCACCGAACACCGCCCCNNCAGCGCTGCCCTCGAAGATCGTTGACTCGAACCAGGCGCTGCTTCCGAAGATCGCTCCCCGGAACCAGGCAACGCCCTCGAAAGTTGTCGACTCGAACCAAGCGCTGCTCCCGAAGATCGTCGCCTCGAACCAGATGTCCCTCTTGAAGGTCGCCGACCTGAATACGGCGCCGCTCTCGAAGGTCGCCTCACTGAACCAGACGTAACTCTTGAAGGTCGCCGACTGGAAGTCAGCCTGACCCCTGAAGGTCGCCGACGCGAGAATGGCGCCGCTCTCGAAGGTCGC
>NZ_LIPP01000299.1:0-396 GCF_001418335.1 Streptomyces aurantiacus | reverse complement strand
CGAAGATCGCCGACCCGAACCAGGCGGTACCAAGGCGGGGATGTCCAGTGGCAGGGTCGTGGAGGACGGAGAGGAGGGCATCGAGGAGAGGTCCGGTGAAGGGGGTGCCGCGGTGGTCGATGTCGGTGCCGGGTGAGAGCGTCGCGAGGTAGGCGGCTCGGTCGGCTTCCTCCAGGTGGGCCAGGCAGGCGGTGTGGTCACCGACGTGGACGCCGCGGCAGCCGACCGGATCGGCCGGTGTCGCGCCGTGGCCGCAGTGCGACCAACTCGGCGGCGTGCTGGACGGTGGTTCGCGTGTAGCAGTTGTCATGCCTCAAGGACGTGCCAATGCCGCCGAACAGTTGCCGAACAGACTGCAGCGCTGCAGCAGACTGAGAACTTCCGTGTGCCACTGAC
>NZ_LIPP01000298.1 GCF_001418335.1 Streptomyces aurantiacus | reverse complement strand
CGGCCTGGTCGACCAGGCCGGCGCCCGCGAGGGATCCGCCGTTCCCTGCCAGCTCCCTCTCGTCACCACGCCAGTCCGCGGCCACCCACGCCTTTCCGCTGCCGTTGGTGACCGTCCCCTCCACGGTGACGAAGCCACCCTCGTCCCTGTTGGCCGAAGTGATGGCCAGCGTCAGGCCGTCGCTCTTCACCTCGGCCAGGACCTGCTGGGCGGAGGGCGACTGGGATCCCTGCTTGTCGTCGCCCCCGTCGCTCTTCGCCGGTGAGGAGGACGACGTCTTCTTGCCCGAATCCTTGTCGTCACCGCCGCCGCCGCAGCCGGCCACCGTGAGGACCAGTCCAGTCGTGATCGCCACGGCGGTCAGGACCGTGCGGCCCTTCGTGGTGTGCCGAATGTTCATCGGTACGGCTTCCTTTCACTCGGCCAGATGCACAGAGAACAGCACGGACGCGTCGGGAAGGTCGTCCACATCGAAATCTTCGGGGTCGATGTCCACGGGTTCGCCGTCACAGTCCAGTTCAACGGCATCCTCCGGATCATCGGGCAGATCGAAGTCGCAGCGGGGCTTGATGACGGCCACCGCGTCGGCGGTCGCGTGCATGCCCTCCGTGCCCGGAATGATCGAGTCTCCGACCGTGTAGTTGGTCTCGATCTCCACCTGGTAGCCGGGGTACCCAGCTACGGCGTAGGGCGCGAACCCTGTCACGGTCGAGTCGTTCTGGGCGGCCAACTCGCCCGCCGCCGCAGCAGCTCCCGCATCCTCGAATCCGTCACCGTCACCGTCAAGCCAGTCCAGCCAGTCGTCGTCCACGCCTATGGCGCCTTCCAGGCCCTCCATCAGCTCGTCCCTGGCGTCCTGTGCGGCCGCCAACGCGGCGGCATCCGCTGCGGATTGGGCTCCGTTACGGGCGGACGCCGCTTGGGCGAACGCGAAGAACGCGAACGCGGCGAAGAGCAGAATCCCCGTCAGCCAGATGTAGATCGGGAGAGTCGACCCCCGGTCGCCACGCAGGCGTGTGCGGGTCAGCCGCCGATGACCTGGTTGACCGCGTCCAGGATCGCGCCGGAGATCAGGCCGTCGAGACCGAGACCGTCGATCAGCGTGAAGATCCCGGCGATCAGGATCATCAGCCCTGCGTACTCCACGAAGCCCGCTCCCGCGTCCCGGTCTCGTCCGCGCATCCGGGAGGCCACGTTCCGGACCCATCCGCGAACCGCCCGCTTCTTCCCGGCGGACGTCTCCGGCTCCAGGTTTCTGGTCACAGCGATCCCTTCCCTCCCACCCAAAATCACTACCGTCCCGCGCACCGTACGTGAGAACCCGCCTACTGCGGGTGGGTCCGGGGGCCCAACTTCCCGTCGTCGGAGTCACCGGTTCCACCCCCCGTGGGCCGTGCCCAGCCAGTGGGCGATCGCTTCGCTGCGTGAAGAACTGTGCAGCTTCGCGAAGATGCGGTTGATGTGATTCTTCACCGTCTTCTCGCTGATGAAGCACGTGGCGGCGATCTGCTGGTTGCTCATGCCTGCCGCGATGAGATCCATGACCTCCACCTCCCGTGCGCTCAGTCCGAATTCCAGTCGGTTGTGGCCACGGCCGTGGAGTCTTGCCGCGTAGGTGGGTCGAGCCTTTGACGACTGTGACACAAACGATTGCAGATGCGAAGAGTTTTGGTTCGGTTCGTACGAAACACCGAGCGGATCCGACACATCGACCGCCGAGGACGTGAAGGTGGCCGTCCCGTCACGCAAGTCCCGCACGGCTCTGATCAGTTCGTCCGCGGTGAACTCGCCGTGGACCAGATAGCCGACAGCGCCACGGCGCAACGCCTTGGCCACCACCTCGGGTTCGCCGCTGTACGTCAGCATCATCACGGGAGCCAGCCGGGCCAGCGTGGGCAGCGCGGTCAGGCCGTCCGTGCCCGGCATGCGTACGTCGAGCAGGATCACGTCGGGGCGGTGACAGGTCGCGATCGCAATCGCTTCCGCGCCGTTGGATGCCTGGGCCGTGACCCGGATGTCGGGGTGGGCGTTCAGCAGGGCCGCGAGGCCGGCCCGGACGACCGGGTTGTCGTCGGCCACGAGCACCCGCAGGGGCGAGCCGGGAAGAGCCTGGTCAGACATGTGCGGCCTCCTCTTGGGAGGTGTGGGAAGGGCGTGCGGACATGGGAGAGGGGAGAGAGGGGAGAGGGAGCGTCACGGTGACCTTCGTGCCCTCGCCCTCGGCTCCGTGCAGTTGGAGGACCGCGCCCACCGACGCCGCGCGTTCCAGCATTCCCAGCAGGCCGAAGTGGCCGGTTTTCGTCAGGGCTTGTACGTCCTCGAAGGCGTCCAAGTCGTTCAAGTCGTTCAAGTCGTTCAGAGAGACCGGTGTACCTGTGCCGTCGTCCCGCACGGTCAGGCGCAGGCGGGAGTCCGAGGCGTCGAGAGTCACGTCCACGCGGGTCGCGCGTGCGTGGCGGTGGGCGTTCTCCAAGGCCTCCGCCACGATCGCAAGGAGTTGGCGGGGCGACCCGGGCGGGAGGACGAGCATCGCTGCGGCGCCCTCGTGGGCGAAGGTCGCCGTCATGCCTGTACGGGACGCGAAGTCGGCCACCCTGGCGGCCAGTTCCGTCACCAGGTTCATCTGCGGGTTCGACAGGGCCGTGTGGGCCCTTAGGTCCGTCAGCAGTTCCCGGGACTCCGCCGCCGCCCGGCGTGCCGCACCCGCCACCGCGCTCGCCTGGGACTTGAGGGCGCGGGGGTCGGTGTCGTGGTCGGCGGCGACCGCCAGGGCCTCGGCGGACAGCGCGAGGCCGTGCAGGGTCTTCGCCACCGAGTCGTGCATCTCCCGGGCCAGACGGGCCCGTTCGGACTCGACGGCCTCCGCGACGGCCAGGCGGGAGTTCGCCTCCGCGAGGGCCTGGCTGGCCGTGCCGAAGTGGAACATCAGATTGCGCAGGGTGACGCCGATGATGCCCGCCGCGACGCAGAAGCCCGCGATCAGGAGGGTGCTCACGCCGGTGCCGGGGTGTTGCTCCCACGCCCTGAACACCGTGAGCAGCACCACCAGTTGGAGGCCCGTGAAGACTCCGGAGCCGCGCCAGCCGTACAGCAGGCCGGCAAGGAGGGGGGTGCAGACCGCCGCGTACGCGAGGGGGGAGGCGGGGGACGCCGTCAGCAGGAGTATCGCGCCGAAGACCAGGTCCACCGCCATCAGCGTGGGATGCGCGAGGAGGCGGGGCGCGCACCTGTCCCAGTCCCTGAGCATCGCGTACGAGCCCATCACGCCCAGGACCGCGGCGGTGAGGACTCCGTAGCGCGGCAGGCCGTCGGTCGCGTTGGCCGTCGCGAAGGGGGCGCCGATCGCGATCAGGGTGAGTCTGACCGCGAATGCCTGGCGGCAGAGGGCCTGGAGGGCGTTGAGCTGGAGGCGGAGGCTGCTGGGTGCTGCCGCGTCGTCTGCGAAGTAGCCTGTGGCCCACTTGGCGGAGCCGCCTGAGGGAAGGGTTGTTCGTTGGCTGCGGGCCGGTTGTGGCTGGGTGCGCCCACGCGGCGGAGCCGCACCTGTCACAGCCCCGCGCCCCTGACGGCGGCGCCCCTGACGGGACACCTGCCCGCGCACTCGTTCCCAGTCCACCGCCATCTCAACGTCCCAGGATCGAGCCGAAGTTCGTGCCCGAGCCCAGGAACATGCCCGTGGCGATGAGGATCATCGTGGCCGGGAGCATGAAGACCAGCGTGACCATCGTCGCCTTGGGGATCGTCTTCGCTGCGCGGCGGCGGGAGTTCTGGGCGTCGGTGCGGCGCATGTCCGTGGCGAGCTGGATGAGGGTGTCGGCGATCGGCGAGCCCAGTTCCTCGCCCTGCTGCAGCGCCGAGACGAACTGGGCCACCTGCTCGGACGAGTTGCGCCTGCGCAGCTCGTCGAAGGCCTGGCGGCGGCTCACCCCCATGTCCATCTGGCGGAGAGTGATGCGCAGCTCGTCCGCCCACGGGCCCTCGTAGTGATCGGCCACGCGCTCCAGCGACTGGCGGAAGCCGAGGCCCGCCGACACCACGACCGCCAGGACGTCAAGGAAGTCGGGGAGGGTGCGGTCGATGACCTCCTTGCGGTCGCGGATCGCCTGCCAGATGAGGGCGTCGGCGGCCAGCAGGCCGAAGGCGAGCGCCATCAGGGCGAAGAGGAGCTGCCCGTTCGTGAGGAAGATCAGGAAGAGCAGGCCGCCGAAGACCGTGTACACCGCCCGGCGGGCCGCGTAGCGGTTCAGGGTCAGGCCGCCGGGGTTGCCCGCCATGTCGATACGGCGGCGCTTGGCGTCCATGCGGCGGGGGCCCATCAGGCGCAGTACGAGCGGGGCGAAGCGCATGCCGAGGCGGTCTACGGCCGAGTCGGCCTTCGAGACGCGGGTCCCGCCGACCTCCAGCGCGAGGGCCAGGTCACCGGGGAGCTTGGCCTCCGCACGGTACATGCGGACACCGAGGAGGATGCCTCCGACGGCGAGGCCCATCAGCGCGGCGAGCAGCAGAGCTAGCACCGTGATCCCCTCCTCATGTCCCCCCGCATGACCTCCCTCATGTCCTCCACCCCTCACACTTCGATCTTGCCGAGGCGGCGGATGGCGAAGAACCCGATCGTGTAGAGACCCATGGAGATCAGCACCAGGGTCTGGCCCAGCGGGGAACCGGTCACCTTGGCCAGGGCGCCCTCGTTCGACGAGTTGATGAGCAGGAGCGAGCCCAGACCGAGGAGAGGGACCGTGAAGGCGGTCGCGTTGACCTCGGAGAGCATCGTGCGCACCTCGCGGCGGGTCTCCTTGCGGTCCTCCAGGGTCTGGGTGAGGTTCCGCAGGGAGTTGACGACCGTGCCGCCCGCCTTGTTGGACAGGACCAGGGTGGTGACGAGCACGACGAGTTCGCGGGACGGGAGCCGTTCGGCCAGCTCACCGAGGGCGTCGTCGACGGTACGGCCCAGGGCCAGCTGGTCGGCCACGTGCGCGAGTTCCTCGCCGGCCGGCGCCTCCAGCTCCTCCGCCGCCATCGCCAGGGCGGTGCGCAGTGCGAGGCCGGCCGCCGCCGCGTTGGCCAGCAGGCGGGCCACGTCGGGCAGCTGGTTGATGAAGGCCTCGATACGTTTCTGGCGTTGCCAGTTGAGGAAGATCGCCGCGCTCCAGACGCCGACCAGGCCCGCGATGGGGCCGAAGAACGGGGCCAGGGCGGCGGCCGCGATCAGCCAGAGCGCGACGACCACGGCGGCGACGTACGTGAAGTACTCGCCCGCCGTCACATCGAGTCCCGTGGCCGACAGGCGCAGCTGGATGGTGCGGCCCAGGCGGGTGCGGCGCAGCCTGCGGTCGACGGCGGCGAAACGGCGGGCGCGGCCCGCGGTGGTGCGCAGGGGGCCGCCGCCGGAGAGGCGGTCGACGAGGGCCTGGCGCTGGGCGCGGCCGGACGCGTACGTGTGCACCCCGGCGACGGCGAGCGTGCCGCACAGCATGGTGGCGCCGAGGGCGAGGGGGACCGCGTTGTTCACGGCTCGCTCCTCTCTCTCACGATCTCGGGGGGTACGACGGCTGCGGGGGCCGCAGGGGTTCCGGTGGGTGTCATCCGATGGCCTGCCGGGTGTTGAGGACGTCGATCGCCTCCGCCACCCCGAAGGCGGGCGGCAGTGGCTCGTTGGCGACGTACAGCTTCTCCGCGACCGAGCGGGGCAGCGGGAGGTGTTCGAAGTGGCCGTGGACGACCCGGTCGGGGCCGGTGGGCCGGGGGACGAAACGGGTGACGGGCACGATACGGAACTGCTCTCGGCCGTGCGAGACCAGCAGGGCGATCTCGGTGACCTTGCGGGAGCCGTCGGCGTGCCGGGTCAGCTGGACGACCACGTCGACCGCGGAGTTGATCTGGTCCTTGAGGGCCTCGAAGGGGATCTGCACCTCGGACATCGAGCCGAGGGTCTGGAGCCGCATCAGGGCGTCCTCGGCGGAGTTCGAGTGGACGGTCGCGAGCGAACCGTCGTGGCCCGTCGACATGGCCTGGAGCATGTCCAGGGTCTCGCCGCCGCGGACCTCACCGACGATGATGCGGTCCGGGCGCATGCGCAGGGAGTTGCGGACCAGGTCGCGGATGGTGATCTGGCCCTTGCCCTCCACGTTCGGAGGGCGGGACTCCAGGCGGATCACGTGCTCCTGCTGGAGCTGGAGTTCCGCGGAGTCCTCGATGGTGATGATGCGCTCGTGGGACGGGACGAGGCCGGAAAGCGCGTTGAGGAGCGTGGTCTTCCCGGAGCCCGTACCGCCGCTGACGATGACGTTGAAGCGGGCGCGGACGAACGCGGCGAGCAGCAGCAGCATCTGCTCGTCGAGCGAGCCGAGGCCGATCAGCTCCGGGAGGGTGTACGCGCGCGGGAAGCGGCGGATCGTCAGGGTCGGGCCGGTGAGGGCGAGGGGCGGGATGATGACGTTGACGCGCTCTCCGGTGGGGAGGCGGGCGTCGACCATCGGGTTCGACTCGTCCACGCGGCGGTTGACGGTGGAGACGATGCGTTCGATGGTCTGCATCAGCTGATCGTTCGACGCGAAGCGCAGCGGGAGCTGCTCCACTCGTCCGGCGCGCTCCACGAAGATGGAGTCCGGGCCGTTGACCATGATCTCGGTGATCGACGCGTCGGCGAGGAGTGGCTCCAGGACGCCGAGGCCGAGTGCCTCGTCGACGACCCGGCGGATCAGCTGGGCGCGCTCGGTGGACGAGAGGACCGGGCCCTCGCGGCTGATGATGTGTCCGAGTACGCGCTCCAGGCGTATGCGTCGCTCGTCCGCCGCGAGGCTCGACATCTCCGCGAGGTCGATCTCCTCCAGCAGCTTGGCGCGGTAGACGGCGACGAGGTGTCCGTCCTCGCGGCCGGCTCCGCCCTCGTCGGGGGTGGCGATACGGGCTCGCAGGCTCATGGGGCGTCTCCTCTCGGTCGGGTCAGGTCGGTCGTCGCGTCGGTCGTCGGTCAGGCGTGTCGTTCGTGTCGGTCAGTCGTCGGTGGGCATCGTGGCGTGGCGTTCCACGGTCACGGACGGCAGGAGGGGGATGACGGCGGGGACCTGGACCGTAACCGTCGCGGTGGTCAGGTCGGCGCCCTCCGGAGCCGAAACGTTCGGGTCGAGCCATCCGCTCACCGCCGCCTGTCCCGCCGCGGTTCCGTCGTCGCCCTGCGAGGCGGCGCGCGCCGCGGCCCTCGCCGCCGAACCTGCCTGGTTGATGCCGTAGCCGATCAGGCCGAGCTGAATGGCGGCCATCCCGATGAGCAGAAGGATGGGCAGGAAACCGGCGAACTCCAGCATGGAGACGCCCCGGTCGTCGCGCAGACGCCGTGCAAGGCGTGGGAGGCGTGGGAGGCGTGGGAGGCGTGGGAGGCGTGGGAGGCGCTTCAGGAGGCGTTCCAGGGGTCGCTTCATCAGTCGTCCCCTTCCAGTGCGGCTCCCGCCTCGCCCCCGACCGTCCAGTTCACGTCGAAGCCCGGGAAGAACAGTGGTACCTGAGCGGTGACCGTGGCTTTCATGACCGGCCCCTCGACGTTGCAGCTGATCGCAGCGCCGTCCCAGGCACCCGGCAGATGTTCGCTGCCCGCGGCCTCACAGGCACCGCCGTACGCCCCTGGGGTGACCGCGTTCGCGGCTGTCGCGGCCCGCGCCGCCTCGTCCGCCGCGTTTCCCGCCAGGGAGTACGTGTAGCCGTACAGCACGCACTGCCACAGGATCGTCATGACGACCAGCAGGATCGGGAACATCCCGGCGAATTCGAGGGTGACCGCGCCTCGGTCGCCCCCCAGGCCGCCTCCCCGGGCGCCACCGCCGGCACCACCCCGGTCGCCTCCCTTGCGGCGGAAGGCGAGGGAGCCCTTGTCCGAGGAGGTCTTGCGGCGACGGCCGCCTCCGCCCGCGGGCTGCTCGGCCACCAGGCCCAGTTCGCCGGCGAGGGTCCACAGCGCCTGTTTGACCGTCGAGCGGGCGTCCAGGTCCTGCATGCGGCCCGCGTCCACGACGGACTGGAGTTCCTTGAAGGCGGCGGGGACCGTGGTGCGGACGACCTTGGTGCCGGTGACGCGTTCGACCAGGGAGGGCTGTATCTCCGTACCGCGGGAGAAGCGGTTGACGACCGTGCGGGTCTCCTCGGCCTTGCGGATCTGGAGGCGGTCCCACATGCGGACCATGCGTTTGGCGGCGCGCACGGCTACGACGTCGGGGGTGACCAGGAGCAGCGCCTGGTCGGCGAGTTCGACGGCGGCGGCGTTCGCGGCGTTCAGCTGGGCGCCGCAGTCGACGACCACGAGCTCGTAGCGGGAGCGCAGGGCGCCCAGGACCTGCCGGGCCACCCGGTCGGTGATCTCCTCGCCGCGCTCGCCCTCGGCGGGGGCGAGGAGCAGGCCGAGCCCGGTGTCGTGGGTGTAGACGGCGTCCTGGAGGACGCGCTGATTGATGTCGCTGATCGCGGCGAGGTCGGCGATGGAGCGGCGGAACTGTACGTCCAGGTAGGAGGCCACGTCGCCCGACTGGAGGTCCAGGTCGAGCAGGGCCACGGAACGGCCCGAGGCCTGCGCGGCCAGGGCGAGCTGGACCGCCGTGACGGTCGCGCCGACGCCGCCCTTCGCGCCGGTCACGGTGACGACCGTGCCGCCCGGTCCCGCGTACAGCTCGGGGGCGCCGCTGCCCAGGTGGCGGCGCATGCCGGTGGACCAGGCCGCGGCGGCCCCGACGCGTTCGACGAGGGCGTCGAAGCTCAGCGGAAGGCCGACGATGCCGCGCGCGCCGGAGTCCATGGCGGCGGTCAGTACGCCCGTGCTGGCGTCGGCGGTGATGAGGACGACGCCGACGGCCGGGAAGCGCAGCACCAGGTCGCGGATGACGTCGAGCGCGGGGACCGGGCCGATCCGCTCGTGGACCAGGACGACTTCGGGCAGCTCGTCCAGGGACTCGGCGGCCAGCCGGGCCAGGGTGTCGAGGAGGGCCGTGGTGTCGGCGACCGGCGGAGCGGGTTCGGCGTCGGCGAGCCCGCTCAGGAGCGTGCTGAGCGCGCGGGCCGAGTCGATGTCGCCGACGGCGGGCAGGATGCGGATGGTCATCGGCATGGCCTCGCGTGGGACGACTGCGTGGGGGCTGAGCGCATCACGGCCTCCTACTTGTCCTCGTCGAGGGTGTACGTGCGGTCGCCGGGGGCCACGGTCGCGTCGGCGCCGGCCGCGACCAGGGCGAGGCGGACGTGTTCCGCGAACGACTCGGCGTACGCGACGCGTTGGGCGTCGGCGGTGTCCAGGGCGAACGTGATGGGGACGGCCTCGTTCGCGGTGCGGCGGCGGTCGTTGCCGGACTGGTCGGGGTCGAGCGCGGTCAGCTTGCCGACGTCGATGACGCGGGCGTTCTCCACGATGACCTTCGACTGGTCCTTGCCGTTGTCGCTCTCGTCCTTGAACGTGGCGTAGATGTTGACCCGCGAGCCCGGGTTGATCTTGCCCGCCACACCGGTCGCCGCGTCGATCAGGATCGCGATCTCCTGCTGGCCCGCCTGGAGCGCGGGCCGGTCGACGATCATGTCCTCCTGGAGCAGCGAGCCCTTCCGCAACTGAGTGACGGCGATCTTGCCGCGGACCTCGGAGAGGCGGGTGACCGCGGTGGACGAGAGCCATCGCTCGGGCATCGAGATCTTCTCGAACTGGTCGGCCGACAGCTCCTTGTAGGGCGCGATGTCGTTCTTGAGGCGGTACGCCGCGACCTCGGGGCCGACCTTCGAGTTCACGTCGCGGATCACCGAGAGCACCCCGGCGAAGGCGCCCACGGCGCACAGGACCGAGAGGACCAGCAGGATGACGCCGCGGCGCTGGCGTGAGTTCATGACGCGGACAACCTCGATCGGGGAAGCGGGAGGACAACGGGGTGTGCTTGCTGTGTTTGTTCTGCCTGTTGTGCACCGTTATTCACGTGTACGTGCATGGCTTGCCTGTCGTGCGTGACTCACGTAGCCCCTCGGGGCAGGGCGCGTACCGAAGAGGCTGCCCGCGCGACGGCCTTCGGAAGCTCCCGCGACGAGGGCGGCGACAACGGTGCCGCACAGAAACCGCAGCGGTCACCGATGAGTTCGAGCCCGCACCAGTGGCACTCCTCGCGCCGTACGGACGAAACCAGTTGGTACAGCACGGACACGTCGTAGAGGCCCGCGGCGAACTCGGCGACCTTGCCCGTGCCCCACCAGCGGCTCGACTCGGCCGGCAGAGGCACGGTCGCGACACCCTGTACGCGCCAGGCCGGCGCGAGCGTCCCGGTGAGCCAGTCGGCGGGCAGCTGCCCGGACGCGACGAGCATCCGCGTCCCGAACTCGGGCCCGGCCAGGGTTTCCTGGCCGACGCGCACCAGCTGGGGGCGCGGAGTGGCGAGTACGGCGAATTGGGCGCCCGGCACCCATGACTTGGCGTGCGAGGTGAGCGACACCGGGATGCGGTCGAGCTTGGCGACCGAGTTCAGCAGGGCGCCCGAGTAGATGTAGTGGGCCAGCAGCCGCGCGGAGGAGGCGAGCACTCCGGGGCTGAAGTCGCAGACGGAGAGCTGGCGCAACTGCTGGGCGAGCAGGGCGATTCCGAGCGGCGGCAGGTCGAGCCCGAGTAACGCGATGCGGTCGCTCTCCAGGACGGACCGCACCGCGTGCAGCCGCCGCGTGACGTTCCCCGGCGTGGAGGCCGGGTACAGCGCGATCACATAACCGTGCTGCTCGATGAGCGCGTGCATGCCCGTGATGGAGCTTTCGAGGTCTTCGAGGGGCTGGACGGCGGCGGGCGGGGTCTGCCGGTCGTGCGGCGGGAGCACCAGGTCGGCACTGGTGACGGCTATCGCGGTCGGCACGCTGCACACCACCCCGTTCACTGGGACGCGGTGGTCGGCCGCCGCCCCAGATCGCCCCTGAGTCGCCATGAATTGCACACGGACGGACACAGATTGCCACATTGGAGTCCTTCCGCAACTGCACCTTATCCACGGCATGCGCCGCTCAACACCGGATCCTTGAGATCAACTCACAGTACGTGCGCGCATGATCCACGAAGAGTGATCCGCATATGCCTCAAACCCCTGGGCGGGGCACGGGTGTTGGACCCGTCATGGGTCTTGACAACCGGATTGGTCTGGACCAACTTTGACAGTGGACGGTGACCGTCGCGCTCGCCCCCTCTTCACCCCCCAACTCC
>NZ_LIPP01000297.1 GCF_001418335.1 Streptomyces aurantiacus | reverse complement strand
CAGTTCCCCGCGCCCCTTCGAGGCGGGGCCCGCCTTCGCCGCGCGGGTGTCGTCTGCGGGGGCGTGGGGGTCAGTCGCGCCGTTCCCCGCGCCCCTTCGAGCGAGGTCCTGCCTTCGTCGCCTGGATGTCGGCTGCGGGACGGTGGGGGCTTGGCGCGCAGTTCCCCGCGCCCCTTTGAGGCGGGGCCCGCCTTCGCCGCGCGGGTGTCGTCTGCGGGACGGTGGGGGCTTGGCGCGCAGTTCCCCGCACCCTTAGGGGGCGTGGTCAGGTGTGCCTCAGCGACGCAGATCACCGTGGGGCTGACTACAGTGCGGGGGCGGGAGTGGGTAGTCTCAGAGGACTGCGTAAGTTACCGCTTAGTAATGAAACCTCGCAGGCCCGAGGAGCCCCGAAATGCAACTCGCCGCGATCATCGTGTCGCTGGTCCTGACCGTGGTCGGCGTCGCGCTGCTCGCACGCGCCATCGGCCAGTTCGTCCGGTACTTCAAGCTCGGCCAGCCCGTGCCCGCCGGGAGTCGGACCGACAACCCCTACCAGCGCAGCGTGACGCTGGTGAAGGAGTTCCTCGGTCACACCCGGATGAACCGGTGGGGCATCGTCGGTTTCGCCCACTGGTTCGTGGCCGTCGGCTTTCTGACACTGCCGCCCACCCTCCTCCAGGCTTTCGGGCAGTTGTTCAAGGCCGACTGGGTACTGCCGGTCATCGGTGAGTTCCTGCCGTTCGAGCTCTACATCGAGTTCATCGGCGTGATGACGATCCTGGGCATCGCCGTGCTCATGGTGATCCGGCTGCTGAGCCTGCCCTCGCGGGCCGGCCGCAAGTCCCGTTTCGCCGGCTCCAAGTCCGGTCAGGCGTACTTCGTCGAGTACGTCATCCTCACCATCGGCCTCGCCATCTACGTGCTGCGCGGTCTTGAGGGCGCCATCCACCACGTCGAGGGCTACGAAGCCGGGTACTTCGCCTCGTACCCCCTGGTCCTCGCCTTCAAGGGACTCTCCCTCGGCACGCTCCAGAACCTCGTCTACCTCGTCGCGATGATCAAGATCGGCACCTCGTTCGTGTGGATGATCGTGGTCTCGCTCAACACCAACATGGGTGTCGCCTGGCACCGCTTCCTCGCCTTCCCCAACATCTGGTTCAAGCGCGAGGCGACCGGCGGGACCGCGCTGGGCGGCCTCCAGCCGATGACCTCCGGCGGGCAGCCCATCGACTTCACCGATCCCGGTGACGACGACGTCTTCGGTGTCTCCCAGGTCGAGCAGTTCTCCTGGAAGGGCCTCCTCGACTTCTCCACCTGCACCGAGTGCGGGCGCTGCCAGTCCCAGTGCCCCGCCTGGAACACCGGCAAGCCGCTCTCCCCGAAGCTGCTGATCATGTCGCTGCGCGACCACGCCCACGCCAAGGCCCCCTACCTCCTCGCCGGTGGCGGCAAGGACATGGAGGGCAACGAGAAGGCGAGCGCCGAGCAGCTCAAGGACGTGCCCGCCGCCGCCCTCGCCGAAGCCGAGCGGCCCCTCATCGGGACCCTTGAGGAGAACGGGGTCATCGACCCCGACGTCCTGTGGTCCTGCACCACCTGCGGCGCCTGTGTCGAGCAGTGCCCCGTCGACATCGAGCACGTCGACCACATCGTCGACATGCGCCGCTACCAGGTCATGATCGAGAGCGCCTTCCCGTCCGAGGCCGGGACGATGCTCAAGAACCTGGAGAAGAAGGGCAACCCCTGGGGTCTGGCCAAGAAGCAGCGGCTCGAATGGACCAAGGAGGTCGACTTCGAGATCCCCGTCGTCGGCCGCGACCTGGAGGACCTCTCCGAGGTCGAGTACCTGTACTGGGTCGGCTGCGCCGGCGCCCTGGAGGACCGGGCCAAGAAGACCACCAAGGCCTTCGCCGAGCTGCTCCACATCGCGGGCGTCAAGTTCGCGATCATGGGCGGCGACGAGAAGTGCACCGGCGACTCCGCCCGCCGCCTCGGCAACGAGCCCCTGTTCCAGGAGCTCGGCATGGAGAACGTCATGTCCCTCAACGCCGCCTTCGGCGAGGAGACGGACGACGACGGCAAGGTCACCGCGGAGTCGAAGAAGCCGAAGGCGGCGAAGAAGATCGTCGCCACCTGCCCGCACTGCCTCAACACCCTCGGCAACGAGTACCCGCAGCTCGGCGGCGACTACGAGGTCATCCACCACACCCAGCTGCTCCAGCACCTGATCGACGAGGGCAAGCTGGTCCCGGTGACCCCGGTCGAGGGCCTCATCACCTACCACGACCCCTGCTACCTGGGCCGGCACAACAAGATCTACACGCCCCCGCGCGAGATCATGTCCGCCGTCCCGGGCCTGCGTCAGCAGGAGATGCACCGCCACAAGGAGCGCGGCTTCTGCTGCGGCGCCGGTGGCGCGCGGATGTGGATGGAGGAGCGGATCGGCAAGCGCATCAACAACGAGCGCGTCGACGAGGCTCTCAGCCTCAACCCCGACATCGTCTCCACCGCCTGCCCGTTCTGCCTCGTCATGTTGACCGACTCGGTCAACGGCAAGAAGAACGACGGCCAGGCCAAGGAGTCCATCCAGGTCGTGGACGTCGCCCAGCTGCTCCTCGACTCGGTGACGGCCGTCGCCGACGACGAGCCCCCTGCGGGCACGGCACAGACGGAGAGCGCACCGCAGCCCGAACCCGTCAAGTAGCCGAGGAATCGAGGAGCGAAGCTGCCGGGCGGCTCAGACGTGGTCGAACGGCTCCGCGTACCTGAACGTGCCGCGCAGCGTCGGCTCGTACGCCGTCAGGGTGCGGACCTGGAAGTAGTCGCCCCAGGCGGGGTCGGGCGGGAGGATGCCCAGCTCGGTGGCGGGCCGGAAGCCGAAGCGGCCGTAGTAGGCGGGGCTGCCGAGCAGGGCCACCAGCGGTTCGCCGAGGGCGTCGGCCGCGCCCAGCACCGAGTGCACCAGGGCGAGGCCGGTGCCCTGCCGCTGAACGTCGGGGCGCACGCCGATCGGGCCGAGTCCGAGGGCCGGGACGCCGTCGACGTGTCCGCGGGTACAGACCACGTGCCCGACGACCTCGTCCTTCTCGTCGACCGCCACGAACGACAGCTCCGGCAGCCAGCCGTCGCAGGTCCGCAGCGCGTCGAGCAGGGTCGCCTCCACCGGGTCCGGAGAACCCGGAGAACCCGGAGAACCAGCGGTGCCCGGCTTGGCGAAGGCCGCCGCGATCACGGCTCGCGCGGCGGATACGTCGGCGGGGGTCTCACGTCGTGTCAGCACCGGATCAGTGTGGGCGGCGGGGCGGGACGCCGCAAAGCGTTATTCCTGGCCGAGCGCGGTCGGCAGGTCGCCCCGGCGTCGGATGCCCAACTTGCGGTAGGTGCTGGTCAGATGGGTCTCCACGGTACGGCGCGCCAGGTGCAGCAGTTCCGCGATCTCCGTGTTCGTGCGGCCCTCGGCGGCCAGTTCGGCTATGCGACGTTCGCTGCCGGTGAGCGCGCCCGAACCGGTGAGCGCCGTCGCGGAGCGGCGGGCGCCGCCCTCGCGCAGGGCCTCCTGGGCGATGCCCCGCAGCCGTACGGCGCCCAGCCGTTCGGCGCGTTCGGCCGCCTCCCGCAGGCAGTCGCGGGCGCGGGCCCGCTCCCCGGCGGCGGTGAGCTGACGTCCCTGTGCGACCAGCGCGGGAATCAGCTCCGGCTCCACGGCGGCGTCCCGCAGCACACCCACGGCCCGGTCGGCGAGTTCCAGGCCGCGCCGCCCGCCGGTCGCCAGGCCGAGCACCCGCAGCGAACGGCCCACCAGGCGCGGGGTGTTCCACACCTGGGCCAGCCGCAGTTCCTCCGCCGCCAGCTCCAGCGCCCCCCGGGGCCGGCCGAGCGCCAGGCGGCACTCCGCCGCGGCCGTCCGCCAGGGGGTGACGACCGGGCTCACCACCTCGCGGGCCGACTGGCGGCGCCCGCATTCGAGGAAGTCGTCGAGCGCGCCCGCCGGGTCCCCGGCGGCGGACCGCAGCACACCTCGCGCGTACAGGAACCGGTTCAGCTCCCAGGAGTTCGGCGCGTCGCGCAGGTCGAAGCCGCCCGCGAGCCGGTGGGCCTCCGCCAGCCGGCCGGTCTCGACAAGCGCGATCAGCGCCTGCGCCTGGCTGTTGGCCGGGCCGACCGCACGGCCCCCGGTACCCGCCGGCCGCCGGGCCCCGGGCGCGGCGAGCAGCCGCGCGTAGTCGCCGCGGGCCGCGTCGATGTCGGCCCGTACGTTCAGCAGTGCCCGGTGCATCGGGTGCAGCAGGGAGGGGCGCTGCCGGGCGAGACCGCGTTCGACGAGCCGTTCGGCCTCTTCGAGTTCGTCGGCCCACTGGGCGACGGCGGCGACCGTGGCCAGCAGGAAGGGCTCCGCGAGCGGGTCGACGGGTTCCGCGAGGAGGGCGCGTACGCGTTCCATGGCGGCGTCCGCCGAGAGCAGGCCCGCCGTCGCGTCGTACCGTACGAGCAGTGCCTGGCCCGCCGTGCCGACCAGGCCCGGTGAGCGGCCGGCCGTCTCGTGCAGCCAGTGATAGGCCTCCTGCCTGATCTCCTGGTCGTGGTCGGACAGCAGCACCGAGGCGATGTGCACGGTGCGGCCCAGGTCGGGGTGGAACGTCATGTGGGGGCCCAGCGAACGCAGCACGTCGACCGCGGCACGGACCTCGCCCTGTCCGGTCAGCGCCGTGCTCAGGGCGACCGCCGCGCGCACCCGGTCCCGTGGGAGGCCCGGCAGCCGGACCGCCTCGGCGAGGCGCGGGATGCCGGCCGAGGAGCGCACGGTCGTGTACTCCAGGGAGCCCAGCTCGGTGAGGAGCCGCTGCCGGTGGTCGTCGGGCAGCGGTTCGTCCAGGGCCCGGCGCAGATAGGGCAGGGCGTCGGCGGTGCGGCCGTCGTGGACGGCGACGGCGGCGGCGTCGAGCAGGACGCCGCTGGCCCACGCCACGCCGACCGTGTCGGCCCTCAGCAGCTGGCCGGCCACGGCCTCGGTACGTTCGCCGCGCCGCAGCATCACCTCGGCGGCCGTCCGGTGGGCCGCCCTTCGCCGGGTGACGGGCCAGCCGCTCAACACCGCGTCCCGGAGGAGGGGATGGGCGTAGCGGGGCCGGCCGTCGGCGCCGGGCCGCAGGAGTCCCAGTTGCGTCATGGCGGTGAGCCACCCCGCCACGCGCGCCGGATCGGCGTCGGCGACCGGGCCGAGCAGCTCGGCGAGCTCGTGCGAGGCCGTGTCGCTCTGCCTGGCCGCGTCGCTCCGCGAGGCCGTGCCGTTCCGCGAGGACACGCACTCCGCGGACGGCGACGCGTCCCCCGCGGCGGCCTCTGCGGAAGGCGACACGCGTTCCGCGATGGGCGAAGTGCCCATCGCGGAGAACAACATGTCCGTCGAGTAAGGCGCCAGGCCGGCCTCGGGAGGCGCCGGGCTCACGTCAGGAAGTGACACGTGCTCGCCGCGAAGCGACACGTCCTCCCCGCGAGGCGGCATGACCTCCTCGGGTCGGTCGTCGTCGGAGGGCCGGGGCGCCCAACCCTGCGGCCAGCCCCCGGTGTTCTCCTTCGCGTCACCGGCCGCGGCGCCGGCCGGACCCTCGCTCGGGCGGCCGTCTTCGGCCGAGCGGGCCAGGTCGGCCACGTGGGTCGGACGGGCCGGATACGCCGGGCCAGCCGGGCCAGCCGGGTCCGCCGGGCCAGCCGGGTCCGCCGGGTCCGCTGAGTCCGCCGGGCGAGCCGAGTAGGCCAAGTCGGCCGCGCGGGCCGGGTCGGCCGGACGGGCCGAGTAGGCCGGGCGGACCGGGTCGGTCGCGTGAACCGGGCGGACCGGGCGGGCCGCGTGCACCGGGTCGGCCGCGTAGGCCGGGCGGCCCAGGCGGTCGTCCTGACCCTCACCCCGACCGTCACCCCGGCCATCACCCGAGCCATCACCCTGGCCGGCGGCCTCTCCGTAGGCAGGCCGGAACTCGGCGCGGCGGCCCCGGTTCCCGGATGCCGCGTCGTCGGTCTCGCCGTTCGGTGCGTCGAACGGTGTCCGATTGCCTTCCGCCCGATCGACGTCGTCCAGCGCGGCCAGCGCCCGTGCCACCTCCGCCGTCGCCGGCCCGGCGCTGTCCAGCCACCACGACACCGCCGCCTGGTACGCCCCCGGATACAGCGCGGCGCACGCCTCCGGCACCGTGGCAGGCAGCGTCCCCCGCAGGTCGTCGAGCAGGGCACGCAGCAGCAGCGGGCTGCCCGCGCTCGCCCGTACGCAGTCCTCCACCCAGGACTCCGGGACCGTGTCGAAGTCCGAACGGACCAGTTCCGTCGTGGAGTCGGCGCCCAGCGGGGCGAGGGTGAGGGTGCGGACGAGGGCGGGGGAGAGCGCGTGGGCGAGACCGGCCGACGGCGCGTCGATGTCGTACTGGCTGCGCTCGGTCACCACCAGCAGGAGAGGTAATCGGTCCACCCGTCGCGCGGCGTCGACGAACCAGCGCCGCGAGAGGTCGTCCGCGAGGTGGACGTCGTCCACGGTGATCAGGAGTGGCGGGCCGGCCGTGAACGAGCGCAGCAGCCGCCACAGCCAGGCGCCCCGGGCCCGTTCGTCCGGCACCTCCCGGGTGTCGGAGAACTCCGCCGCGGGACCGAGGACCTGGCGTACCGCGGCGAAGGGCAGCGCGGTGTCGTCGGGCGAGCAGCGGGCCCGCAGCACCCGCATGCCGGCCACCTCCGCCTGCTCGGCGGCGGCTTCGAGGAGCGCGGTGCGGCCCGTGCCGGTGGCGCCCCGCAGCAGGACCAGCCGGCCGGTTCCCGCGCGGGCGCGGCCGGCCTCGGCGGCGACCAGCTCCAGAGCTTCCCGGCGCTCAAGCAGCGGTGCGTCCATCCCTGCCTCCTTCACGGCCGTGAAGCGGCCCACTGTGTGGGATGACGGAACAGGCGGCTCGCGTTGCGTGACATGACCCACTGAGACCGATAACACCGGTGACACCAACCCGGGCCGCAACCCGGACATCGACCCGGGCATACACTCGGACCTCAACCCCGGCATCAACTCGTCGCGGCCTCCGATCTCGTGGTGTGTCTCGTGGTGCTCCACGATTGCGCCGAGCACACGGACAACAGAAGTGTGATGACTGCACGCCTGTCACGGACGCCACAGAGGTGACGGGCTCGTGAACATAGGGGAGTCCGTTGCGCAGCTCTTTTGGGACCGCGGCTCCGGGCCCGGCCGAGCCCGAGTCCCGAATACCGGTGGCGGTACACGCCTCCGACCCGATCACCCGTGAGGGAGCACTCAGCCAGTTGCGACAGCACCCGGTGATCGACCTCCGCGAGGAGACCGAGACCGGACCGGACACGGTCGCGCTGCTGATCAGCGAGACACTGGACGAGACCGCGCTCTCCCGGCTGCGCAAACTGGTGCGCAGCGAGGGTGCCCGTGCCGTGCTCGTGGTGAGCACGATCCGCGAGACCGAACTGCTCGACGTCATCGAGTGCGGGGTCGGCGCCATCGTGTGGCGCCACGAGGCCACCGCGCACCGGCTGGTGCAGGCCGTCGTCGCGGCCTCCCGCGGCGACGGGGACCTGCCCGCGGACCTGCTCGGCCGGCTGATCAGCCAGGTGGGGTCGTTGCACCGCACAGCGAGCAGCCACCCCGGTGCTCCCTCCTCGGGACTCGCACCGCGTGAGGTGGATGTGCTGAGGCTCGTTGCCGAGGGGCTCGACACCGGAGAGATCGCCAGCAAGCTGTCCTATTCCGAACGAACTGTCAAGAACGTGATGCATGGGCTCACCACTCGGCTGCATCTGCGCAACCGGGCGCACGCCGTGGCACATGCCCTCCGCGAAGGCTACATCTGATCGAACGGGCAATCGGAAACGGACGCGGGGGCAGCACGGTCTGCCCGGCGGTCGTCCCCGGCGTGCCTGCGGAGGCGGAAGTATCAGAGGCACGATCGGTTGCGACAGTGGTTCCGGTGTCGGCACGGCACGGTAGGACACGGCACGGCACGGCAGGAGCACGACGGTGATCCACGAGGTGGACGAGGTCCTCAAGCGGCTGCTCGCGGGCGGTGCGCTGGCGGGTTCCGGCATCGACGTGTCCTTCGAGGCCCCGACCCGCGACTGGGCGGCCCGGCGCAACGCGCCGACCATCAACACCTACTTGTACGACATCCGTGAGGACGTCTCCCGGCGCCAGCGCGGCCACACGTCCGTCCGCGACGAGCGCGCCATCGTCGTACGCCGTCGGCAGCCGCCCCGCTGGTTCCGGCTGTCGTACCTGGTCACCGCCTGGACCAAGCAGCCGCTCGATGAACACCGGCTGCTGTCCGCGGCCTTGGCCACCCTGCTGCCCCACGAGCTGATGGCCGCCTCCGAACTGCCGGGCCAGCTCGGCGCGCTGGGCCTGGCCGTGCCGCTCACGGTGGCCGGGCTGCACACCGAGTCCCGGTCCCTCGCCGAGATCTGGTCCGCGATGGGCGGCGAACTCAAGCCGTCCCTGGACCTGGTCGTCACCGCACCCTTCCCGGCCTTCCCCGAGTACGACGCCGGTCCCCCGGTCACGGAGGGCGCGGGCGTCCGCGTACGCGGCATCGACGGCACGCTGGAGGGCTCGCAGGAACGCAGGCACCTGCCTCGGCACCTCAAATCCTCGCCGGCCACCGGAGAACGGCAGAAGTGACCATCCCCACTCCCCACACGTCCGACGCCCCCCATACGTCCGACGCTCCCCTCACGTCCGACGCCCCCCATACGTCCGACGCTCCCCTCACGTCCGACGCGCTCGTCCTCCGCCTGACCCGGCTGCGCGAGCGCGTGGCCGAGTTGGTCGACCAGCGCGGCGCGAGCGATCCCACGGCGGACGATCCGCTGCGCGGCCTGTACTTCTCCGACGAGGCCGTACGCCACCTGCTGGGCCCCACGACGGCTTCGCACACCTCCGTCTTCGAGGACGGAACGGGGGACGAGTACGGAGCAGGGGACGGGACCGGGGACGGGACCGGGGACGAGAACCGAACCCGTCCCGAGAGCGCGCCGGGCAGCGAGGCCGCCCACACCGACCGGCTGGAGCTGCTCGCGGTGCGCCTCGGGCTCACCGAGCTCGACACCCGCATCCTGCTCATCGCCCTCGCCCCCGACCTGGACCGCTCCTTCGAGCCGCTGTACGGGTACCTCAACGACGACGTCAGCAGGCGCCGGGCCACCACGGGGCTCGCCCTCGACCTGTGCGGACTGCCCGTGCACCTCGCCGGGGCGCGGGCCCGCTTCCACCCCTCGGCGCCGCTGACCGCGCTCGGCCTGCTGGCCGTCGAGGAACCCGAACGCCCCTTCCTCAGCCGGTCGTTGCGCGTGACCGACCGGCTCGTCGCCCATCTGCTCGGCGACGACACCCTGGACACCGCGCTCGCCGGCCACGTCCAGCGGCTCACGACCGCCGTGGCGTCGCACGACGACGAGTTCACCGCCAAGCTGGCCGCCCGGCTGCGCGCCGAGCCCCTCACCGTCTATCTGCGCGAACACCGCGAGGGCGACGGGCTCGCCGGTGCCGCCGCCGCCCTGAGCGCCGCCGGTTTCGAGGCCCTGCACTTCACGGGCCCCGAGGACCGCGTACCCGAACTCCTCCGCGAGGCCCGGCTGCGCGGCGCCGCGATCGTCGCGTCCGCCCTGCCGGACAAACCCGCCGAACTGGTACGGGGGTTGGCGGACGCCGGCGTGCCCGTGCTGCTCACCGGATCGCGTCCGTACGATCCCCAGTGGTGCGAGCACGACCCGCTGGTCCTCGACGCGCCCCGGCAGCGGGCCGGCGCGGTGGATGTCTGGGCCGCCGCCCTGCGCGACGAGCCCGGCTTCGACCTCGCGGCCACCGTCGCCCCCTACCGGCTCGGCGGCGACCGCATCCTGCGCGCCGCGCACGCCGCCGAGGACCTCGCCACCTTCGACGGCACCCCGGTGACGGCCGCCCATCTGCGGCTCGCCGCGCGGCAGCAGTCCGCCTCGGGTCTTGAGCGGCATGCCCGCCGGATCCGGCCCGACGTGGGCTGGGAGGACCTCGTCCTGCCCGACAAGCCCCTCGTGCAGTTGCACGAACTGGCCCTGCGCGCCCGCCACCGCGACCAGGTCCTCGGTGACTGGCGGCTCAGCGCCGGCGGCGGCCGGGGCCGCGGTGTCCTCGGTCTCTTCGCGGGCGAGTCCGGCACCGGCAAGACCCTGTCGGCCGAGGTCGTCGCCGCCGAACTCGGCCTGGACCTCTACGTCGTCCAGCTCTCCTCGATCGTCGACAAGTACGTGGGCGAGACCGAGAAGAACCTGGAGCGGATCTTCACCGAGGCCGACCGTACGGATGCGGTCCTGCTCTTCGACGAGGCGGACGCCGTCTTCGGCAAGCGCTCGGAGGTCAAGGACTCCCACGACAAGTACGCCAACATGGAGAGTGCTTACCTGCTCCAGCGCCTGGAGTCCTTCGACGGCATCGCCCTGCTCACCACCAACCTGCGCGCCAACATCGACGAGGCGTTCACCCGGCGCCTGGACCTGGTGGTCGACTTCCCGTTCCCCGACGCCGGACAGCGCCTCGCCCTGTGGCGGCACAGTCTCGCGGCGGTGCCGTGCGCGGAGGGCACCGACGCGTCGGTGGTCGCGCGGGACTTCGAGCTGGCGGGCGGCTCGATCCGCAGCGCGGTGGTCACCGCCGCCTACGCGGCCGTCGGACGCGGCGCCGCGGTCACGACACAGGACCTGCGGGAGGGCGCAGAGCGGGAGTACCGCAAGGCCGGCCGTCTCGTCCCCGGCGAAGGCAACTGGTAGACGTCCCGGCATCCGATCCGGAGCTCCGAGCGGGGGCTCCGGGGCCTGAACCGGGTATTCCGGGGCCTGAGATGACATGTGGATGAACTGCCGTCGACGCCCCGGTGAGCTGCCGGCCTCGATCCTCTGACACCCCTCGTGACCTGCCCTTTCCCACCCCACACCGTGGTTACGCTGCCTCCCGGATGTATCCGATGCGGACAGACGTGCGGGGTTGCCCCGTGGTGGGGACGGCTCACTGTGCACCAGCAGCGGCAAGCGTCGAACGAGCCGAGCGACAAGGGGAAGGGCAAGGGCAAGGCTCCGCAGACGGCGCCGCGCGGCCCCGTCGCCCAGCCCTCCTTACCCGGCGCGTCCCTGGGCACGTCCCCGGGCACGTCGCCGGGCACGATGCTCGCGATGCAGCAGAGCGCGGGGAACGCCGCGGCGTCCAAGGCACTGCGAGGCAGGGGCCCACGCACCCCCGGCAGCCTCGGCTCCCGGCAGCCGAGCGCGGAACTCAGCGCCCAGGTGGGCGAGTCGAGCCGGACGGTCGCGGGCCCGTCGCGCACCGGGCGCCGGCCCGGCCCGGCCGGGCTGCCGTCCATCAGTGAACTGCCCGAGCACACTCCCGCCACGCGTCTCACGTCCGTGCTGCCCACCATCGAGGAGGCCGAGGAGAGCGCGCCGCCCGAACCGGAGCCGCTGGGCCTGCCGCCGTATCTGCGGGACCTGACCGCCGCCGGTCTTTCCACCGCGCGGCAGCTGACCGGACACGAGATCGTCGGCACCGCGCTGGCCGCCACCGTCGGGCACTCCGGCGGGACGGTCGCCGAGATCAAGGAAGAACTGGCCGGACGGCCGGAGAGCTTCTACGGACAGGGCCGCGCCTTCTCCGTGGCGGGCGTGAACGGCAAGGACTGGTACGACGTCACCGTCACCATCTCCCCCGCCCCCGCCGACCGCCCCGAGACCTTCGTCTCCGCCGACGTGCTCAAAGCGCGTGCCAAGACGGCGAAACGGGCCGGCGACCGCGCGGCGGCCCGGGCCGAGATGGAGCGGCAGGCCGAGGGCGCGGCCACCAAGGTGGACGTCCAGCACAACACCTCGGCCACCGTGGGCCACACCCAGGGCAACTCCGCCAGCCGTGGCGTGGGCGCCATGGCGTTCGGCCTCGCCCCGGTCGTACCCGGCGTCTGGCTCGGCGGCGCCGCCATGCTGAACGCCCAGCCGTTCCAGTCCGCGCGGGAGTCCCGCACCCAGAAGAGCGTGGCCGAACCGCGCGTCCTGCGCAGCGACAAGGGCTCGGTGGAACTGCTCCGCCAGGTCCGTTACGGCGTCCGGATCAAGAAGCAGGAGGAGGCCGAGGAGCAGTCGTTCAGCGGCTCGGGCACGCTCACCATGCGGGTGCCCACCGAGCATCTGATCCCCGCCTCCGGCCAGGTGTCGGCGCCCCGGCCGGCGCCGCTGGCCCCGCGCACCGCGAAGAAGGTCGCGCGGGCCGACAGCCTGGCCCCGGTCGCGGTCACCGACACCGCGGCTCCGCACCAGGGCGGCAAGGGCCTGTTCGACAAGGTCCGTTCGGTCCTGCACCCCTCGCTGACCTCGCCGGGCGCCCCCGGCCGCGCCCGGCTGTACGACGCCACCTCCACCAGCACCGTGCTGGAGGACATGCCGCGGCTGCTGCGCCAGGAGGTCGTCGGCGAGGACCTCACCGCCAAGGACGGCAGTGCGGTGGGTACGTACCGGATGCGGGCCGCGATCGGCTCGCTGGCGCCCGCGTGGGGGATCGGCAAGACTCAGTTGCGTACGCATCAGCAGGCCCAGCACTCGGTGGCGGACACCGCGGGCAAGGGACGCGGCGGCACGTTCGGGGCGGGTCCCGCCATCGGTGTCGGTGTGCTGGCGAACGCCGCCGCGGTACGCGGCACGGCCATGCCGACCTTCGGGGCCAGAAGCGCGCGGTTCACCGTGTCCGAGCAGACGGTGTCCAGCCGTCAGGGCGCCGAGGTCCGCGGCGAAAAGGTGCTGTACCACGGCACGGTGGTGCTCACCGTCGAGGGCACAGGGCCGCTCTCCCCCGCGATGAAGGCGAGGATGGGCAACCGGACGGCGACCCACTCGATGAACGTGTGGCTGAGCCTGCGGGCCGACGAGGCACGGGAACTCGGTCTGCCGCTGCCGCAGGGCGTCACCGCGGACGACATGGTCAAGAAGCCGAAGGCGGACCCCGGCAACGACAAGGACAAGGACGACAAGGGCACGGACAAAAAGGGGAAGGGGAAGGAGAAGGAGCGGGCCTCCGACGTCTCGCCCGAGGACGCCCCGGACATCGTGCGTCAGCTGCCCTTCGGTGCCATGGGATCGAGCGTCACGCTCAGCAAGCTCGACACCGGACCCATGCTCTCCGGCATCCAGCGGCTGTTCGCCACCGATCCCCAACTGGCCGGCTATCTGCCCGCCTTCGGCGCCGGACGGGAGGCCGGGAAGACGAGCCCCGAGGACGCCGAGGTACAGCGGCGCAACTACCGCGAGCTGGTCACCGTCCTGTCCGAGACCAACCTGGCGGTCAACAAGGACCAGTTGCTCTCCAGCGGCATCCGGGTCCGGATGCGGCGCAAGTCCCGTATGCACGCGCACGACGTGCAGATCAAGGTCACCGGCAGGCTCGGCGACACCACCTACTCCGGTGACATCAAGGACTGGCTCGTCCGCAGCCACTCCGGAGTCACCGGCAACACTCAAAGCGGACGGTCCAGTTCGCGGTCGGTGGGCGGCCTGGTGCTCGGGCAGTTCAGGATCATTCCGGGGGCACTGAACGCGTCGCTGCGGGCCGACAAGACCTGGACCGGCGGACGGCGCGGCCAGGGCGGCCCGACGACCCGCTCGGACATCCTGACCAACGGCTCCGCGAACGCCGCCGCCTTCGACGGGTCCATGCACCTCGACGTGGACGTCACCATGACCACGCGCGAGCGCAAGGCCAAGCGCACCCTGACACCCGGCGCCCCGGGCCGTGCCGTGCCCGAGGCCCGGCACATCGGCTCGGTGGACGTCGAGGACCAGGACGTACGCCTGCTCACGCCGACCGCGCTCACGATGGACGCCGACGAGAAGGAGAAACTGGACAACTCCATGGCGGCCCGTACGGCCGGACACGCGCCACCGCAGCGGACGTTCGCCGCCGAGGGCATCGGCGACCTGGCCGGCATGGAACCGAAGGCGATGGCGTCGCGGCGGGTACGGGACTGGACGCTGGTGGAGACCCTCGGCGACGGGCAGCCGATCCGGGACCTCGCCTTCGAGCTCCTTGCGAGCGCCGCCGCCCGCAACAAGGCACTGCGCGAGGACAAGGCGCTGGCGACCGAGGGGCTCGCGCCGCGGCTCGCGATCGAGGAGCGGTTCAGCCCGCAGGCCGTCACCGCGGCGCTGCGGCAGGCCGTGTCCGCCGGCTGGGTCGTGAAGAACCTGCGGTACGCGCGCCGGACGGCAGGTCTCAACGGTGCGGTGGGAACACGGTTGGCGCTGGCCAACCCGAAGGTCGTACAGCAGACGAAGGGTGCCGGTACGGAGACCTTCGTGCTGGGCGGCCACCAGGCCACCGGGCAGGAGTCCGACAGCACGAGTACGTCGGTGCAGGGCGGTGTCCTGGGCATGGAGAACGGCTCGTCCTGGCGGGCCGGTGAGGGGGTCTCCGCGAGCCGCACCCTGAGCGAGGGCTCCTCCACGGCGTCGACGCTGTCCGGCACGGTCGAGCGCAACTCCCACACCGCGCGCGACCAGTCCCTGTATCTGGTCCACTGCGACCTGGTGGTCCGCATGGTCGCCGAGGTCGGGGTCACCGGCGGCGGCCCGTACGTGGCGAAGTCCGAGCGGACGCTGCCGGGGGCGGCGGCCGTGTGGCTCACGGCGGACCAGTTGAGGGCGTCGAAGCTCCGCGTGCCGGGCGCCGAGCCGGAGACCGGCAAACAGCCCGCCAAGGCGGAGAGCAAGGCGGAACGCAAGGCGGAGAGCAAGGAGGAGAGCAGCAAGGCGGGCGCGGAGCGCGAGCGCCTGGCCGCGGGCGCCGAAACCGGGCAGGAGGGGCGGCGCGGGACCGGTGCCCCGGCCCCAGGGCCCCAGCTCTCCCGGGACGTCCCGCTCGGCTTCGGCGCGATCGAGGACCTCCCCGACTTCGTACCGCTCCTGGACCAGCTCCGCGGCAGCCTCGGCCGCCGGGACAAGAGCCTGGCCGAGAACCTCCTGCCCAGGCAGCAGCTCAAGGACCGCAACGACAACGTGCAGCGGCTGCTCCGGGTGCTCGACCGGGACGGGGCCGCCGGGCTGCTGTCCGGGGCGATGGACGGCGGCGTCACCGTCGAGCTCATGGACGGGCGCTCCACGCCGTACTGGGCGGTGTTCAAGGTCGACCGCAGCGGTCCCGGCACCTACGCCGAGACGGTGGCGGACGGCGTGGGCGACATGGAGTACATCACCTCGGCCGCGGCGCAGCGGGCGGGCAGCCAGGAGAAGAGCGACTCCCGCGGCGTCGAGGCCGTGTTCGCGGGGGCCGGCAAACCCGAGGGCGGCGGCGGCCAGTTGAAGAACGTGGGCGGCTCCGGGGGACTCGGCCTCGGTCGCAGCGACGGCCGGAAGACCGCCTCCGCCGGCCGTGCCCAGATCGGTGTCAAGGCCGTCGCCGATGCCTCGGCGCACTCGGTGCGGATGAACGTACCGATCACGGCGTCGCTCGAACTGCACTCGGCCAAGGGCCGGTTGGGTCTGGCGGAGATCCGCGGCCAAAAGCTCACCCATCGCATCCTGCAACACGACCTCACGGCCCTGGCCCGGCTGCAGCCGGTGCCGCGGGAGGAGCGGGAACCGCAGGTGCGGGCCTCCCCGGGCCGGGAGGACGCCCGCGCCGACCGGATGGGCCCCTGGCACGACGGCGGGGTCGCCCTGCCGATGGAGGCCCAGGTCAACGGCTTCAAGGGCGCGCCGGAGATACGGAGGCTGATCGACGGTGCCGTACGGGAGGCGAACGGCAGCAAGCGGTACAGCAGGAAGGGCGACGCCGCGGCCCACGTCCAGCAGGAGGCGGTGTCCACGGAGTGGCTCATCTCGGCGCTGCCCCTGCTGACCTCCGCCGGAGTGGATCTGCCGCCCGTGCACGCGAGCGGTGTCCGGGGCCAGGACCTGCGTACGGCACTGCACGGGCGGCTGCGTGACGGCCGGGTGCTGGGAGTCGGCGACAAGATGACCTTCGAGACGGTGGCGCAGAGCAGCCTGGACGCGCCCCGCCCGACCGGAGTGGACAGCCAGCAGTCGGCCGAGCACAGCAGGACGGCGCGCGGGATCGGTGGCGCGGGCGTGCTCAACGCCACCGAGTTCCGGATGAACCAGCTTCTCGGCAACGCCGACAGCACCGGCAGCGCGACCGACACGGCGGCGAACGCGGCCGGTTCGATGCCGCTGCACAAGCCGAAGCTCGCATCGGTGCTCGTGCAGTTCACCCTGGACGTACGCGTGGTGGCGCGGGTCACCGACCGGGGCCTGGGCGGTCAGAAGTCGGTGGCGGTACGGGAGTTCACGCTGCCGCGGCCGGTGGTGATCCGGATGCCGGCGCCCGCGGTCAGCCGCCTCCTGAAGGACCCCACGAACGCCTCGAAGCTCCAGGACCCCCAGGGCCTGCTCACGGAGAAGAAGGCCAACGCAGCGGCCACACTCTGAACCAGCAGTTCCCCGCGCCCCCGAAGGGGCGCGGGGAACTGCGCGCCCAGCCCCAACGCACCCGCAGACGCGGGCGGCAAGCCGGAGAGCGGCTCAGGTCACACCTTGAGCTTGACCGCCTCGATCCAGACGTCGTTGTTGAGCGTGCCGGCGAAGGTGAAGTTCTCGCCTTCGCCGGGCTTGTCGCAGACCATGTCCTGCCAGCCCGCGTTGCGGAGGTGGACCGACTCGCAGACGGCGCCGCCGCCGTCGTCGACGTTGATGGTGAAGCCCAGCAGGCTGGGGGCGTCCTTCTTGGAGCTGCCGAAGTAGTTGTCGATGCCGTCGGCGGCGTGCGACCACGGCTTACCGTTGTAGTGGCCGTTGCCGTTGGTCGACTGCGGGAAGTGGACGAAGGCGGCGCTGGCCGTGCCCTTGGTGCCGGCCACAGCGACGTTGAGGGCCGTGAGCGGTGTCTCCTTGCCCACGGTGCCGGCCGTTTCGCCGTCGCACGCCGCGTCCGTCCAGCCCTCGCCCGCCACGAAGGCCCGGTAGCAGATGTGCCGCCCGCCCGGGTCCTGCGTGGCGAGTTTCTGGACGGCGGTCGCCGCGGTCTTCTCCGGAGCCTTGGTTTCCTTCTCCTCGGAACCGCCGCCGCCTCCCGCCCCGTCTCCGCCCGCGGCCTGTGTCTGGGTCGCGGCCGGGACCGATGGGGCCGAGGCTTCGGCGGACGGTGCCTTCGGCGCTTCGGGAGTCAGTGAAGGGGAGGGGGAGGGCGCCAGGGTGCTGATGCCGGCCTCCTGCAGCTTTTCCGTGGCGGCGCTGCGGACCTGCGGCTTGTAGGCGATCCACAGCATCACGAACGTGAGTGCCAGCGCCATGAAGATGCCGAGGAAGGTGGCCAGCCAGCGCGGCAGGAACCCGCGCTGCACGTACGTGCCTTCCACGTCCAGGGGTGTCACTCCTGACCGCTGCACGGCCAGCGTGTACGGCCGGGACTCCTTCGAGCCGAACCAGATGATCTGCCGCGGCTTCAGCGTCGTCTTCACGAACGCCGCACGGCCCGGCTCGATCTGCACGTTGGACGGGTGGATGTCGTACGACAGCTGGTCACCGTTGTCGCTGCCGCTGAGCGAAGCCGTCAGCTTCGTGTTCCCGAGGTTGTCCACGGCCAGTTTCGGGCGCCCACGGAAACGCCCTTTCACGGTCGGCGGCACCAGCTCGGCCCGCACCTCCGTGAAAGGGGTGATCGTGAGGTTGCCCTCCGGGACCGTCGTCGCCTCGGGATGTTCCGTCGGCGTGATCCGCACCGCGTACGCGTTGGGACCCGCCGTCGCGTCCGGCGTCCGCGGCGGAGCGAACGTCAGATCCACCGAGCCCGTCGTCCCCGGATACAACCGCAGCAACTGCGGCTCCACCACCGCCCACGGCGCGAGAGGACCGACCGCCTCGAAGCGGTACTCGTCCACCACGTCACCGGTGTTGCGCAGACGCAGCCGTACGGTCGTACTGCCACCCGGGTCCACAGTCGCGGAGGCGGGTTCCAGAGAAGTCCAAAGGCTCACTCTCGGACGTTAAACGCAGCAGCGGTGCCCGGTCAGGTAGCCCCGGGGCACGATGCGTGCCCGAAGAGGCGGGACCGGCTGCCCCGGCTCTCAGTCCTCCGAGGGATGGATGATCTGCCACTCCTGGTCATCGGTGTTGGAGCAGTCGTAGAGCGTGAGGTTCGCTTCGTCGACGCCTGTGCTGAACCCGGAGACGTCCAGGCACTTGTTGTTGCTGGCGTAGTTGCGGATCCAGTAGTCGCCGCTGTCCTGCTTGTCGATCCACCACAGCTGGTTGTCGTCGATCGTGCCGTCGCAGTCGGCCTCGGTGATCGGCGTCCGGATGGGCATGGCCCCGCCGCCGGGCATGTCCATGCACAGCTGATCCTTGACGTTGCGGATCTGGAAGAGGGCGGACCCGCCGGGGCCGAGCTTCGGGTACCGCACCTCAAGGTTCCAGAGCTGGTTGTCGTCGGTGCTCTCGTCACAGGTGAACTGCTGTACGTCGCCCTGCTTCGTGCCCTTGTCCTTGCCCGGGATGTCGGCGCACCTCTTGGTGGTGGGGTTCCGCAGGAGCACATTGGACGCGGGCACCACGCTCTTGGGCGCCGCCTTCTTCTTCTTTGTCGGCTGCGCGGCCGGGGCCCCTCCCCCTCCTCCGCCGTCGCCCTCCGCGGCGGACTGGCTGACCTCCGGCTCGACGGACGGTGCCTTCGGCGCTTCGGGAGACAGTGAAGGGGAGGGGGAGGGCGCCAGGGTGCTGATGCCGGCCTCCTCCAGTTTCTCGGTGGCGGCGCTGCGGACCTGCGGCTTGTAGGCGATCCACAGCATCACGAACGTGAGCGCGAGGGCCATGAACACCCCGAGGAAGGTGGCCAGCCAGCGCGGCAGGAAGCCCCGCTGCACGTACGTGCCTTCCACGTCCAGCGGCGTGACCCCTGACCGCTGCACGGCCAGCGTGTACGGCCGGGACTCCTTGGAACCGAACCAGATGATCTGCCGCGGCTTCAGCGTCGTCTTCACGAACGCCGCACGGCCCGGCTCGATCTGCACATTCGAGGGGTGGATGTCGTACGACAACTGATCACCGTTGTCGCTGCCACTGACCGAAGCCGTCAGCTTCGTGTTCCCGAGGTTGTCCACGGCCAGTTTCGGGCGCCCGCGGAAACGTCCCTTCACCGTGGGCGGCACCAGCTCGGCCCGCACCTCCGTGAAGGGAGTGATCGTGAGGTTGCCCTCCGGAACGGTTGTCGCCTCCGGGTGCTCGGTCGGCGTGATCCGTACCGCGTACGGGTTGGGGCCCGCCGTCGCGTCCGGGGTCCGCGGCGGAGAGAACGTCAGATCCACCGAGCCCGTCGTCCCCGGATACAACCGCAGCAACTGCGGCTCCACCACGGCCCAGGGTGCGAGAGGACCGACCGCTTCGAAGCGGTACTCGTCCACCACGTCACCGGTGTTGCGCAGACGCAGCCGCACGGTTGTACTGCCACCCGGGTCCACGGTCGCGGAGGCGGGTTCCAGAGAAGTCCAAAGGCTCACAAACTGAAGGTACAACGGCAGTTGGCTCTGCCAGGAGTGGCATCGGGGCCGGGACCACTGCCCGAAGAGGCCGTCGGGACGGGCCTGAGGGCGCCCGCGCCGGCCCGGTCGGCGGCGAACGGGGCGCCCGGCCGTCGGAGCCGGCCCCGGCCTGCCCTCAGGTCTGCCCCGACAGCCATGGCGGAATCTGGAAAAGGGCGCTAGATGTGGGGATTTACCGTCTCCATGCCGCTCTGGGGTTTCGCATGCGCACGCAGAAACAACCGTCCACCGTCGGCAAGCAGGACGCCGCACGCACCAGGAAGCCGGGGAACCTCACTGCGGAGACCAGCCGGGCCCTCAGCGCAGGCCGGGCTCTCTCCGACCAGTCCCCCCAGGCCATTCTGGAGCTCCAGCGTTCCGTGGGGAACGCCGCCGTGGCGCGGCGGATGGCACCACCGGAGCAGCACGAGCACAACCCGATGTGCGGCCACGGGCCGGCGCCGAAGGACTCCGGTGGCCACCAGGGCTCCAGCTCCAGCGTCCACAAGGTCCTCGCGTCCCCCGGCAAACCGCTCGACGCTCCCGTCAAGAAGGACATGGAAGCCCGGCTGAACGCCGACTTCAGCGATGTGCGCCTGCACGACGACAGCGCGGCGCGGGCAGCGACGGAGGAGGTGGGCGCGCGTGCCTTGACCGCGGGCAACCACGTCGCCCTCGGTCCGGGCGGCAAGGACCCGGTCACCCTCGCGCACGAGCTGACCCACGTGATCCAGCAGCGCAGCGGTCCGGTGTCGGCCACGGACAACGGGAACGGCCTCAAGGTCAGTGACCCGAACGACAGGTTCGAACGCGAGGCCGAGGCCAACGCGGTCCGGGTCATGTCCGCCCCCGCGCCCGTCGCCGCGGGCGGGGGCGCTGACGGAGGCCAGGCAGCCGGCGGCGCCGTGCAGCGCGCGCCGGCCGAGACCGCCGTACAGCGCGCGGCCGACGACACCGTCGTCCAGCGGGCGGGCGCGGCAGCCGCCACGGCCTCGGCCGCCGAGTTGGGCCTCATGCCGGGTGCGACGTCGCGCGCTCTGGGAGGCGACACCGGTTTCGTGAAGTACGAGGTCCCCTCGATCGGGGGAGGCGTGGACCCGGAGCCGCTCTACCGGGGCATGAAGAAGGACGAGTTCGACAGCCTCATGTCGGGCGCTCTCGCGCAGGGCGGTTCGTACCAGGGCTTCTCGCCCGAGCGCAAGTACTCCGAGGGCTACCTCAGCAACAAAGCGAATTCCGGTACCCACCTCGTCGAGTTCTACCGGACCACGCAGACCCGCGCGGACGGCAGCCCGATGCCCACCGTCGACGCACTCCTCAAGGCGGCCGGCGGCGGTGAGAAGGCCGACGGCAAGATCTTGTCGACCGGTGTCGGGGAAGCCGCGACGTACTCGACGAAGGTGAAGAAGACCACCAAGGACAACGAGAGCCTGGCGGCCAACGTGGCCAAGGCGCAGGCGGACGTCCGGAGCGCCGAGGAGGAAGTGGCGCACCCCAAGGACGCCAACCACAAGAAGCATGCCGAGAAGCGCCTGGCCAAGGCCCAGCAGGCTTACAAGCAGCTCGCGGCGAAGAAGCCCGGTTATCCCGCCATCGGTGATGCCGTGAAGGCGTTGAACAAGGCGATCTCGCAAGGCGAGGTCGCCTGGCGGCTGGTCACCTACAAGGGCACGTCCTAGGACCGGTTGCCCCCCGGGGCAACTTCTCTGCCCTCGATCAGGTACCGCAGGACGTTTCGACGAACGCGCTGCGCGCGCGAAAGTCGAAGAAGACCTGTCTCGTACCCCGAGGAGAGCAGAGCATGCCGTCCTACCTGTCACCCGGCGTATACGTCGAGGAGGTGGCCAGCGGCTCGCGTCCCATCGAGGGAGTGGGCACGTCAGTGGCGGCCTTCGTCGGGCTCGCCCCGACCGGTCCGCTCAATGAGCCGACCCTGGTGACCAACTGGTCGCAGTACGTCGCGTCCTTCGGTGCCTTCACCGACGGCTTCTACCTCGCACACTCCGTGTACGGGTTCTTCAACAACGGCGGCAGCGCCGCCTACGTCGTGCGCGTCGGCGGCTCCGCCGAGGGCTCGCCCTCGAACGGTGCCTCTCCGGCGGCCGTCACCGGCTCCGCCGGCCAGGCCGCGCTCACCGCGGGCGAGCCGAAGCAGCTCGGCACCTTCAACGTGACCGCCGTCGCCGGTGGTTCGCTCACCGTCGAGGTCGCGGACGCCGACGGCGAGGGCCCCGCCGAGCGCTTCAAGCTGATCGTCAAGGACGGCGAGAAGCCGGTCGAGTCCTTCGACGTGAGCGCCAAGAAGGGTGGCCGCAACTACGTCGTCACGCAGGTGAAGGAGCGCTCCAAGCTCATCACCGTGACGGAGGCGGCGCCCAGCGCGCAGCTGGCCAGGCCCGACAACCAGACCGTGTCGCTGGTGGCCCCCTCGGCCTCCGGCACCGTCGTGCCCGCGGGCTCCGACGACTCCCACCCGGGCCCGGCCCAGTACCTCGGCGACTCCGCCGACCGCACGGGCTTCGGTGGTCTGGAGGCCGTGGACGAGATCTCCATGGTCGCCGTCCCCGACCTGATGGCCGCCTACCAGCGCGGTGCGATCGACCTGGAGGCCGTGAA
This sequence comes from Streptomyces aurantiacus, assembly GCF_001418335.1. Lineage (GTDB taxonomy): Bacteria > Actinomycetota > Actinomycetes > Streptomycetales > Streptomycetaceae > Streptomyces > Streptomyces aurantiacus. The sequence goes on along the minus strand of NZ_LIPP01000297.1, from coordinate 3,105 downwards.
GGCGGTCCAGCTCGGTCTGATCGCGCACTGCGAGCTGATGGGCGACCGCGTCGCCGTCATCGACCCGCCGCCCAGCCTGAACGCCCGGCAGATCCGGGTCTGGCGTCAGGAGACCGCGGGTTACGACTCCAAGTACGCGGCGCTGTACTACCCCTGGGTCAAGATCTTCGACCCGGCGAGCGGCCAGACCCGCCTGACCCCGCCGAGCGGCCACGTCGCCGGCATCTGGGCCCGCAACGACTTCGAGCGCGGTGTGCACAAGGCGCCCGCCAACGAGGTCGTACGCGGCGCGGTGGACCTGGAGCTCCAGATCACCCGCGGCGAGCAGGACCTGCTCAACCCCATCGGCGTCAACTGCATCCGCGCCTTCCCGGGCCGCGGTATCCGCGTCTGGGGTGCCCGCACCCTGTCCTCCGACCCGGCCTGGCGCTACCTGAACGTGCGCCGCTACTTCAACTACCTGGAGGAGTCGATCCTCCTCGGTACGCAGTGGGTGGTGTTCGAGCCGAACGACCACAACCTGTGGGCACGGATCCGGCGCAACATCTCGGCGTTCCTCGTCAACGAGTGGCGCAGCGGCGCCCTCTTCGGCCAGCGGCCGGAAGAGGCGTTCTACGTCAAGTGCGACGACGAGACCAACACCCCGGAGTCGGTCGACCTCGGGCGTGTGATCTGCGAGATCGGCATCGCCCCCGTCAAGCCCGCCGAGTTCGTGATCTTCCGGCTGGCCCAGTTCTCCAGCGGCAGCGGAGAACTGGAGGAGTAGTAGGCAGCCCCCTCCGCCGTACCCCGGCTCCTGTCGTCGCCCTCCCGTCCACCGGGAAGGCGACGGCAGGAGCTGACACCACCCGCAGGACCCGGCGTACGCGAGTTCGTACGCCGCTTCGTACGCCACCGACAAGAACACGCAGAAGGACAGAGAACAGATGAGTCTTGGCCCGGGCGACTCCCTAACTTCACATAATTTCGGTCTCCAGATCGACGGCGTGATGGTCGAGTACCTCACCGAGGTCAGCGGCCTCACCATGGAGCAGGACGTCATCACGAGCATGTCGAACACCGCGGGCGGTCAGAAGGAGACCGCCGTGATGCCCGGCGTGCAGAAGTCCGGGCAGTGCACCGTGGTGCGCGGCATGACCGCGTCCCCGGCGTTCACCACGTGGATCAACGACTCGATCGCGGGCCAGATGAGCACGGCCCGCAAGAACGCCAGCATCATCATGATGGATTACCAGAACACCCCGGTGAAGCGGTACAACATGCGCAACGCCTGGTGCAGCAAGGTCGACGCCAGTTCCCTGAAGGCCGGCGAGGCCGCCGCGCTCACCGAGACCGTGACCATCGTCTTCGAAGAACTGGAAATCGAGTAATGCGCCGATCCACTGGCAGGCTGGGTGCGGGTCCGATCGTGGACGCACCGGCGCCGGTAACGGCCGAGGTGCCGGAGCAGACCGCTGCTCCGGCGTCCGCCCCGGCGCCCCAGCGGCTGCTGACGGAGTTTCCCTTCGAGCTGCCGCGCGGCTATGTCGACGCTTCGGGAACCGTGCACCGGGACGGCGTGATGCGTCTCGCCACCGCCCGGGACGAGTTGATCCCGCTGCGGGACGTCCGGGTCCAGGAAAACCCCGCCTACCTGTCGGTGGTTCTGCTGGGCCGGGTCATCACCCGCCTCGGCTCGCTGGCTACAGTGCACGACGGGGTGGTGGAGAACATGTTCGCCTCCGACCTCGCGTTCCTGCAGGACTTCTACCGGCAGGTCAACGCCGAGGGCCACACCCGCGCCGCCGTGGAGTGCCCCCACTGCTCGGAGCCCTTCGAGGTCGAACTCGGCGGGAGCCGCCTGGGGGAATCGTGACGTACGCGACCGACCGACTGCATGAGGAGATCGCGTACGTCGCCTACCACTTCCACTGGAGCCTGGAGACGATCCTGGACCTCGAACACCAGGATCGCCGCCGTTACACGGAACAGATCGCTGCCCTGGTGACACGGGGCGGGGCGGAGGGCTGACCAGTGGGGTTCCTCGACCGACTGAGGGGTGGTTCGGCGGCGTCCGCCGCGCGTACCGGGCCGGGGGCGACCTCGGCCTCCGAGGCGAACCCGGCCTCGGGCAACGGCGGTTCCTCTCCCACGGGAGCGGATACGCGCGCGGGTACCGGTACGCCCGCCGGCGCCGGGCCGGCCCCGGTGGTCGGCTGGTCGGGGCTGCCGCCGATCCAACGGGCCGCCGCGGGGCGGACCGGGGTCGCGGACTCCGGGTTCGGGGGGCGGCTGAGTACCTGGCAGAACCCCTCCTTCATGGGGACCCTGTCCCACGCCGTCCTCGACGGGGCACCGGGCGGGCTGATCAGGAACGCGCTCACGTCGTCGGCCGGACGGCCCGTCGCCGGACTCGAAGCGCCCTCGCGTGTCCTGCCGGTGGCGACCACCGCTCCCGAGGCCGCTCCAGAGGCCGTCCCGGTCCAGGAGAGGGGCCTCCAGGAGAGCGGCGACGCGCAGCCGGTACCGGTACAGCGCGCGTCCCTTCCGGTCATGGCCTCCCGTCCGACGGGCCCCCGGGTGACCGCCGTGCCGCCCCGGCCCCACCGGCAGACCTCCTTGACCAGGTCGGCCGCCTCACCCGCCGTACAGCGGCGGGCCCTGCCGGCGTCCCGGCGGCAGACTCCGGCCGCGCCCGGACCGTCGGCTGCCGCGACGCCGACTGCCGCAACGCCGACTGCCGCGCCGTCGAGCGGTACGGCATCGAGCGGTACGGCGTCCGGCTCCGCCGGTCCGGGGGCGCCCTCCGCGGAGGCACCGGCCCCGGCGACGGCGACCCCTGCCGCAAGCGCACCGCGGCGCGGTCCGGTGGAAGCACCGCCCGTCTCGGGCGCCTCCACCTCCACCTCTGCCGGCCAGACCGGTTCGACCGGTCCCGTCAGGCCCGCGTCCACCGGCGGAGCGCCCCCTTCCAGCGGGCCGGCGGTCAACGTCCAGCGGGCGGCGGCCGATTCCGGCGCCACAGCGGCGGCCACCCCCACCGCGAGTACGCCGAACGGCCCCGGCAGGACGACACCCGGCAGCGCGGCGACTCCTCCCGGCCGCCCGGCGGTCAACGTCCAGCGG
>NZ_LIPP01000296.1 GCF_001418335.1 Streptomyces aurantiacus | reverse complement strand
CGCCGTTCCCCGCGCCCCTTTTGGGGCGCGTCTGTCCGCAGGGCATGAAGAAGGCCCCGCATCCTTTGAGGATGCGGGGCCTTCTTTGCTGTGCGGTCCTGACGGGATTTGAACCCGCGGCCTCCACCTTGACAGGGTGGCGAGCACTCCAAGCTGCTCCACAGGACCTTGTTTCGCAGTGCGATTTTGCGTTGCGCTGCGAGACAGGACTCTACAGGAGGGTGGGCCCACCGGGCGAACTCACCCGGTGTGCGGGCGCCGTTACGGTGCGGCCGCGTCGATCGCCTTCACGATGCGCTTGTCGGAGACGGGATACGCCGTGCCCAGCGCGTGCGCGAAGTAACTGACGCGCAGCTCCTCGATCATCCAGCGGATGTCCAGGACGGACGAGGGGACCGGGCGGCCCTGCGGCAGCTGCTCCAGCAGCCAGGCGTACTCGTCCTGCATCTCGTGGACCTTCTCCATCCGGCTCGTGTCCCGCTGGACGTTCGTCGGCATCTGCTGGAGCCGGCGGTCCGCCGCGACCAGATAGCGCATCAGGTCCGGCAGCCGCCGCAGACCCGTCGCCGTGACGAAGCCCGGCCGCACGAGGGCGTCCAGCTGCGTGCGTACGTCCGTCAGGTTGGCGAGGAGCACAGCGCTCCGTACGCCCTTCAGGCGGCGCTCACAGGCCTGCCAGGCGGCCAGCACCTGTTCGACCTGGCCGACGGTGCGGACCGTCGTGTCGACGATCTCCGCGCGCACCCGCTCGTACAGCTTCCGGTACGACTCCTCGTCCCAGGCCGGGCCGCCGAACTCGCCGATGAGCCGGTCCGCGGCAGCCGTGGCGCAGTCGTCGAACAGGGCTTGGACCGATCCGTGCGGGTTCGCGGACAGGGCCAGCTTCTGCGCGTTCGTGAGCTTGTCCGACGCGAACTTCGCCGGATTCACCGGGATGTTGCGCAGGATGAGCCGCCGCGTGCCCTTCCACATCGCCTGCTGCTGCTCGGCCTCGGTGTCGAAGAGGCGTACGGAGACGGTGTTCGCCGCCGGTCCGTCGTCGACCAGTGCCGGGAACGCCTTCACCGGCTGGCCCGCCCGGCGCGTCTCGAAGACGCGGCTGAGCGAGCCGATGGTCCAGTCGGTCAGCCCCGAGCGCTCCAGGGACTCCCCGCCCGCCCGCTCGGCGGTCGCCGCGGCGGCCTGCGAGATCGCCTGGCGCGCCTTCGGCCGCAGCCGCAGCTTCAGGGCCTCCAGGTCCTTGTCCTCGGCCAGCTTGCGCCGCCGCTCGTCGACGATCCGGAAGGTGATCCTCAGATGGTCGGGAAGCCTGGACCAGTCGAAGTCGTCGGCGGTCAGTGGCACTCCGACCATGCGTTTCAGGTCGCGTGCCAGCGTCACCGTCAAGGGTTCCTGGAGCGGTACCGCCCGCTCCAGGAACCGTCTCGCGAAGTCGGGCGCGGGCACGTAGTTGCGGCGGATCGGCTTCGGGAGGGAACGGATCAGCTCGGTGACCACCTGCTCCCGCAGGCCCGGGATCTGCCACTCGAAGCCGTCGTCCGTGACCTGGTTCAGCACCTGGAGCGGAACGTGGACGGTCACGCCGTCCGCGTCGGCGCCCGGCTCGAACTGGTACGTGACGGGGAACTTCAGCCGCCCCTGCCGCCACGCGTCCGGATAGTCGTCCTTGGTGACCGCCCCGGCCGACTCCCGGATGAGCATCGAGCGCTCGAAGTCGAGGAGTTCGGGCTCCTCCTTGTGCTTGTGCTTCCACCAGGAGTCGAAGTGGGCGCCGGACACGACGTGTTCGGGCACCCGCTCCTCGTAGAAGTCGAAGAGCGTCTCGTCGTCGACCAGGATGTCCCGGCGCCGCGCCCGGTGCTCCAGCTCCTCGACCTCGGTGAGGAGGCGGCGGTTGTCGGCGAAGAACTTGTGGTGCGTACGCCAGTCGCCCTCGACGAGCGCGTTGCGGATGAACAGCTCGCGGCTGATCTCCGGGTCGATACGCCCGTAGTTGACCTTCCGGTGGGCGACGATCGGTACGCCGTACAGCGTGACCTTCTCGTACGCCATCACCGCCGCCTGGTCCTTCTCCCAGTGCGGCTCGCTGTACGTGCGCTTCAGCAGGTGCTCCGCGAGCGGTTCGATCCACTCGGGCTCGATGCGCGCGTTGACGCGGGCCCACAGCCGGGACGTCTCGACGAGCTCGGCGGACATGACGAACCGCGGGGGCTTCTTGAAGAGCGCCGAGCCGGGGAAGATCGCGAACTTGGCGTTGCGGGCGCCCACGTACTCGTTCTTCGTGGTGCTCCTGCCGCCCTCGCGCCCGCCGTCCTTCCCGGCGTCCTTCCCTGTCCCTGTTCCTGACTCCTTCACGTCCTTCATGCCGATGTGGGAGAGCAGGCCGGCGAGGAGGGACAGATGGACCTGCTGGTCGGGTGCGTCAGTACCCGCCGCACCCGCCGCGGGCTCCTCCATGCGGAGGCCCATCTGCTTGGCGACCGTGCGCAGTTGCGTGTAGATGTCCTGCCACTCGCGGATGCGCAGGAAGTTCAGATACTCCTGCTTGCACATGCGACGGAACGACGACGAGCCGCGCTCCTTCTGCTGCTCGCGCACGTACCGCCAGAGGTTGAGGTACGCCAGAAAGTCGGACGTCTCGTCCTTGAAGCGGGCGTGCTGCTGGTCCGCCTGTGTCTGCTTCTCGGCCGGCCGCTCGCGCGGGTCCTGGATGGAGAGTGCCGCCGCGATCACCATGACCTCGCGTACGCACCCGTTCTTGTCGGCCTCCAGGACCATGCGGGCGAGGCGCGGGTCGACGGGCAGCTGGGCGAGCTTGCGGCCGGTCGGGGTGAGGCGGTTGCGGGGGTCCTTCTCCGCGGGATCCAGGGCGTTGAGCTCTTGGAGGAGCTGGATGCCGTCCCGGATGTTTCGGTGGTCCGGCGGGTCGATGAAGGGGAACTTCTCGATCTCGCCGAGCCCGGCCGCGGTCATCTGGAGGATGACGGACGCCAGGTTCGTACGGAGGATCTCGGCGTCCGTGAACTCCGGCCGGGCGAAAAAGTCGTCCTCGGAGTAGAGACGGATGCAGATGCCGTCGCTGGTCCGTCCGCAGCGGCCCTTGCGCTGGTTGGCGCTGGCCTGCGAGATCGCCTCGATGGGCAGCCGCTGGACCTTCGTGCGGTGGCTGTACCGGGAGATGCGGGCGGTGCCCGGGTCGATCACGTACTTGATGCCCGGGACGGTGAGGGAGGTCTCTGCGACGTTCGTGGCCAGCACGATCCTGCGCCCGGTGTGGGACTGGAAGACCCGGTTCTGCTCGGCGTGCGAGAGCCGGGCGTAGAGGGGGAGTACCTCGGTGAATCTGTACTTCTTCTTCTCCAGCGCGTCGGCCGTGTCGCGGATCTCCCGCTCGCCGGAGAGGAAGACGAGGATGTCGCCCTTGCCCTCGCCCTGCAGCTCCTCGACGGCGTCGCAGATCGCGGTGATCTGGTCGCGGTCGGAGTCGTCGCCCTCCTCTTCGAGGAGGGGGCGGTAGCGCACCTCCACGGGGTACGTGCGTCCGCTGACCTCGACGATCGGGGCATCGCTGAAATGTCTGGAGAAGCGCTCGGGGTCGATCGTCGCGGAGGTGATGACGACCTTGAGGTCCGGCCGCTTCGGCAGCAGCTGGGCCAGATAGCCGAGCAGGAAGTCGATGTTCAGGGACCGCTCGTGGGCCTCGTCGATGATGATCGTGTCGTACGCGCGCAGCTCGCGGTCCGTCTGGACCTCGGCGAGCAGGATGCCGTCCGTCATCAGCTTGACGAAGGTGCCGTCCGGGTTCACCTGGTCGGTGAAGCGGACCTTCCAGCCGACGGCCTCGCCCAGCGGGGTGTCCAGCTCCTCGGCGACCCGCTCGGCGACGGTGCGCGCGGCGATACGGCGGGGCTGGGTGTGCCCGATCATGCCGCGGACGCCACGGCCCAGTTCGAGGCAGATCTTGGGGATCTGGGTCGTCTTGCCGGAGCCGGTCTCGCCCGCGACGATGACGACCTGGTGATCACGGATGGCGTCCGCGATCACGTCCTTCTTCTGGCTGACGGGCAGTTGCTCGGGGTACGAGACGGTGGGCACGAGGCCGCGCCGCTCGGCCATGCGGACCTCGGCCCTGGCCACCTCCGTCTCGATCTCGGCGGTGACGGCGGCGCGGGCCTCGGGTTTGCGGATCCGGCGCGCGCCCTCCAGCCTGCGCCCGAGCCGGTGCGCGTCGCGCAGTGACAGCTCGGCCAGACGGGAGGCGAGATCGCCGAGGGCGGGGGCAGGGTGCGTAGACATACGCGGTCCAGGATCTCACCTCGGGCAAACGCGGGGCGAACGCTTTTGTGGCGGACCGGCTTCAGGAGGTTCCGAGGGGGTTCCCGGCGGGGTTCCGAGCGGGTTCCGAGAGGGCGGCCGGTGCGCTTGTTGTGGAGAAATATCCCTTCCGTCCCTTTAGCGTGGGCGTATGTCCGAGATGCCGCAGCCGCACGGTGCCCATGGCAGGCCGCCCACGCGCCGTGAACGCTGGAGTTCCTTCAAGGAGTCCCCCTTCCTTCCCGCGTCGGTGCTGGTGCTGATCCTCGCCGCCGCGGCCGGCCTCTTCGCGGGCTCGTACACGTACTCCATGGCGGATCCGACCCCGCGCCATGTGCCGACCGCGACAGTGGGCGCGTACGACGAGGGGCGGGGCAAGGCCTTCCTCGACGGGATGGAGAAGGCGCTCGACGCCTCCCTGAAGATCCACCCGTACGACAGCAGGGCGGCGGCCGTCGAGGCGATGAACGACCAGAAGGTCTTCGCGATCCTCGACGCGCGGGACTCCGGCAAGGCGCTGGTCTTCGATGTCTCGGGGGCGTCCGGGGCCTCGGTCGCGGAGGTGCTGGAGAAGGCCGCGCCGGCCGTCGGCAAGGCCACCGGGGTGGCGGTCACGGTCCGGGACATCAAGCCACTGCAGGAGGGCGACCCGCGCGGGCTCGCGATCTTCTACATCTCCCTGGCGGCCGTGATCATCGGCTTCGTCGGGGCGATCCAGCTCAGCGTGCACGCGCGGGCGCTGAACCCGCTGGAACGGATCGCGTTCACGGTCGCGTACGCCCTGCTCGGCGGGTTCGTGATCGCGGCGGTGGTCGACTGGCTGCTCGGCGCCCTGGATCTGCCGTTCGTGGAGTCCTGGCTGATCCTCGCGCTGACCATGTTCACGTCCGGCATGGTCTTCACCATGTTCAACACCCTGTTCGGGCGCTGGGCGATGCTTCCCACCTGGGGGCTGATGGTCCTGCTCGGCAACCCGTCCTCGGGCGGCGCCGTCTCCTGGCCCCTGCTGCCGTCGCCGCTCGGCGTCATCGGCCGCTGGCTGCCGCCCGGGGGGTCGGTCAACGCCCAGCACACGGCGGTGTACTTCCCCGGGCACCAGCACGTGTTCCCGTTCCTGGTGCTCGGGGGCTGGGCGCTGGTGTCCTGCGCGGTCTTCTGGATCTGGCGGCACCGGCACCCGGGCGGCCGAACCGATGCCCCGGCACACGCCGAGACCACGGCACCTTCGGCGGGCGAAGCGGCCGCTTGACGCCTGGCGGGCTTTTGCCTCCGACCAGTACCGCCCGCCCGCCCGCCGGACGGTGGGTGGGTGGGGCGGGGGCGTGCCGGTACGTCCAACCCGCCGCAACCGGGCGTACGGCCCGGTGCTTGTGGGGTGGGCGTCGATTGCGTGAGCTCTAGGGCCCTTCTGATGGATCTCCGCGGCGTCGCGACGCCCGGCACGCCCTCTCGCCGCACCGGGCACAGACCCAAGTACGTCCAGTACGCGGGCCTGTGCCCGGCACGCCGAGAGCACGCACCGAACGCCGCTCCTTCCCCACGGAGATCCATCAGAAGGGCCCTAGGCGGCGGGCTGTGACATACCGGCACGCCCCCGCCCGGTCGTGTCGCGGCTGCGGGGAGTGCCTCA
>NZ_LIPP01000295.1 GCF_001418335.1 Streptomyces aurantiacus | reverse complement strand
GCCGAACCCCGCACCACACCCAACACCCGACGACCATGACGACGCGCATCCGAAAGGCGTTCGAGCAAGATCAGGCCGACGCCCTCGGAGAGCCCGACCCCGTCTGCCGAGGCGGCGTACGCCTTGCAGCGGCCGTCCGATGACAGGCCACGTTGGCGCGCGAAACCCGCGAACATGTCCGGGTCTGCCATCACCGTGACGCCGCCCGCGAGGGCAAGATCGCACTCACCCTGCCGCAGCGCCTGCGCCGCCAGATGAATCGACACCAACGACGACGAACACGCGGTGTCCACCGTCACCGCGGGACCCTCCAGGCCGAAGGTGTAGGCCACCCGTCCGGACACCACGCTGCCGGTGCTCGCCAGGTAGGCGTAGCCCTCCAACTGGGCGTCCTCGCCGCCGATCAGTCCTGCCGCGTAGTCGTGGTACATCACACCCACGTACGTACCGGTCAGACTGCCCTTCAACGTCGTCGGATCAATACCCGCGCGCTCGAACACCTCCCAGGACGCTTCCAGAAGCAGCCGCTGCTGCGGATCCATCGCCAACGCCTCACGCCGATTGATCCCGAAGAACGCCGCATCGAAGTCACCCGCGTCGGGCAGGAATCCGCCCTGGTCGGCGTAGGTCGTGCCGGCGTGCTCAGGGTCGGGGTGGAAGAGGCGTTCCAGGTCCCAGCCGCGGTCCGTCGGAAACGCACCGATCGTGTCCACACCCGCACTGACCAGATCCCACAGACCTTCCGGTGAGGTCACACCTCCCGGGAACCGGCAGGCCATGGAGACGATGGCGACTGGGTCGTCGGTGTGGGTGACCGCCGTCGTCGGCCGCCGGGTGGCGGGCGCCGAGGTGCCCGCCAGGCGGTGGACCAGGTGGGCGGCGAGTGTCCGGGGCGTGGGGTGGTCGAAGACCAGGGTGGCGGGCAGCCTGATGCCGCAGGCGGCCGAGAGTCGGTTGCGCAGCTCCACCGCCGTCAGCGAGTCGAATCCCAGGTCTTTGAAAGCCGTGTCGACGCCGACCCGGGCCGCCGAGCCGTGACCGAGGACGGCCGCGACGTACTCGCGTACGACATCGGTGACGAGTTGCGCACGGCCGTCCTCGTCGAGGTCCACCAGGCGTACCGCGAGCGCCCCTTCGTCGAGGCCCGCGGAGGCGACGCGCCGTCGCGTGGCAGGGACGGTGAGTGTACGCAGCAGGGGAGACAGGCCGTCGGTCGTGGCGCGCGGGTCGAGGTCGGCCGCGACCACGTACGCGAGGTCGCGGGCGCGGGCGGCGTCGAGGAGTGCCAGGCCGCCTTCGGTGGTCAGCGGGGCGAACCCGGTGCGCTTCATGCGCGCCAGGTCCGTCTCACTCAGCTGGCCGGCCATGCCGCTGTCGCCGGTCGTCTCCCACAGGCCCCACGCGATCGACAGGCCCGCGAGTCCCTCGGCCCTTCGATGCTGCATCAGCGCGTCGCAATAGGCGTTCGCCGCCGCGTAGTTGGCCTGTCCCGGGCTGCCGAGGGTGGCGGCAGCGGAGGAGAACACCACGAACATGCCGAGTCGCGTCTCCCGCGTCGCCTCATGCAGATGACGCGCGCCCGCCGCCTTCACCGCCCACACCCGTGCCAATCGCTCAGGGGTCTGCGCGGTCACCACGGCGTCGTCCAGCACACCGGCGGCATGGATCACACCGGTCAGGGGGTGCGCCGGATCGACCGACGCGACCAAACCTGCGACCGCGTCCATGTCGCGGACGTCGGCGGCCACGACCGACACAGTTGCGCCCAACTGGTGCAGCTTTTCGGTCAGTTCGTCGGCGCCCGGTGTGCGCGCACCGTGTCGGCTCGCCAGCAGCAGGTGCCGTACACCGCACTTTCGAACCAGGTGTTCGGCCACCAGCCGGCCGAGTACTCCGGTGCCGCCCGTGATCAGGACGGTGCCGTCCGGGTCGAGTTCCTCGGGCCTGCCGATTCCCTGCGGCCCGTCATGCGGCCCGTCGGTCTCCTCGACCGGAGATGTCGTGATCGCGGCTCGGACGAGCCGGGGCACCCGTGTCTCACCGCCGTGCACGGCCAGTTGCGGCTCGTCCGGAGGCGCCACCGCCATGGCCTCGGCGATCGTGTCGTCCGGGCCCAGGTCGATCAGTGTGAAGCGGCCGGGGTTCTCCGACTGGGCGCTGCGGACAAGGCCCCAGGCGGCTGCGGACGCCACGTCCACGTCGCCGTGGGAGCCACGGCCACCATCGTCATGGGAGCCATCGCCGTGGGAACCGCCGTGGGAACCGTCGTGCGAGCCGTCGTCGAAGCTCACCGCGCCCCTCGTCACCAGCACCAGGCGGGAGTCGGTCAAGGGCGAGGCGAGCCAGCTCCGGACGAGGTCGAGGACGCGGGTGACGAGCACCAGGCCGTCGTCGCCCGGGTCGGCGTCGACGGGCGCGGCCACCAGGGGCGGCGCCGCAGCACCGGCCTCGACGGACGCCACCAGTTCGGGGAGGCTCGCGACGTCCTGTCCCAGTGTCACCCAGCTGTCGTTCGCGGCCCGGACCGGCCCCGTCGCGCCCTCCGGCGCGATCCACTCCAGGTCGAACAGCCCGTGCCGGTCGCGGGTGCCGGCGGCGGCGAGGCGTCCGGGGTCGGTCGGGCGTGAGCGCAGGTCGCGCACGGTGAGTACCGGGGCGCCGACGGCGTCGGCCACGGTGATCCGCAGCCCCTCGCCGACTCCCTCGCCCAGCGGCGTGAGACGTACCCGGACCGTGGTGGCCCGGACCGCGTACAGCACCGTGTCGTTCCAGGCGAACGGCAGCCAGATCCGTCCGGCGTCGGCGGGCGTCAGCAACAGTGCGGCAGGTTGCAGGACCGCGTCGAGGAGGGCGGGATGGATGCCGTAACCCTCCGGGTCGCCCGCCACCTCGGGCAGCGCCACCTCGGCCAGGACGTCGCTGCCGTGACGCCACACTTTGCGGACTCCCCGGAACGCCGGACCATAGCCATATCCGGTCCGGTCGGCCCGCGCGTAGAGATCCTCGACGTCCGCCGGTTCGGCGCCGGGCGGCGGCCAGACGCCGTCCAGAGTCCCGTCACCGCCGTGCGCGCCGTCCCCGCCATACGATGCGTCCCCACTGTGCGCGCTTTCCGCGCCGTCCGTCGTCTCGGGGCCGAGCACGCCGGTGGCGTGGCAGGTCCAGGGTTGTGGGGACTCGAAGGTGTCGTCGTCATCAGGGCGATCAGGGCGATCAGGGCGGGAGAAGACCTGGACGTCACGGCGGCCGTGTGTGTCGGCCGCGTCCACGACGACCTGGATCCGCAGGCCTCCGGTGTCGGGCAGGACAAGCGGTGTCTGCAGCGTCAGTTCCTCCACTGCGGGGCAGCCCGCCTCGTCGGCGGCGCGCAGCACCCACTCCAGTTGTGCGGCGCCCGGCACGAGTGCTCGGCCCGCCACGACGTGGTCGTCGAGCCACGATGCCGCCTGCCGGGACACCCGGCCGCTCAGCAGGTGTACGTCTCCACTGGCCAGGCCCACGGACGCGCCCAGGAGTGGATGCCCCGAGGCGGCGAGACCGAGCCCGGCGGGGTCACCGGCCCGACCGCCGGTGGGCGCCATCCAGAACCGCTCGTGCTGGAAGGCGTAGGTGGGCAGGTCGACGGTACGAGGGACCGGTTCGGCCGGGAACCAGCGCCGCCAGTCCACGTCGGCGCCCGCCGCGAAGGCCTGGGCGGCGGCGCGGGCGAGTTGCCTCGCGTCACCGTGGCCGCCGCGCAGGGTCGGCACCACCGTGGCGGACACGTCCGCCCGCTCGGTGATCGCCTCCATGGCCAGATGGAGGACGGGTTGGGGGCTGACCTCGATGAAGAGCCGGTAGCCGTCCGCGAGGAGGGCCTCGACGGTGTCGGCGAACCGTACCGGCCGACGCACGTTCGTCACCCAGTACGCGGTGTCCAGAGCGGTGGTGTCGGTAAGGTGCCCGGCGGTGACGGTGGAGTAGAACGCGGCGTCGGCGGCGGCCGGCCGTATGCCGGAGAGTCGCTCGGTGAGCAGGTCGGTGATCTCGTCCACGTGCGGTCCGTGACCGGCCACGTCCGAGTCGACGGCGCGGACGCGCAGCCCGCGTGCCCGGGCGTCGGCGACGACTGCGGCGACGCCGTCGGGCGGGCCCGAGACGACCGTCGAGGCCGGACCGTTGACGGCGGCGACGACGACGTCCGGGTGGCCGTCGATCAGTTCGGCGGCCTGCTCCCGGTCCGTTCCCAGCGACGCCATGGCGCCGCGTCCGGACAGCGTCCGCAGCAGGCCGCTCCGTACGGTCACGATGCGTGCGGCGTCGTCCAGTGAGAGGGCGCCGACGACACACGCGGCGGCTATCTCGCCCTGTGAGTGCCCGATGACGGCGGCGGGCTCGATCCCCTGGTCGGCCCACACGGCGGCGAGTGCCACCATGACGGCCCACAACACCGGCTGGACGACGTCGATCCGGGACAGCTCGGCCCCGTCCCCGCTCAGTACTTCGGTCAACGACCAGTCCACGTACGGCGAGAGGGCCTGCTCGCAGTCGGCGATGCGCGCCGCGAATACGGGTGACTCCTCCAGGAGCCGGGCTCCCATGCCCGCCCACTGGCCCCCGTGCCCGGGGAACATCAGGACCGGTCTCCGGCTGTGGGCTCCGGCGGCTCCGGACGCCACGTGCTTCGACGCCTCGCCCGCCGCGAGCGACCGCAGCCCGGCAACGAGCGTCTCGCGGTCCTTGCCCACGACGACGGCCCGGTTCTCGAACACCGAGCGGGTCGTGATCAACGACCAACCGACCTCGACGGGTGACGCCGGCCGCTGGTCGCTGCTCACGTGGCCACTGCTCATGTGGTCGGTGCTCATGTGGTCGGCCAGCTGTGCGGCCTGGGCCCGCAGCGCCTCCTCGCCGCGCGCCGAGAGGACCCACGGCACCACTACCGGCTCCGGCTCCGAGGACTCAAGCGACGGCTGGGGTGTCTTGTCCTCGGGGGTCTCCTCCTCCAGGGTCTCCTCCGGGGTCTCCCCCGGGGCCTCCTCCAGGATCACGTGCGCGTTCGTCCCCGACATGCCGAAGGCGGACACCCCGGCGCGGCGCGGGCGTTCACCACGCGGCCAGGCGACCGGTTCGGTCAGGAGCCGTACGGTCCCGGGGGACCAGTCGACGTGGGGTGTGGGCTCGTCGGCGTACAGGGTGGCGGGCAACTGCTCGTTCCGCAGCGCCATCACCATCTTGATGACGCCCGCCACACCCGCGGCGCCCTGTGGGTGGCCGATGTTCGACTTGACGGAGCCGAGCCACAGTGGCCGGTCGTCGTCCCGGTCACGGCCGTACGTGGCGAACAGGGCACCGGCCTCGATGGGGTCCCCCAGCTTGGTGCCGGTGCCGTGTGCCTCGACCGCGTCCACCTCGGCGGCGCCGAGGCCCGCGTTGGCGAGGGCGGCGCGGATGACACGCTCCTGCGAGGGGCCGTTGGGTGCGGTGAGGCCGTTGCTGGCACCGTCCTGGTTGACGGCCGAACCCCGAAGCACCGCAAGGACCCGGTGGCCGTTGCGCCGGGCGTCGGACAGCCGCTCCAGGAGGATCAGGCCGACCCCCTCGGAGAAGCCCGTACCGTCGGCCGAGGCCGCGAAGGCCTTGGAGCGGCCGTCCGGGGCGGGCGCGCCCTGGCGGGAGAACTCGACGAACGCGCCGGGCGTCGACATCACCGTCACCCCGCCGGCCAGGGCCAGGTCGCATTCGCCCTGCCGCAGCGCCTGGGACGCCAGATGCATCGCCACCAGTGAGGAGGAGCACGCCGTGTCGATACTCACCGACGGCCCCTCCAGGCCCAGGCTGAAGGAGATACGGCCGGAGAGAACGCTCAACGCGTTGCCGGTCAGCAGGTGGCCCTCCACCGTCTTGTCGGGCTGCGCGCCGCCGAATCCGAGTACGCCCGCGCCGATGTAGACGCCGGTGGGGCTCAGCTTCAGCGTGGCCGGATCGACGCCGGCCCGTTCGAGGAGCTCCCAGGCCGTCTCCAGGAGCACCCGCTGCTGCGGGTCCATGGCCAGTGCCTCGCGCGGGCTGATCCCGAAGAACGAGGCGTCGAAGCCGGGCGCGTCATGCAGGAATCCGCCCTGGCGTACGTAGCTGGTGCCCGGGTGGTCGGGGTCCGGGTGGTAGAGGCCCTCCAGGTCCCACCCCCGGTCGGCGGGGAACTCCCCGATGGCGTCGCCGCCCTCGGCGACGAGGTTCCACAGTTCCTCAGGCGTCCGGGTGCCGCCGGGGAAGCGGCACGCCATCGAGACGATCGCGATCGGCTCCTGGGCGCGCTCCTCCACCTCGCGCAGACGCTGACGTGTCTGGCCGAGGTCGACTGTCACCCGCTTCAGATACTGACGGAGCTTGTCCTCGGTACTCGGCATCGAACGTCACTTCTCCATCGGTGAGAGGCACAGAAGGAACGGGAGGAATGGGAGGGACGGAAGGGACGGGAGGGACGGGAGGGACACGAGGTCACAGCTGTCGGTCGATGAACTCGAACATGTCCTCGTCGGAGACGGCGTCGAGGACATCGAGGTCCGCCACGCCCGCGGCGGCGCCGTTCAGCTTCGCCAGCAGGGCGTTGAGGCGTCTGCTGACTCGGCCGCGCACCTCGTCGTCGAGAGTGAGCGCGTCCAGGGAGGACTCGATCCTGCCGAGTTCGTTGAGCAGCGGATCCACCGCGTCCTCGGGGGGAGCCTGGGCGCCGTCGGGGGACAGGCGCTCCAGGAGGTGGTCGGCGAGAGCGGCGGACTCCGGGTAGTCGAAGACGAGCGCCGCGGGCAGCTTCAGGCCGGTGGCCGCCGACAGACGGTTGCGCAGTTCCACGGCGGTCAGGGAGTCGAAGCCCAGTTCCTTGAAGGACGTGTCCGCACGGATGGCGTCGTGGTCGACGTGCCCGAGGACGCCGGCCGCGTTGGCCCGTACGACGTCGAGGAGCAGACCGTGCCGTCCCGCGGGCGGCAGCCCGGCGAGCTGGTCGGCGAGGCCGCCCGCCGAGGCGGCGGTGCCCTGGGCCGCGGTCCGCCTGACGCTCCGGTCGGCCGCGGTGGTGGCCATGGCCCGCAGGAGGACGGGCCGGGACGCGGCGGACTGCGAGGCGACGGTACGTGCGTCGAGGTCGACCGCAACCAGGTACGGGCGACCGTGGGCGAGGGCGGCGTCGAGAAGGGCCAGCCCGCCCTCGGTGGTCAGCGGGGTGAACCCGGTGCGCTTCATGCGCGCCAGGTCCGTCTCACTCAGGTGCCCGGTCATGCCGCTGGCGGTCTGCCACAGACCCCATCCGATCGACAGACCGGTCTGACCCGTGGCCCGGCGACGCTGCATCAGCGCGTCGCAGTAGGCGTTCGCCGCCGCGTAGTTGGCCTGCCCCGGACTGCCGAGGGTGGCGGCAGCCGAGGAGAACACCACGAACATGCCCAGCCGCATCCCCCGCGTCGCCTCATGCAGATTCGCCGCGGCGGTGGCCTTGGCCGCCCACACCCGCGCAAGCCCCTCCGGGGTCTGCGCGGTCACCACCGCGTCCTCCAGCACACCGGCGGCATGCACCACACCGGTCAGCGGATGCGCCGGGTCCGACCTCCCCACCAGCTCCGCCACCGACACCGGATCACTCACATCGGCCGCGACGACAGCGACCTCGGCACCCAACCCGCCAAGCCTGTCGACGAGTTCGCCGCTCCCCGGAGCCTGCGGACCACGACGGCCGACCAGCAGCAGATGCCGAACGCCCCACTCCCGCACCAGATGCTCCGCCACCGCCGCACCGAGCACCCCGGTACCACCAGTGATCAGCACCGTGCCCTCCGGATCAAGAACAGCCGGTACCTCCAGCACCAGCTTGCCGGTGTGCTTCGCCCGACTCATGAACCGGAACGCCTCACGCGCCCTGCCCAACGGCCAGGAACGCACCGGCAACGGAGCAAGGGCACCGGAGGCGAACAACTCGCCCATCTCCGCCAGCATTTCTCCGATCCGCTCGGGGCCGGCGTGCGGCACCAGGTCGAAGGCCCGGTACCACGCGCCCGCGTGGTCGGCCGCGACCTGGTCCGGGTCGCGTTTGTCGGTCTTGCCCATGTCGACCATGCGCCCGTCCTCGGCGAGCAGCCGCAGGGACGCGTCGGTGAACTCCCCGGCCAGGCTGTTGAGTACGACGTCCATGCCCCGCCCACCCGTCGCCTCACGCAGCGTTCCCTCGAAGTCGAGGTCGCGGGAGGACGCCCGGTGGGCCGCGTCGATGCCCATGGCGTCGAGCACCCCATGCTTGGCGGGGCTCGCGGTGGCGTACACCTCGGCGCCCAGGTGGCGGGCGATCTGGGTGGCGGCCATGCCGACGCCGCCGGTTCCGGCATGGACGAGCAGCGACTCGCCCGCCTGAAGCCGGCCCAGGTCCACCAGTCCGTACCAGGCCGTAAGGAACACCACGGGCACCGCCGCGGCCTCCTGGAGGCTCCAGCCCTCCGGCACCGGGACCACCATCCGGGCGTCGGCGACCGCCAGTGGGGCGAACGCGCCCTCGAAAAGGCCCATCACGCGGTCCCCGACCGACAGGTGTGTGACGTCCGGCCCGACCTCCGTCACATGACCGGCGCCCTCGCTACCCGCGAACGTGCCCTCGTCGGGGTACATGCCCAACGCGATCAGCACATCACGGAAGTTGACACCCGCCGCCCGTACGGAGATCCGCACCTGTCCGGGCTCCAGCGGCGCAAGCGCCTCCGGGGCGTCGACCACCGCCAGGCCGTCCAAGGTGGCCGTTCCCGCGGCGCCGAGGCGCCAGGCGGACGTGCCGACCGGCGGAACCAGTTCCTCGGGCGGCCTCGCAGGCGTCAGCCTGGGGACGAACACGTCTCCGGACCGCAGGGCGAGTTGGGGTTCGTCGAGATCCTCGACGGCCCGACGAAGCACGGTCTCCGGCAACTCCCCACCATCTGTGTCCAGCAGGACGAAGCGGCCCGGGTTCTCCAACTGCGCGCTACGGACCAGACCCCACACCGCCGCAGCCGACGCATCCACATCACCGCCACCATCACCACCGGCAGCCACCGCACCCCGCGTCACCACCACCAGACGCGACTCCACCAACTCCGGCACAGCCAAAAACTCCTGCACCAACGACAACACCCGCTCAACAACCAACAAACCATCAGCATCGGCACCGGCACCGGCACCGGCACCGGCATCGACATCGGCCACTTCCACGGGCGCGAGGACCGCCCACGGCACACCACCACCGGCCACCACCACATCAGCCAGACCGACACCACCCGCGAGAACGGTCCACTCGCCACCCTCCGCAGCCTCGGACCGTGAAGCCGCAAGCGGCGTCCACTCGACGGTGTAAAGCCCGTCGGCGCCGCCCGCCATCTGCCGGGGGTCGGCCGCCCGCAACGTCAGTGCGTCCACTCCGAGAACGGGCGCACCGGCGGCGTCGGCGATCACGACCTTCAAATGCCGCTCGGCTGCCTCTCCTTGCGGGGTGAGCCGGACGCGGATCCGGGTCGCCTGGGCCGCGCTCAATGTCACCCCGTTCCACGCGAACGGCAACCACATCTGCCCGTCTCCGGGCCGGTCGAGGAGCAGCAGCGGATGCAGGGCGGCGTCCAGCAACGCGGGATGGATACCGAAACCGTCGTGGGGGCCCGCCTGTTCGGGCAGCGCCACCTCGGCGAGCAGTTCGGTTCCGTGCCGCCACAGCCCCAGCAGTCCCTGGAACGGCGGACCGTACGCGTACCCGGCCTCCGCTGCCCGTGCGTAGAAGTCCTCGACCTCCACCGTTTCGGCCCCGGCCGGCGGCCACTGCCCACTCAACTCGGTGCCCTCTACGGCGGGTTCGGGGCTCACTACGCCGGTGGCGTGACACAGCCACGCGGCGCCACCCACCTGGTCCGGGCGCGCGTACACGCGTACGTCGCGTCGGCCCTGCTCGTCCGCCGCATCCACGGCCACCTGGACCTGTAGGCCCCCGGACTCCGGCAGAACCATCGGCGCCCGCAACATCACCTCTTCCAGGGTGGAACACCCCACCTCGTCGGCGGCCCGCAGTACCCACTCGACCAGGGCCGCCCCCGGTACGAGTACCGCCCCGGCGACCACGTGTTCGGCCAACCAGGAGGGCCCTTTGCGGGAGAGCCGTCCAGTAAGCAAGTACGAGTCGGTTTCCGCGAGTTCCACGCAGGCGCCGAGAAGCGGATGGCCGACGGATGCCATGCCGAGACCGGCGGCGTCCCCGTTGAGCCCGGCGGGCGCCTCCAGCCAGTAGTGCTGGT
>NZ_LIPP01000294.1 GCF_001418335.1 Streptomyces aurantiacus | reverse complement strand
CCCACCCCCTTGCCGCCCTCGCCCTCCACGACATCGGCCTCCGCGTCGCCCTCGGCATCGAAGGCCGGGCCGAGCCCGAAGGCCTCGAAGTCCGCGTCGCCGAAGCCGAGGAACGGGCCCGCGTCCGTGCGGCTGTACCGCCACACCGACTCCCAGGTCCTGGACTGGGTCCGGGCCAACCGCGACGATCCGCGCCGGCCCGTCATCGAGTCGCGGATAGCCGATCGTCCCGCCGCGGTCTGGTTCGCGGACTACACGCCCTCGAACATCACCGCCCGGGTCAGGGCGGTCACCTCGGCCGGGGCCGCGAAGGGCAGCGTGCCCGTCGTCGTGCCGTACGCGGTACCGAACCGCGACTGCGGCGGGGCCTCGCAAGGCGGCGCGCCGGACCTCGGCGCGTACGGCGGGTGGATCGACNNGGCCCGCGCGGGCCGCGTCCTCAAGGCGGCGAACCCGAAGGCACGGGTCTACTTCGACGCGGGCCACTCGGACTGGAACTCGCCGCGGCAGCAGGCCGGACTGCTGCGCCGGGCCGGGGCCGCGTCCGCCGCCTCCTCGGACGGGATCTTCAGCAACGTCTCCAACTTCAACCGCACGGGCGACGAGGTCGCGTACGTCCGCCGTACGCTCGACGCGCTCGGCGGCCCCGCGGGTCTGGGCGCCGTGATCGACACCAGCCGCAACGGCAACGGAGCCCCGGCCGACGGCGAGTGGTGCGACCCCGCGGGCCGCAAGCTCGGGCAGGCGCCGACCCTGCGGACCGGCCAGGCGAGGATCGACGCCTATCTGTGGGTGAAGCTGCCGGGCGAGTCCGACGGCTGCAGGGGCGCGCCGGGGACGTTCACCCCCGACTACGCCTACGACTTGGCACGCTGACCGTACGAGGACGTGCCCTCGTCGAGCAGCGGTTCCTGGGACTTGAGGTGCGCGGGGGCCATCGCCCGCAGCGCGTGGTAGCCGGTGATGACGACGAGCGTGCCGAGCGCGATACCGCTCAGCGAGAAGGTGTCGGTGAACTTCATCGTGACGTTGCCGACGCCGATGATGATGCCCGCCGCGGCCGGTACCAGGTTCAGCGGGTTGCGCAGGTCCACCCCGGCGTTGAGCCAGATCTGCGCGCCGAGCAGGCCGATCATGCCGTACAGGATGACGGTGATCCCGCCGAGCACACCGCCCGGAATGGCGGCCACGACCGCGCCGAACTTCGGGCAGAGTCCGAAGAGCAGCGCGAAGCCGGCGGCGGCCCAGTATGCGGCCGTCGAGTAGACGCGCGTCGCCGCCATGACGCCGATGTTCTCCGAGTACGTGGTGTTGGGCGGGCCGCCCACGGCGGTGGACAGCATCGAACCGACACCGTCCGCGGAGATCGCGGTGCCCAGCTTGTCGTCCAGCGAGTCGCCGGTCATCTCGCCGACGGCCTTCACATGGCCCGCGTTCTCGGCGACCAGCGCGATCACGACGGGCAGCGCCACGAGGATCGCCGACCACTCGAAGGACGGCCCGTGGAAGGCCGGCAGCCCGATCCAGTCCGCCGAGCCGACGCCGGAGAGGTCGAGCCGCCAGTGGTCGGTGAGCTTGCCGCTCGCGTCGACCGAGTGGATCCGCCCGAGGACGAGGTCGAGGACCCAGGAGATCCCGTACCCGAAGACCAGTCCGAGGAAGATCGCGATCCGGGACCAGAAACCGCGCAGACACACCACGGCCAGACCGGTGAACAGCATCACGAGCAGAGCCGTCCACTGGTCCTGCGGCCAGTACGTGGCGGCGGTGACCGGGGCCAGGTTGAAGCCGATCAGCATGACGACCGCGCCCGTGACGACCGGCGGCATCGCGGCGTGGATGATCCGCGCCCCGAACCGCCGCACCGCGAGACCGACCAGGAACAGCACGACGCCCACGACGAACACGGCGCCGGTCACGGTCGCGCTGGAACCGCCCTGCGCGCGGATCACCGCGGCGACGCCCACGAAGGAGAGTGAACAGCCCAGATAGCTGGGCACCCGGCCGCGGGTCGCGAGCAGGAAGATCACCGTCGAGACGCCCGACATCATGATCGCGAGGTTCGGGTCCAGGCCCATCAGGACCGGTGCGACGAAGGACGCCCCGAACATGGCCACGACGTGCTGGGCGCCGAGCCCGGCCGTACGCGGCCACGAGAGCCGTTCGTCGGGGCGGACGACCGCTCCGGGTGCGGGAGTACGTCCGTCACCGTGCAGCTTCCAGCGCACGCCGAGATCCATGATGGGTATCGCTTTCTCTGTACCGGAGATCCCGTGGCCGAGATTCCGTGGCCGGGATTCCGTACGTGAAGATCAGCGCCATGGTAGGGCGGAGCCGCGAGAACGGCTGATTCAGGGCCGGTGATCCGGAATCTTCGCCTCCGCCGTGCTGGCCCCTCCGGCCGCCACACTGGCCTCTCCAGTCGCCGAACCGGCCACTCCGCCCGTCGTACCGGACTTTCCGGCCGTCGTACGGCCGCTGGTGCGCAGAACGCCCGCGAGCGCGGCGAGCCCGAAGGTCAGCACGGTCACCAGGACGAAGGACGTCACCAGGCTCGTCGCGTCCGCGACGGTACCGATCACGGACGGCGCGATCAGGCCCGAGGCGTACGTGATGGTGGCGACGCCCGCGATGGCCTGGGCGGGGTTGGGGCCGCTGCGCCCCGCCGCGGCGAAGCAGAGCGGTACGACGATGGCGATGCCGAGGCCCAGCAGCGCGAAGCCGGTCATGGCCAGGGCCGTGTTCTGCGCCAGCACGACGAGCAGCGCGCCGCCGGCGGCGAGGAGGCCGCAGACCCGCACGGTGCGCACCGGGCCGAACCGGTCCACCACCGCGTCGCCCGCCAGCCGTGCGAGCGCCATGGTGAGGGTGAAGCCTGTCGTGCACGCGGCCGCGAGCCCCGCGGAACTGCCGAGGACGTCCCGCAGATAGATCGCCGACCAGTCCAGGCTCGCCCCCTCCGCGAACACCGCGCAGAAGCCGATCGCGCCGATGAGCAGTGCCGACTTCGGCGGCAGCGCGAAACGCGGGGGTGGTTCCTCGTCCTCGGTGGCACGCAGGTCCAGTACGCCCTGGCAGGCGACGACGCCGAGCAGGGTGAGCGCCACCGCGGCGAGTGCGTGGTGCACACGGGCATCGGTGCCCAGATGCGCGGCGAGCGTGCCGGCGGCCGAGCCGACCAGGGCGCCCGCGCTCCACATGCCGTGCAGCCCGGACATGATCGACTTGTTCAGCCGGTTCTCGACCTCGACGCCCAGGGCGTTCATCGCCACGTCGGCCATGCCCGCCGTGGCGCCGTAGACGAAAAGGGCCAGGCACAGCGTGAGCAGGTTCGGCGAGAGGGCCGGCAGGACGAGTGCGAGCGTCCACAGCGCCAGGAGTCCGCGCAGGGCCGCGCGGGCGCCGAAGCGGTGGCTGACGCCGCCGGCCAGCGGCATCGCCACGGAGGCGCCGATCGCGGGGAAGGCGAGGGCCAGGCCGAGTTGGCCCGCGCTCACCGACGCGTGGTCCTGGATCCACGGAACGCGCGTCGCGAACGAGCCGGTGACGGCCCCGTGCACGGCGAACACCGCCGCCACGGCATACCGGGAGCGCTTCACCTCCCGCCGGTCGTAGACCACAGCACTCATTTTCCCTGGCCCTCCCTGCTGTCTTTCAGTCGTTGGTGTTCCGGTGTTCCGGTGTTCCGGTGTTCCGGTCTCCCGGTCCCCGCTCTGCCGCCGTAAACTATCAGGCAGCCTGCCTGATAGATAGATGGTTTTCGGGGGCCGCCGACCGATGCGGCCATGATCTGGAAGGATCCCGGCATGCCCGCATCACCGAGCACCGCCCGGGCCCTCAACGACCGGCTCGCCCTGCGTCTGCTGCAGCAGGAAGGCCCGCTGACGGCAGGGCAGTTGAAGCAGCTCACCGGTCTGTCCCGGCCCTCGGTCGCCGACCTGGTGGAACGCCTTGCCGCGGGCGGCCTGATCGGTGTGGTGGGGGAGTCGGGCGAGCAGCGGCGCGGCCCGAACGCCCGGCTGTACGGCATCGTCGCCGACCGGGCCCACCTGGCGGCCCTCGACGTACGCACCGAGGGTGTGACCGTGGTCGTCGCCGATCTGCTCGGCTCGGTGCTGGCCGAGGCGTCGGTGCCGATCGCGGACGAGACCGACACCGGGCCCGCCGTCGAGCAGGCGGTCGCGCTGGTCGAACGTACGGCCAAGGAGGCGGGTGTCGAGCGGCTGCACACCGTCGGCGTCGGGGCACCCGGCCTGATCGACCCCGCCACCGGTGAACTCCGCGACTCCACCGGCCTGCCCGCCTGGCACCGCCACCTGGCCGCGGCCCTTCAGGAACGGCTCGCGGCCCACGTCGTCGTGGAGAACGAGACCAACCTCGCGGCCCTGGCCGAGCAGCGCGACGGGGCGGCCCGCGACCGCGACACCTTCGTCCTGCTCTGGCTCGGCCACGGGATCGGCGCCGCCGTGGTCCTCGACGGCGTCCTGCGCCGGGGTGCCTCCGGCGGCACCGGCGAGATCGGCTTCCTGCCGGTGCCGGGCACCGGCGGCCTGCCGTCCGCGACGGACTGCGAGGGCGGCTTCCACTCCCTCGCGGGCGCCGCGGCGATCGCCGAACTGGCGCGGCGGTACGGCGTCGTGGCGCCCCTCGCGCCCCAGGAACCGCATGCGGCGACGCTGGTGAGGGAGGCGGTGTCACGCACCTCCGGACCGGCCTCTGGGCCGGCCCCGGGACGGGCCTCGGGACCGGCCTACGGTGCCGACCCGGTCGCCGCCTCCGCCTCGGCCTCCGCCTCGGCCTCCGCGTCCGAATTCCTCGACGTGCTCGCCGATCGCGTCGCCCTCGGTGCCGCGTCCGTGATCGCCGTGCTGGACCCGGGCTGCGTGGTGCTCGCCGGCGAGGTCGGCCGGGCGGGCGGTGAGGTGCTCGCGGCCCGGGTGCGGGACCGGCTCGGCCGGATGACCCCCCTGCCCACCGAGGTGCGGGCCGGCGCGCTGGGCGGCGGCGCCGTGCTGCGCGGTGCCCTGCTCGTGGCGCGGGACGGGGCCCAGGACGAGCTCTTCGCGCCGCCCGAGAAGTGACCCCCCGGAGAGGTGCCCCCCGAGACGTGACCCACGGGGCCCGTACCGCCCGTACCGGGAACGGAGACCCGGCGGCGGGGCAAGGGCCACCGTCACCGCCGCCGGGTCGATCTGGGGCGGGTCGGCGGAAGCGGACCCGGAGAGGCGCCGGTGCACGCAGACCCTAGATAGGACTAGACCAAAGCGTCAATAGTTTTGGATCACTGGGCGGGGCGCCGCCTCCTCGCGAGTGTCCCGTGAAGTCCATCGGTACACCCTGTGAGCCACCCCACAGAATTCACCCGCATGGGTGTCTGTCCGGCGTGGCAGACTGAGTCTGTACCAAAAGCAGCGCACTCCGGGGTCGGTGAAAGTCCGAACCGGCGGTTACAGTCCGCGACCCGGTCGCTTCCAGCGGCCGGTTGACCAGGTGAAATTCCTGGACCGACGGTTAAAGTCCGGATGGGAGGCAGTGCGCGGCGGGCGGGCATTCGTGCACGCCGCCGTCTGTTTCGACGTGTCCCACGGACACGTCCTGCGCGGCGTCGGCGTTGTCATCGGTGTTCCGTTCGTTTCACATCTGTCGTCATCGACAGGCCCCGGAGTCCGTGCCCGAAGAGGCAGGAGGACCCGGGAAGTGTTCACCGGAATCGTTGAAGAGCTGGGTGAGGTCACCGCCGTCGAGAATCTCGACGACGCCTCCCGTTTCCGGCTCCGTGGCCCCGTGGTCACCGAAGGTGCACGTCACGGAGACTCCATCGCCGTCAACGGCGTCTGTCTGACGGTCGTCGACCACGAAGACGGCGAGTTCACCGCCGACGTGATGGCGGAGACGCTGAACCGCTCCAGCCTCGGCGCCCTCGCCGTCGGCTCCCGCGTCAACCTCGAACGGCCCATGGCCGTGGGCGAGCGACTCGGCGGGCACATCGTGCAGGGCCACGTGGACGGCACCGGCGAGATCATCGAGCGCAAGCCGTCCGAGAACTGGGAGATCGTGAAGATCTCACTCCCCGCGGACCTCTCGCGCTACGTCGTCGAGAAGGGCTCCATCACCGTCGACGGCATCAGCCTGACCGTCGTCGACGCCGGCCCCGACTTCTTCACCGTCAGTCTCATCCCGACCACCCTCGACCTGACCACCCTCGGCCGCAAACAGCCCGGTGACCCGGTCAACCTGGAGGTCGACGTGATCGCCAAGTACGTCGAGCGGCTGCTCGGCGCGCGGGGCGAGCAGCCGGTGAGCCTGCCCGACACGCGGGGAGAGACACGGTGAACTGGCTCAACTCCGAGGCGTTCACGCTCTTCGACCAGCACATCAAGTGGGCCGACATGATCGGCAACGTGATCGGTCTCGTCGGCCTCGCTCTCGGCTGGCGCCGCTCCATCTGGACCTGGCCCGTCCAGTTCCTGTCCGGCGCCATCCTCCTCGCGGCCTTCGCCACCGCCCACCTCTCGGGCAGCGCGGGCAAACAGCTGGTCGTCATGGCCGTCGCCCTGTGGGGCTGGTGGCAGTGGAACAGCCGCAGGGGCGGCTCGGGCGTGGGTACGGACGGCTCCGTCGCCGTCCGGTTCGCCACCTGGCGCGAGCGCGGGTACCTGCTCGGCGCCGCGGCCGTCGGCACCCTCGCGGTCGGCAGCCTGTTCACCGCGTACCCGTCCCTGTCCTGGGACCCCTGGCCCGACGCGTACATATTCGTCGGCACCGTCGTCGCGATGTACGCCCAGGCGCGCGGCATGGTCGAGTTCTGGTTCGCCTGGCTGCTCGTCGACCTGGTGGGCGTGCCGCTGAACTTCGCCAACGGCTTCGCGTTCTCAGGTTTCGTCTACATCATCTACGGCGCGCTCGTCCTGTGGGGCATGCGCGACTGGTGGCTGCGCTCCCGCAAGGCCGGGCAGCCCGTCCTGGAAGGAGCCCCGGTATGACAAGCGCGCCGGTCTGGTACAGCACGGACAACATCGAGGACTTCGCTCTCGACCCGGTCGAGAAGGCCGTCGCGGACATCGCCGCGGGCCGTCCCGTCGTGGTCGTCGACGACGAGGACCGCGAGAACGAGGGCGACCTGGTCATCGCCGCCGAGAAGGCGACCCCCGAGATCGTCGCCTTCATGATGAGCGAGTGCCGCGGTCTCATCTGCGCGCCCATGGAGGGCGACGAACTCGACCGCCTCCAGCTTCCGCAGATGGTCGAGAACAACACCGAGTCGATGCGTACGGCCTTCACGGTCTCCGTCGACGCGGGCCCCGCCTACGGAGTGACCACCGGCATCTCCGCCACCGACCGCGCCACCACACTCCGGCTGCTGGCCGGCGGCGAGGCCGGGGCGACCGACTTCGTACGCCCCGGCCACATCTTCCCGCTGCGCGCCAAGCCCGGCGGCGTGCTCGTCCGCAACGGCCACACCGAGGCCGCCGTCGACCTCGCCCGGCTCGCGGGCCTGCGGCCGGCCGGCGCCATCGTCGAGATCGCGGGCGAGGACGGGCGGATGCTGCGCCTGCCCGAG
Source organism: Streptomyces aurantiacus (assembly GCF_001418335.1). Taxonomy (GTDB): domain Bacteria; phylum Actinomycetota; class Actinomycetes; order Streptomycetales; family Streptomycetaceae; genus Streptomyces; species Streptomyces aurantiacus. Next base: position 30,270 of record NZ_LIPP01000294.1, on the reverse strand, counting down.
CTGATCCCGTTCGCCCGCAAGCACGGGCTGACGATCATCTCCATCGAGGACCTGATCGCCTACCGGCGCACCGCCGAGCCCACGGTCCGCCGCGAGGCCAAGACCCAACTGCCCACCGCCTTCGGCGAGTTCACCGCGTACGGCTACCGCTCCACCGTCGACGGCGTCGAGCATGTCGCGCTGGTCCACGGCGAGATCGGCGACGGCGAGGACGTCGTCGTGCGGATCCACTCCGAATGCCTCACCGGGGACGTCTTCCACTCCCTGCGCTGCGACTGCGGCCCCCAGCTCGAAGCCTCCCTGGAGCGCATCCAGGCAGAGGGCCGCGGCGTCGTCGTCTACCTCCGCGGCCACGAGGGGCGCGGCATCGGGCTCCTGTCCAAGCTGCGCGCGTACGAGCTCCAGGAGCGCGGCCGCGACACCCTCGACGCCAACCTCGAACTCGGCCTGCCCGCCGACGCCCGCGACTACGCGGCCGGCGCGCAGATCCTGGAGGACCTCGGGGTGCGCAGCCTGCGGCTGATGACCAACAACCCCGACAAGACCGACGCGCTCGTCCGCCACGGCCTCAAGGTCACCGCCCGCGAGCCGATGCCCGTACAGGCGGGCGAGCACAACCTCCGGTATCTGCGCACCAAGCGGGACCGGATGGGGCACGACCTGCCCTGGCTGGACACGCCCACCGTGTCCGCCTGCGGCAACCAGTAACTGCACAACACGAGTACTGCACAGCACGAGTACTGCAGAGCACGAGGAGACACACACGTGAGCGGCAAGGGTGCACCCGAACTGTCCGTACGCAACTGCGGTGACCTGCGGGTCGCCGTCATCGCGGCGCAGTGGCACGAGAAGGTCATGGACGGACTCGTCGACGGCGCGCTGCGCGCCCTGCACGAGCTGGGCATCGACGAGCCGACCCTCCTGCGGGTCCCCGGCAGCTTCGAGCTGCCGGTCGTCGCGAAGGTCCTCGCGGGCCGTGGCTACGACGCGATCGTCGCGCTCGGCGTCGTCATCCGCGGTGGCACCCCGCACTTCGAGTACGTGTGCCAGGGCGTCACCCAGGGCCTCACCCAGGTCTCCATCGACACCGGCGTCCCCGTCGGTTTCGGCGTACTGACCTGCGACACCGAGGAACAGGCACTGGACCGCGCGGGCATCGAGGGCTCGCACGAGGACAAGGGGCACGAGGCGGTGACGGCCGCCGTGGCGACCGCGGCCACCCTCCGCTCAGTATCCGAACCCTGGCGCTGACGGGGGTGCGCGAGCGCGTAGGGTGAGGACCACCATGTCCAAGAAGACTTTCGAGGAGCTCTTCGCCGAGCTCCAGCACAAGGCAGCCACCGGCGACCCCGCCACCTCCCGCACCGCCGAGCTGGTCGGCAAGGGGGTCCATGCCATCGGCAAGAAGGTTGTCGAAGAGGCCGCCGAGGTCTGGATGGCCGCGGAGCACGAGGGCAAGGAGGCAGCCGCCGAGGAGATCTCGCAGCTGCTCTACCACGTCCAGGTCATGATGGTCGCTCGCGGCATCACCCTGGACGACGTGTACGCCCACCTCTGAGCCCTCGCACGCCACCGAGCCCCGCCCGCCCCCAGCTCCGTACACCCTGAGTCCACGTACGCCCCGAGTCCGTACTCCCGCCACCCGCACGAACGAAGGAAGCCGACCTCATGCTGCGCATCGCCGTCCCCAACAAGGGTTCCCTGTCAGGTCCCGCGGGGGAGATGCTGCATGAGGCCGGCTACCAGCAGCGCCGGGAGGCCAAGGAGCTCAGGATCGTCGACCCGGAGAACGAGGTCGAGTTCTTCTACCTTCGCCCCCGCGACATCGCGATCTACGTCTCCTCCGGCCGCCTCGACATCGGCATCACCGGCCGGGACCTGCTCATCGACTCCGCGGCCGACGCGGAGGAGATCCTGCCGCTCGGCTTCGCCCGCTCCACCTTCCGCTTCGCGACCAAGCCCGGCACGGCCACATCCATCGAGGACCTGGCCGGCATGACCGTCGCCACCTCGTACGAGGGCATCGTCGCCAAGTACCTCGCCGACCAGGGCATCGACGCGTCCGTCGTGCACCTCGACGGCGCCGTCGAGACGGCCATCGAACTCGGCGTCGCCGAGGTCATCGCGGACGTCGTCGAGACCGGCACCTCGCTGCGCAACGCGGGCCTTGAGGTCTTCGGCGAGCCGATCATGAAGTCCGAGGCGGCCGTCATCCGGCGTTCCGGCGCGGAGACCTCCGAGGACACCGAGCGCAAGGTCCAGCAGTTCCTGCGCCGCCTCCAGGGCGTCCTCGTCGCGCGGACCTACGTGATGATGGACTACGACTGCCGCGTCGAGCAGCTGGAGAAGGCCGTCGCGCTCACCCCGGGCCTGGAGTCGCCGACCGTCTCGCCGCTCCACAACGAGGGCTGGGTCGCCGTGCGCGCCATGGTCCCGTCCAAGGAGGCCCAGCGGATCATGGACGACCTGTACGACATCGGCGCGCGGGCCATCCTGACCACGGCCATCCACGCCTGCCGTCTCTGAGGAACAGTAGAAACAGTAGGAATGGTTTCGCCATGCCGGACGTACCAGACGCACCAGAAGCCCCACATTCACCAGAGCCGCTGCCCGTCCTCCCTGTGACCTTCAGGCCCGGGCGTACCCGTGCCGTGCTGCTGACCGCCGGTGCCGTGTTCTTCGTGGTCATCACCACGGTCGCGCTGCTGCTGGAGAAGCTCGGCCCGGGGGAACGGCTCACCTTCGTCTTCACGGGCGCGCTGCTCTTCGGAGTACTCGTGCTGCTGGCCCGGCCGAAAGTCGTCGCCGACGTGACCGGGGTCACCGTCGTCAACATCATCAGCGGACGGCGGCTGGCCTGGGAGGAGATCGTGCAGGTCAACCTGCGTCCGGGGGACCCGTGGGTCTTCCTGAACCTCAGCGACGGCACCAGCCTGCCCGCGCTCGGCATCCAGCCGGGCATCGCCCGACAGCGTGCGATCACCGACGCCCGTGCGCTGCGCGCCCTCGCCCAGGCCCGCTCCCTCAGCGGGCGGGACGGGCCGGACGGACACCACGACGAGCAGCGCCAGGAACACCACGACGGACAGCACGACGAACATCACGGCTGACTCTCGGCCTTCCACCCTGCCGCCCGGGCCCATGTCTTGATTAATCTGTTGGCGGAGGCGTTTTCGTTGCGCCTCCGCCGCCGACTTCCGCCCGGAACTCAGCGGCCCCCTGCTATTCGAGGAGTGACTCCCTCCAGCGATGGACGGATCGTCCTGTAGTACCTGCGCCGCCCCCTCCCGACCCATCGAGGCGGCGGCATGACCATCCCCCTGCTGCTCCTCGGGGCGGCGTTCCTGTTGATCCTCGCCAACGGCTTCTTCGTGGCGGCCGAGTTCGGCCTCGTCACGGTGGAGCGCCCCGACGCCGAGAGGGCCGCCGCCGAGGGTGACCGACGGGCCCGTACCGTCGTCAACTCCCTCAAGGAACTGTCCTTCCAGCTGTCCGGCACACAGCTCGGCATCACCATCACCTCGCTGGTCGTCGGCATGCTCGCCGAACCGGCACTGGCCGAGCTGCTGCACGGCCCGTTCACCTCCGTCGGCCTCCCGGAAGGCGCCGTGCCCGGTGTCGCCGTGGTCGTCGGCATGCTGCTGGCCTCGGCCGTGCAGATGGTGATCGGCGAACTCGTGCCCAAGAACTGGGCGGTGTCCAAGCCCTTGCAGGTCGCGCGGTTCGTCGCGGGCCCGCAGCACGTCTTCTCCACCCTGTTCCGGCCGGTGATCGCCGGGCTGAACTCCGTCGCCAACCGGCTCGTCCGCGCGCTGGGCGTCGAGCCCGCCGTGGAGCTGGCCTCCGCCCGCACACCCGGCGAGCTCGTCTCCCTGGCCCGGCACTCGGCCCAGGCCGGCGCGCTGGAGCAGGACACCGCCGACCTGTTCGTGCGGACGCTCTCCCTGGCCGACCTCACCGCCCAACACGTCATGACCCCCCGGGTGAAGGTCAGCGCCCTCCAGTCCTCCGCGACCGCCGAGGACGTCGTCAACCTCACCCGCGCCACCGGCCTCTCCCGCTTCCCCGTCTACCGGGAGCGGATCGACGAGATCGTCGGCATGGTGCACCTCAAGGACGCCCTCGCGGTGTCCTCGCACGACCGGCTGCGCACGTCGGTCACCAGGATCGCCCAGGCCCCGCTGCTCGTCCCGGAGACACTGCCCGTGCAGCCCCTCCTGGAGCGGCTGCGCAGCGAGCAGCCCATCGCGGTCGTCGTCGACGAGTACGGCGGCACGGCCGGGGTCGTCACCCTGGAGGACATCGTCGAGGAACTCGTCGGCGAGGTCCGCGACGAGCACGACGGACTGGACGTGCCGGAACTCGCCGCGGCGCCGCCCGAGGACGGCCGGCCCGCCTGGGACGCCGACGGCAGCTGCCGTGTGGACCTGCTCCTGCGCATCGGCCTGGACGTCCCGGAGGGCCCGTACGAGACGGTTGCGGGCCTCGTCGCCGATCTGCTGGGACGTATCCCGGCGCCCGGCGACCGGGCCGAACTCCCCGGCTGGCGGCTCTCGGTGCGCCAGGTCGGGCACTACCGGGCCGAGCGGGTCCGGCTCGTGCGGACCGCCGAAGCCGGCTCCGCTCCCGCACCGGCCTCCGCCCTCGCTTCCGCCTCCGCCGCGGAGGCGGTCCGATGAGCGTGCTCCAACTCCTGTTCGCCGGCCTGCTCGTGCTCGCCAACGGGTTCTTCGTCGGCGCCGAGTTCGCCCTGGTCTCCGTACGGCGCAGCCAGATCGAACCGCTCCGCACGGCACGGGCCCGGCAGGTGATCTACGGCCTGGAGAACCTGCCGCACATGATGGCCGCCGCGCAGTTCGGCATCACCATCTGTTCGCTGACCCTGGGCGCGGTCGCCGAGCCCACCGTGGCGCACCTTCTGGAGCCGGTCTTCCACGCGGTGCACCTTCCCGAGGGCATGATCCATCCGCTCGGGTACGTCATCGCCCTCGCCGCGATCGTCTTCCTCCACCTGGTGGTCGGCGAGATGCTGCCGAAGAACCTGGCGATGGCCGCCCCCGAGAAGACCGCGCTGTGGCTCAGCCCCGGCCTGGTCGCCTTCGCCCGGCTGTGCAAGCCGGTCACCGTGGGCCTCGGTGCCTGCGCCCGCGTCATCCTGAAGCTCTTCGGCGTGGAACCCAGGGACGAGGTCGAGGCGGTCTTCACCAGCGAGCAGCTCAACCGGCTGGTCGAGGACGCGGGCCAGGCCGGCCTCCTCGACCCCGGGGAGCAGGAGCGCCTGGAGGACGCCCTGGAGCTGGGCTCCCGCCCGGTCACGGACGTGCTCCTGGACACGGAGTCCCTGGTCAGGGTGGGCCCCTCGGTCACCCCGGGCCAGGTCGTCGCGCTCACCGCCCGCACCGGGTTCTCGCGTTTCCCGGTGGTCGCGGAGAACGGCGCCTTCATGGGCTATCTGCACGTGAAGGACGTACTCGACGTGGAGGAGTCCGAGCGGGCGGTGCCGCAGCAGGTCTGGCGCCCCATGACGACCCTCAGGGCCGAGCTTCCGCTGGACGACGCCCTGACCGTGATGCGCCGCGCCGCGACACACCTCGCCCAGGTCGCCGACGCGTCGGGCCGGGTCCTGGGCCTGGTCGCCCTGGAGGACGTACTGGAACTCCTGGTGGGCGAGGTCAAGGACCCCGCCCACCGGAAACCTCCAACGGCACGGGTGAACGAGCCCCGCAAGGAGCCCTCACCCCAGCCACACGCCCCGGAACCGGCGAACCAGGCCCTGACCGGCTGACACAACAGCCCCGCGCCCCTACTCGTCAGGGGCGCGGGGAACTGCGCAGTCTTTTGGCTCACGGGGAACTGGGCGTCTGCTTTCAGGGGGGCGCCAGTCTTAGGGGCGCGGGGCTGTGACATTTGCGGCTCCGCCGCGGGGCGCGACAAGCCACAACGGCGCCGCACCCGCAAGACGACACCAGCACACCACCCCAGTAGGCGCACCTACACCCCCGGCGGAGCCTGAGGCCCCCGCCCCGACAACACCTCCCCGTACGCCTGCATGAGATCAGCTAGCCGCAACGTCGACAGATCGTCCCGCGTGAGATGCCCCGGGTACCCCGACAACCGCAGATCCCGGTACGCGCAGCTCTTCTCATACAGCGTGCGCAGAAACCGCCCGTTGCCGAGCTCGTCGATCCACCCCTGATCGACCACGTGCCCACTGATGGAGCGCAGCTCGTCCACCGCCTCCTCGTCCCACACGTCCCCGTTCTCCGCGGCCAGCACCCCGCCGATCGAGGTGAGTTCGAGAGGACGGTACGAGGGAAAGTCGACGCGGGTCGTGAAGCGGGACGAAAGCCCGGGGTTGGCGGCCAGCAGCCGGTCCATGCCCTCCGGATAACCCGCGAGGATCACCACCAGATGGTCCCGGTTGTCCTCGGCGCGCTTCAGCAGGACCTGCAGCGCCTCGTCGCCGTACGCGTCGCCCTTGCCGTAGCCCGAGTTGGAGAGCGAGTAGGCCTCGTCGACGAAGAGGACCCCGCCGATCGCGGAGTCGATCAGCTCGTTGGCCTTCACCGCGGTCTGGCCGAGGTACTCGCCCACCAGGTCGGCGCGCTGGGCCTCGACGAGATGGTCGCCGCCGAGCAGGCCGAGCGCGTAGAAGACCCGGCCGAGAATGCGGGCCACGGTGGTCTTGCCGGTGCCGGAGGGGCCCGAGAACACGAAGTGCCGCTTCGGCGGCTGCACCGGCAGGCCCTGGCCGGCCCGCAGCCGTGCCATGTTCAGCTGCGCGGAGAGCGCCTTGACCTGGCGCTTCACCGGTTCGAGGCCGACCATGCGCTCCAGTTCGGAGAGCGCCTCTTCGAGCAGCGCGGGGTCGGTGGGGCCGGTCGGCAGATGCGGTGGCAGCACCGGCACGATGGCCTTCTCCCGGACCCGGTCCGACTCGGACGGCAGCCCACCGGGAGGCGGCAGGTCCGGCTCCGACAGCTTCAGGTCCCGGCCCTCGCCGCCGAACAGCGGGTCGACGCCGTCGGGGCCGTCCAGGATGTCCTGCCCGACACCGGTGAGCGTGATCGCCGCGAGGTCGGCCGTCTCGTCGTACCCGTCGCCCTCGGAGATCGCGGCGAGCCGGGCAGAGGTGTCCATGAACGCAGGGTCGACCCGGTGGACCGCCCGGTACAGGGGGAGAGCCGCCGCGGAGCGGCCCGTGCCCTCGTGGGCCCGCGCCAGCCAGTACCGCAGCTCCTTGCGCTGCGGCTGCTCGCTGCGGCAGCGCATCAGCGCGGACGACAGCAGCGGCTCGGCCTGCCCGTACATCTCCAGGCGTACCCGCGCCATGCCGCCGAACAGGCCCGCCTCGATGCCCAGCATCGGATCGTCGATGAGCGGGTCCGTGTGCCGGACCAGCTGCTCCCAGTCCTTGACGAGATAGGCCCGGCAGGCGTGCAGGAACCGGACCTGCGGGTCCGTGTCCACCGGGGGCAGGCTCGCCAACGCCCGGTCCAGCTCCGGGACATGACGTCCGTCGAGCCAGTGCGAGGAGTGCGCGAGCAGCAGGTCACGGGGCGACTCCAGGACCGGCTGCACCCACCAGCCCAGCCAGTACCAGGAGTTGAGCGTGCGCCGGTGGCGGGCGCGCTGCTCCCCGAAGCGTTCGCGGTGCCGGAACATCCGCAGCAGCGCGGTCGTCGTGTCGACGCGCAGCGCGTGCAGCCCGAGCCAGCCGTCCGCCATCCCCGGATCCATCCGGACCGCGGTGCGGAACTCCTCCTCCGCCTGCGGATAGGCCCCCATCGTGTAGGCGTCCACACCTCGCAGCCAGGCGAGGTCGGCCGGGGCCTCGGGGCCCCGCGTGCCGAAGTCCATCACGTCCCCCACAAACCGTGCCCCCGTTGATCACCGGGCGGGCCGGTGCCCGTCGGCAGTCTTCGTCGAACCGCTGTGCCGCGGACGGGAGTTGCGTGCGGTGCGGAGAGCAGCCGTCCGTAGGTCGCACCAAGAGGCATCGTACCTGCGAGGGAGCACCGGACCGAAGGGTGCCGCACGACGGGTTCTTCGAGGTGGGAGCAGACGCGACACACTCCGGACGGTCACTGAGGGTGAGCGAAACGCACCTCGGAGCGTCCGGAAAACCGCTCAGGACAGAACGAAGCCCCCGATCACGGGGGAACAACCGGGGGCTTCGCGTCTGCAGGGCAGCCTTGGGAGGCCGCACATTGAGAACGTAAGACCTGTACGGCCCCTCGGTCAAGCCGAGTTGGAGCACTCAGGCAACTTCTTGACGGGGGCCTTCACCAGTCCACCACGTAGACGCCACTCGTCACGGTCCGTGACGAACAGCTACCTCACCGGCGTCCCAGTGGTCCTCGGCAGTACCTCATATCCGTCTGAACACTGCCGTACCAGATGGTCGGCGAACGGCTCGGAGGGGTCATCGGCGAAATGCCGACGCTCGGCGGGAACCCACCTCTCCCAGAAGTCGCTCTGTGCCGAACCGTCCCGCCGGCGCCCGCGCGCCCACGCGTCCTCAGGGGGTGTCTCCATCCACAGCAGCTGCGCCAGATGCGGCCGCAGCGCACGACGGCCCGCCCCGACCCCCTCGACGAGGATCACGGGCGCGGGCGGCAGGGCGCGGGCCGGCCCGAAGTCACGCCGCCGCCAGTCGTACGGGCGATAGCGCGCGGTCTCTCCGCGGCCCAGCGGCTCGACGACCTCTCGGAGCAGCCGCCCGGTCCACGCGAAGAGCTCGTCGTGCGTGGCGATGTCGTCCAGACGCAGCACGGGAACGCCGCCCAGCGCCCCGGCCAGGCAGTCCGCGAACGTGGACTTGCCGGACCCTGCGTGTCCGTCGACGCCGACGAGCCGGACGGAGCCGCAGGAGGGCGGCAGCCGGCGCAGCCGGTGGGCGAGGGTGTGAAGACGAATGGGTGTTTCCTGAATCCTGAATACGGAGGCGCGCTGCGAAGGTGCACCGCATACATTACCGAGACCCGTACGGCCGGAAACATGCCAGTGGTATTGACCAATATTGGTCGGCGCCGCGACGCCCGAAGTGCTGGCAGAAGCCGTGATCACGTTCCATAGTTGGCGCACACCCACCCCGCATCACTCACGTATGGGGCCAGCCCGTTCCGGACACCTGGGGGTCTTTCGTCCATGACCAGAGCTGAACAGCCGTCCCGCAGAACCGTCCTGACCGCGGCGGTGGCAGCGGCCGTCGCGGGAGCGGCGAGCCCGGCCGCCGCCGCGGATACGAGTGCCCGCACCGCGGAAGCCGGCACCGCGAAAACCCCGGCCGTCGCCGCCGTGTCGAAAGCGCCCTCCGAGCTCGTGGACAACCACGCCTGGACCTCGTACGCCGACTGGCGCGGTGGCAGCGTGGAAGGGGCCCGTGCCGTGCCGGGGGCGCGCCCCGGTCTGGAGATCGGGACCCCGAAGGGCCGCAGCGACTACCCGGACCCGCACACCGGCACGACCGCGACCTGGGAGTACGCGCGCTGGACCTCGCCGGTCCACCGCCTCGCCGTCCCCGCCACCGAGGTCATCGCCTCCTGGAACGCGCGGACCCCGGCGGGCACCTGGCTGCAGATCGAACTGACGGGCACGTACTCCGACGGCACGGACACCCCCTGGTACGTGCTGGGCCGCTGGGCGTCCGGTGACCAGGACATCCGACGGACCTCGGTGGACGACCAGAGCGACGGGAGGAGCAGCGTCTGGACGGACACCTTCGCCATCGACGACGCGGCCTCGGGGCTGCGCCTGGTGTCGTACCGGCTGCGGCTGACCCTCTACCGCAAGCCCGGGTCGAAGGCCACGCCGACGGTGTGGCGGCTCGGCGCGATGGGCTCCGACGTTCCGGACCGCTTCACCGTCCCGGCGTCGGCGCCCGGTCTGGCGCGGGAGCTGACGGTGCCGCGCTACTCGCAGGAGATCCACGCGGGCCAGTACCCCGAGTACGACAACGGCGGCGAGGCCTGGTGCAGCCCCACCTCCTCCCAGATGATCATCGAGTACTGGGGGCGGAGGCCCACGGCCGAGGCGCTGGCCTGGGTCGAGCCCGAGTACGCGGACCCGCAGGTGTGCCACGCGGCGCGGTACACGTTCGACTACCAGTACGACGGCTGCGGCAACTGGCCCTTCAACGCCGCGTACGCCGCGACGTACGACGGTCTCCAGGGCGTGGTGACCAGGCTCGGCTCGCTCGCCGACCTGGAGACCCTGATCGCGGCCGGTATCCCGGTCATCACGTCCCAGTCGTTCCTCGCGTCCGAACTGACGGGCGCGGGGTACGGCACGGCCGGGCACCTGATGACGGTCATCGGCTTCACCGCCGACGGCGACGTGATCGCCAATGACCCGGCCTCGCCCGACAACGACGCGGTACGGCGCGTCTACAAGCGGCGTGAGTGGGAGAACATCTGGCTCCGCACGAAGAGGTACAACGCCGCGGGCAAGGTCGTCTCGGGCACCGGCGGGGTCTGCTACCTCTACTTCCCGGCCCGCCTCACGGCCGGCCAACGCCAAGCCCTGGCGGAGGCGGGCATTCACTGAGCCCGCCCTGGTAATGGGGCGTGATGGGGTGTGGTGTGCCGTGCGCCACACCCGCCCGTCGGGCGTGACCAAGCTCTCCCCCGCAAAAGCCCGATTCGGTGGCAAGGTGGACGGACCGGTGGGGAGCCGGTGGGGAGAATCCATCGAATGTCGACCGTGAGCGAGCTGCCATGACCACGACCTCTGCCACCGCAGGACGCGTCCGTGCCCGCACGGGCGGCCCCAAGGACGACGGACCGAAGATCTTCGAGCACGTCATGGGCTGGACCTTCGTGCTGGTGCTCGCGATGTTCGTGACGCAGCTCGGCCTGGTCTGACGCCAGGACCCGCCCGGTCGAGAACGGTCGATCACGACTGAGGCAGCTCGAACAGGCTGGAACAGGCTGATCGCACGGCTCTGCCATACTGCGCGTGTCCCGCTCGCAGTTGAGACCAGGTCCGGAATTGAGTATCAGCCCACAGCGCGGTGTCGACCGCCCCGGAGCTCGCGGCACCGACCGTTCCGCGGCCCGCCGTGCCGAACTCCTCGCCATCGGGCGGAAGTTGTTCGCCGACACGTCGTACGACGCCCTGTCGATGGACGACATCGCCAAACAGGCGCACGTGGCCAAGGGATTGATCTACTACTACTTCCGGTCCAAGCGGGGCTATTACCTCGCGATCGTCGAGGACTCGGTGGCGGAGCTGATCTCCCGGGCAGCCGGCGGTCTCGAACTGCCCCCGGAGGAACGGGTGCACCGCACCATCGACGGCTATCTGCGCTATGCCGAGCACAACCAGGCCGCGTACCGGACGATCATCAGCGGCGGTGTCGGCTTCGACGCCGAGGTGCACGCCATCCGCGAGGGCGTGCGGGAAGCCATCGTCGAGACCATCGCCGAAGGGGCGTACGGGCGGCGGAAGGTGGGCCCGCTGCCCCGTATGGCGCTGCTCGGCTGGCTGTGCGGCGTGGAGGGGGCCACCCTCGACTGGATCGACCACTTCGATCTGTCGCGCGACCTCATGCGTGAGCTGCTGGTGAAGATGCTCGGCGCCACGATGCGCGCCATCGAGGAGCTGGACGTCTCGTATCCGGCCCCGCGGGCCGCGCGCCGGGACGCCTGAACGAAGGCGAGGCCCGCCGCGGGGACAGGCGAGGCCCGCAGCGGGGACACTGGTGCGGCAGTTGGGGCGGGGGAGCCCACCTGTCGGCCCCTCTCCGCCCCAACAACCCTGTCGCTGACGCTAGTTGATCGCCTTGATCAGTTCGCCGTCCGACGTGTCGCCGCTCAGCTCCCAGAAGAACGTGCCGCCCAGGTCCTGCGCGTTCTTGTAGCTCATCTTCTCGGCGATGGTCGACGGGGTGTCGTAACTCCACCAGTCGTTACCGCACTTGGCGTACGCCGTGCCGCCCACCGTGCCGGTCGCCGGGCACTTCGCCTTGAGCACCTTGTAGTCGTCGATGCCCTGCTCGTACGTGCCCGCCGCCGGGCCGGTCGCCGTGCCGCCGGGCGCGTCCTGGGTGACACCGGTCCAGCCGCGCCCGTAGAAGCCGATGCCGAGCAGCAGCTTCGCGGCCGGGATGCCCATGTCCTTGAGCTTGGCGATCGTCGCGGAGGTGTGGAACTCCGCCTTAGGGATCCCCGAGTAGGAGTTCAGCGCGGAGTGCGGAGCCGTGGGTCCTGTCGCGTCCCAGGCGCCGAAGAAGTCGTACGTCATCGGGTTGTACCAGTCGACGTACTGGGCGGCACCGGCGTAGTCCGCCGCGTCGAGCTTGCCGCCGGCGGTGGCGTCGGCCGGGATCGCCGAGGTGACAAGCGCGGAGCCGCCGAACTTGGCGCGGACGGCCGACATCAGGTTCGTGTACGCGGCCCTCCCGCTGGTGTCGCAGCTGAGGCCGCAGGTGTTGGGGTACTCCCAGTCGATGTCGATCCCGTCGAAGACGTCCGCCCACTTCGAGTTCTCGACCAGGTCGTAGCAGGACTGGGCGAAGGCGGCGGGGTCCTTGGCCGCCTCCGTGAAGCCGCCGGACCAGGTCCAGCCGCCGAAGGACCACAGGACCTTGAGGTTCGGGTTCTTCGCCTTCAGCTCGCGCAGTTGGTTGAAGTTGCCGCGCAGCGGCTGGTCCCAGGTGTCCGCGACCCCGTCGACCGACTCGTCGGCGGTGTGGGTCCGCTCGGTGGCCGCGTAGGAGTCGCCCATCGCGCACTTGCCGCCGGTGACGTTGCCGAAGGCGTAGTTGATGTGCGTCAGTCTGCCCGCCGAGCCGGACGTCTGGACGTTCTTGACCAGGTACTTCCGGTCGTAGGTGCCCCATTCGGTGAAATAGCCGACGACCTTGGAGCCGGCTGCGGCGGGGGTGGCCGCTTCGGAGGTGGCCGCCGTGGGGGTCGCGGCCTTCCCGGTCGTACCGGCCGCGGTGGCCGTGCCCGCGCCTGCGAGCAGCCCGGCGCCGAGAACGGCGCAACAGGCGGCGGACAGGAGCGCCCGGAACCGGACGCGGGGGCGGAGTGTGGTGAGCATCGGGTCTCCTCGTGGGGGAGAGGGGAACAGGACCGATTGGCGTGAACGCCGATTGGCATGAACGCGGTGAAGCGTTTGCGGCGAAAGAGTAGGAGGACTAGACCAGTTGGTCAATGGTGCGGACCAATTCCGGCTCCCGCCCGACTCCTGTCCGGTACTCTTGAGTAAGCGGTCGTTAACTGGTGACTCGGTGCCTCCGATCGGGCATACTCACCGCACACAGCCGCTGATCAGCCGCTTCCGTGACCCGGAGGCGCGAGCATCGTCGGTGCCCGTAAGACCCGGCGGGGCAGCCCCACCCAGGTGTGCGTTCGCCGATGTGCCCGACAGGGAGGAGAGCGTCGCCATGCCTGACCGCGCCCCGCAGCCGGTGGACCGGCAACTGCCCACGGACGAGGCCCGGGATCTGATCTCGCTGGTCCGCGACATCGCGCAGCGTGAGATCGCCCCGAAGGCGGCCGAGGAGGAGGACGCCGGACGCTTCCCGCGCGAGGTCTTCACCCTGCTCTCGGAGTCGGGACTGCTCGGCCTCCCGTACGACTCCGAGTACGGCGGCGGGGACCAGCCGTACGAGGTCTATCTCCAGGTCCTCGAAGAACTCGCCGGGGCCCGCCTCACCGTGGGCCTGGGAGTCAGCGTGCACTCGCTCGCCTGCCACGCCCTCGCCAACTACGGCACCAAGGAGCAACAGGCCGAGCACCTCCCGGACATGCTCGGCGGCGGCCTCCTGGGCGCCTACTGCCTCTCCGAGCCGGCCTCCGGCTCGGACGCGGCGTCGCTGCGCACGAAGGCCGTGCGGGGCGACGGAGGATCATGGGCGCTCACCGGCACCAAGGCCTGGATCACGCACGGCGGGATCGCGGACTTCTGCACGGTGCTCGCGCGGACCGGCGGCGAGGGGGCGCGGGGCATCACGGCGTTCCTGGTGCCCGGTGACGCCGAGGGGCTGAGTGCCGCGGCGCCCGAGAAGAAGATGGGCATGAAGGGCTCGCCCACCGCCCAGGTCCACTTCGACGGGGTGCGGATCTCCGACGACCGGCGCATCGGCGAGGAGGGGCAGGGCTTCGCCATCGCCCTGTCCGCGCTGGACTCCGGACGGCTCGGCATCGCGGCGTGCGCCGTCGGGGTCGCCCAGGCCGCCCTGGACGAGGCCGTCGCCTACGCCACCGGGCGCGAGCAGTTCGGCCGGCCGATCGCGGACTTCCAGGGCCTGCGCTTCATGCTCGCGGACATGGCGACCCGGATCGAGGCGGGCCGCGCGCTGTATCTCACCGCGGCCCGCCTGCGTGATGCCCAACGGCCCTTCGCCCGGCAGGCCGCCATGGCGAAGCTGTTCTGCACCGACACCGCGATGCAGGTCACCATCGACGCCGTGCAGGTGCTCGGCGGGTACGGCTACACGGCGGACTTCCCCGTCGAGCGGTACATGCGCGAGGCCAAGGTGCTGCAGATCGTCGAGGGCACCAATCAGATCCAGCGCATGGTCATCGCCCGTCACCTCGCGGGTCCCGAGTCACGCTGAACCGCCGGTACGCGTACATCGCCGAAGGGGCCACGAGCCTGGCCCACTCCGGGTCGTGGTGTCCCGGCAGGGTCCGGCCCCGGTCGGACCAGGCGCGCATCATCGCGCGGTAGATCGGAGGGTCCGGGGGCTGGTGGGATTCGCGGGTCTCGTGTGGCGTGTGCGACTGGGACCGTTGCTGGGGCTCGTGAGGCTCGTGGGCCCGTGGCTCACGGGGCTTCAGGGGATTCTGAGTCACTCGCGTCCACTGTGGTTCCTGGGGCCGTTGATTCGTCTGGGCCGCTTGGGTTCCTTGAGTGCCCTGCGTGCCCTGAGCGCTTTGCACATTCTGAGTTCGCTGAGCTTCCTGAGTTCCCTGGGAAACCGATTCTGCGAAGGGAAGAAGGAGCGTGCGACGACGGCCCGTCTCCGTGTATGTGGGGGTCATACCGGGCCAACGCGGCCCGGGCCCGGCAGGTCACCGACGCGCGGATTCGCCAGTGCGTTCGCGACGGACCCGGTACGGGGACCGTCCCGCAGCCGAGGGCCCCGCGGCGGGGGCCCGGCCGAGGAGCGCTCAGGCGGCCTGGCGCCGCATCTCCGGCACCTGCATGGGCCGCGACTCGGGGCCGCCGACGTGCGAGAAGGGCTGGGTCCGCCAGTCGAGTCCCTGAGGGAGCGTCAACAGCAGGGCGGTGTGCTGCTCCTGGACCTCCAGCGTCTCGTCGGCGGGCCGGGCGTCGGCCGCCGAGCGGCCCGTACCGGCACAGACCGTGAGTCCGAAGGGGTTCCACGGCGACGCGCAGAGCGCGTGCTCCGGCAGGCTCTCCTCGTCCGCCAGGAGCGCGATGGGCTGCGCGCAGTCCGGGCAGATCACCCGGTACATCTCGAAGGTGTCGTACGCGTCGAGTTCCTCGTCGTCCAGGGCGTCCGGTTCGACGCCCTCCGGCTCGGGCTCGACGGCCGGCTGCTGCCGCTTGGGCGCGGTACGACCAGGACGCTTCAGACTCTGCATGGATTACTCCCCCTCGGATGGGCCGACAAGGCACTGCGACCTCGGCCACAGCAAGCACTTCCCGTCCCGTCTCCGCGGTAATCACGAGAACATCACGGAAGCCGCCGGTGTCATGTGGCGTTCGTCACATGCCGTCCGTGAGTGCCCGACCCGGCTGGTTTGTCCGCCGCGTGCCCCGCCGGCCGGCCGCGCCCACATCACAAAGCGGGTATGACCTGCGCCGCTGAGTACCCGGGGGGATCAAGGGCACTGTAGGTTCTCCGCCATGGAGGAGCTGGACCGTCACATCGTGCAGCTGCTCGTCGAAGACGGGCGGATGAGCTACACCGACCTGGGCAAGGCCACGGGTCTTTCCACGTCGGCCGTGCACCAGCGGGTGCGTCGGCTGGAGCAGCGCGGCGTCATCCGCGGCTATGCCGCGGTCGTCGACCCGGAGTCCGTGGGACTGCCGCTGACGGCCTTCATCTCGGTGAAACCGTTCGACCCCAGCGCCCCGGACGACATCGCCGAACGACTGGCCGACGTCCCGGAGATCGAGGCCTGCCACAGCGTCGCGGGCGACGAGAACTACATCCTCAAGGTCCGCGTCTCGACACCGCACGAACTGGAGGAACTCCTCGCGCGCCTGCGCTCCCTGGCCGGGGTGTCCACCCGGACGACGGTGGTCCTCTCGACACCGTACGAGGCACGGCCGCCGAAGATCTGACGGCCGCCCCTCCTGCTTGCCGGCCCCCGCACGCTGCTGCCCGGCCCCGCGCACGAGGCCGCCCCGTCGAGGGGCGAGACTGTTCCCCATGAGTGACAGCACCACCGATCCCGAGCCGAACCGTGCCCCGCGCGCGGCATCCTCCGCCGGCTCCGCCGGGCGGGCGCGACCGGCCGCGGACGACCCCCGCCTCCAGGACGACCGTTCCCGCGAAGCGCTGACCGTGCTGCTGCGCGGCGGGGAGGTCCACAGCCCCGCCGATCCGTTCGCCACCGCGATGGTCGTGGAACGCGGGCAGGTCGCCTGGGTCGGTTCCGAGGGCGCCGCCGACGCGTTCTCGGACGGCGTCGACGAGGTGGTGGACCTCGAAGGGGCGCTCGTCACCCCGGCGTTCACCGACGCCCACGTGCACACCACGGCCACCGGCCTCGCCCTCACCGGCCTCGACCTCTCCGACGCCCGCACGCTCGGCGACGCGCTGGCCCGAGTACGGGAGTTCGCGGCCTCCCGCCCCGCCGACCGGGTGCTCCTCGGCCATGGCTGGGACGCCTCCCGCTGGCCCGAGCGACGGCCACCGCGGCGTGCCGAGCTCGACGAGGCGACCGGCGGCCGTCCGCTCTACCTCAGCCGGATCGACGTCCACTCCGCCGTCGCCACCACGGCCCTGCTGGACCTGGCGCCGGGTGTACGCGGGGCGGCCGGATTCGAGGACGGCCAACCGCTCACCCGCGACGCCCATCACGCCGTACGCGCCGCCGCGTTCGCAGCAGTGACGCCGGAGCAGCGTACGGAGGCCCAGCGCGCCGCCCTGCGGCACGCGGCGACGCTCGGTATCGGCTCCGTGCACGAGTGCGCGGGCCCGGAGATCTCCTCCGAGGACGACTTCGCCGGGCTGCTGCGGCTCGCCGCCGAGGAGGCAGGACCCCGCGTCGTCGGCTACTGGGCGGAGCAGGACGTCGCCAAGGCCCGCGCCCTGGGAGCGGCCGGCGCCGCGGGCGACCTCTTCGTGGACGGCGCCCTCGGTTCGCACACGGCCTGCCTGCACCGGCCGTACACCGACGCGGGCCACACGGGTACCGCCTACCTGGACGCCGCCGCCGTCGCCGCCCATGTGGTGGCATGCACCGAGGAAGGGCTCCAGGCGGGCTTCCACGCCATCGGGGACGCCGCCGTGTCCTCGGTGGTCGACGGCATGCGCGCCGCCGCCCAGAAGGTCGGCCCGGCCCGGGTGCGCGCCGCCCGGCACCGCGTCGAGCACGCCGAGATGCTCGACGCCGGGACGATCGCCGCCTTCGCCGACCTCGGCCTGACCGCCTCCGTCCAGCCGGCCTTCGACGCCCTGTGGGGCGGCGAGGAGGGCATGTACGCCGAGCGACTGGGCGCCGAGCGCGCCCGTACGCTCAACCCCTTCGCCGCCCTGCTGCGCGCCGGAGTGCCGCTCGCCTTCGGTTCCGACAGCCCGGTCACACCGCTCGACCCGTGGGGCACCGTCCGCGCCGCGGCCTTCCATCGGACACCCGGACACCGGGTGTCCGTCCGTGCCGCCTTCACGGCGCACACGCGGGGCGGCTGGCGGGCGGCCGGCCGGGACGACGCCGGGACCCTGGTGCCGGGCGCGCCCGCGGACTACGCGGTGTGGCGCACCGGCGAACTCGTGGTCCAGGCCCCGGACGACCGGGTGGCCCGCTGGTCGACCGACCCGCGCTCCGGCACCCCGGGGTTGCCCGACCTGTCACCCGGTGCCCGCCTGCCCGTCTGCCTGCGCACCGTGGTGGGCGGCCGCACCGTATTCGTACGGCCGGACGAGTGATGTCCCGGGGCGGCGCGGTGCCGATCATGGTCCGACGGCCGGTCGTGCGACCTGCGCATCCTCCGCTCTGACCAGGCACTTTGCGGAAGAACCGCAGGTCGAACGACTGTTGACAGTGAGCGGCAGGTGGCCGGTAGGTTCGGCCGGGTCCACCACCGGACGTCCGACCGGTGAACTTCCGCGCAGTCGCCGCAGCGCAGTTGGGTCAGGGGTGGTGTGCCGCACCGGCGCACCACCACTGGGAGCCAGGCCCAGCGTCCGTGCCACGGGGCGAGGGAACGTTCCGGCCGGATGGTGCGACCCGGGTGGGGCCCGGACGCTCAGTAGACAACGGCTTTCGGTCGATCCGCAGCCAGCGGGTCCCAGGTCGGCCCGAAGGGCGCCGGGCCCCGATCCGCAGTTCCGCCGCCCCCTCGCGGGACTTTCAAGTCGATGCCCTACCAGCGGGAAGAGCAGCGCTCGCTATGGTGGAGCCCCTCTCGCACGGAAGTCTTAAGGGGAAGCTGTGAACGACGGCGTTGAGCGACGGTTCGGCCCGCTCGGCACGACCTTGGTGATCATTCCGACCTTCAACGAGGCGGAGAACATCAAGGCGATCGTGGGCCGGGTGCGGGCGGCCGTGCCCGCGGCGCACGTCCTGATCGCCGATGACAACAGCCCCGACGGCACGGGCAAGCTCGCCGACGAGCTGACCGTCGCGGACGAACACGTCCACGTGCTGCACCGCAAGGGCAAGGAGGGCCTCGGCGCCGCCTACCTCGCGGGCTTCGGCTGGGGCCTCGAACACGGGTACGGCGTCCTGGTGGAGATGGACGCCGACGGCTCGCACCGGCCCGAGGAGCTGCCCCGGCTGCTGACCGCGCTCAAGAGCGCCGACCTGGTGCTCGGATCCCGCTGGGTGCCGGGCGGCCGGGTGGTCAACTGGCCCAAGTCCCGCGAGTTCCTGTCGCGCGGCGGGAGCCTTTACTCGCGCGTCCTGCTCGACGTACCGATCCGTGACGTCACCGGCGGCTACCGGGCCTTCCGGCGCGAGACCCTGGAGCGCCTCGGTCTCGGCGAGGTCTCCTCGCAGGGCTACTGCTTCCAGGTCGACCTGGCCCGCCGGGCCGTCAAGGCGGGCTGTCACGTGGTCGAGGTGCCCATCACCTTCGTCGAGCGGGAACTGGGCGACTCCAAGATGAGCCGCGACATTCTGGTGGAAGCCCTGTGGCGGGTCACCACGTGGGGCGTGGAGGAGCGTGCGGGGCGCGTCCTGGGCCGCAGGAAGCCCCCGGCGGGCTCTGCGTCATAGCTCGCCGCACAGGCAGCCCCACGGGCGCGCACAGGCGCAGGTGCACGCACAGGCAGGGCTGATCACCTGTTTATGTCGTACTGAGCCTGGGCCAGGCACACTGGAGGCATGACGACTGGCGCTTCGATCCCGTCCTCCTCCGCCCGGCCCCGGCGCTCCCGGCTGCTGAGGTTCCTGCCGCTGGGCATCGCCGCGTGGCTCGTGCTGGAGATCTGGCTGCTGACGGTGGTGGCGGGCGCGGCGAGCGGCTTCGCGGTGTTCGTGCTCCTGGTCGCCGGCCTCCTCCTCGGCTCCGTGGTCATCAAGCGGGCCGGCCGCCGGGCCTTTCGCGCGCTCAGTGAGACGCTCCAACAGCAGCAGAACGGTGCGTTGCCGGAGGGCAGGACCAACTCCGAGGGCAACGGCCTGATGATGCTCGGCGGGCTGCTCCTGATGCTGCCGGGGCTGATCTCCGACGCGCTCGGGCTGCTCCTGCTGGTGCCGCCGGTCCAGAAGGCTCTCAGCCGGTACGTGGAGCGTACGTTCGAGCGCAAGGTGCGCGAGGCGGCGGGTACCTTCGGTGACGCCTTCCAGCAGGCCCGCATCCATCGCCCTGACGGCAAGGTCGTCCAGGGAGAGGTCATCCGGGACGACGACGCTCCGCGGGGGCGGCGGGAGGACACGGGCTCGCGCCCCCCGCTGACGGGCTGAGAACCGGCGAGGGTTCTTCGCCCCCGCCGCCCCTACCCATTCCCGTCCCTACTCAGGGGCTCCGCCCCCGAAACCCCCGCTCCTCAAACGCCGGAGGGGTGAAATACCCAGGCGGCCGTGCGGGCCGACCACCCAGGGGCGCGGGGAACTGCGCGACCAGCCACAGCGGGCCCGCACTCGAATGCGCTCAACCGCCGGTCAGGCACACGCACAAAACCGCGGGAACCGTACCCAAAAGTACGGCGCCCGCGGTCGCGTGCGTGCGTTGTATGCCGCCCAACCCCCGGAGGGGCTACGCGGACTTGCGGCTGTCCCGAGGGTGGACCGCGATGTTCATGGCTCCGGATCGAAGCACGGCCAAGCGCTCTTCGAGGACCTCTTCGAGCTCCTCTCGCGTACGCCTTTCCATCAGCATGTCCCAATGCGTACGCGCGGGCTTGGCCTTCTTCTCTTCAGGGCCGTCGCCGTCCACCAGGAGTGCCTGGGCCCCGCAGACCTTGCACTCCCACTCCGGCGGGATCTCCGCCTCCACCGAGAAGGGCATCTCGAATCGATGGCCCTTCTCGCATGCGTACTCCACGGCCTGGCGCGGGGCCAGGTCGATGCCGCGGTCCGTCTCGTAGCTAGTCACCACGAGGCGCGTGCCGCGAAGAGCTCGCTCACTCATGAATCGTGCCTCCCGGGCTTGTCGCCCACAGGACAGGTGTCGCTGTCGTCGTCATCCGGTCAACGTCCGGTCGGCGGTAAAGATTCCCGTTCCGGGCCATGCGTCGCCGTCGTAGCCGCCCCTTGTTGTACCCACCTGCGCCCGGTTTGTCACATCTGACAGTAGATGTCACCTAGCGTTTCGGCATCTTTGACGCGCAGTAACGGTACGCCTGGCAGGCCAAACGCGTACACTACCGCCCTTTGGCTCCGAGTGCTAAATCCTGGCGGGAACGGGGTTGCCCGCGTCGCGTACCGCCCGGCGCACCGGAACCCGCGCGAGCAGCAGGAATCCCACCACGAAGAAGACCACGAGCGAGATGATCGCGTCCCGGTAACTTCCCGTCAGCTGGTAGGTCAGACCGAACAGGAGCGGGCCCAGCCAGCTCATGCCCCGGTCGCTCATCTCGTACGCCGAGAAGTACTCGGCCTCCTTGCCGGGCGGCACCAGATGCGAGAACAGGGACCGGGACAGCGCCTGGCTGCCGCCGAGGACGAGCCCGATGCCGGCGGCGAGGACGAAGAACCAGCCGGGGGCTCCGGCGGGCAGGAAGTACCCGGCGGCCAGCGTGACGGTCCAGGCGACCAGGGACCCGAGAATGGTCCTCTTGGCACCGTACGTCCGGGCCAGCCGGCCCATGCCGAGGGCCCCGGCCACCGCGAGCAGCTGGACCAGCAGCACGGCGACGATCAGTGTCGACTGGTCGAGGCCCAGTTCCTCGGAGCCGTACACGGAGGCCTGCGAGATGACCGTCTGGATGCCGTCGTTGTAGACGAGGTACGCGAGGAGGAAGGCGAGCGTCAGCGGCTGGCGGCGCATGTCGCGCACGGTCGCCGCCAGTTGCCGCCAACCGCCGTGCCTGGACGTGCCCGAGGGACCTGAGATGCCCGAGGTGCCCGAGGAACCCGGCGACGTCGTGCGGCGGTCGCGCAGCCGCTTGAGCGGTATGAGCGTGAAGGCGCCCCACCAGATGCCCGCCGAGGCCAGGCAGATGCGAACCGCCATCGCCTCCGAGACGCCGAAGCTGTCGTGGGCGGTGTAGAACACCAGGTTCGCCACCAGGACCAGCGCGCCCGCCGCGTAGCCGAAGGCCCAGCCCCTCGACGAGACGGCGTCGCGTTCCTCGGGCGGGGCGATCTGCGGCAGATACGAGTTGTAGAGCACCATCGAGACGGCCAGTGAGGCATTGGCCACGATGAGCAGGAGGCCGCCCAGCAGATACCGGTCGCCGTCCAGGAAGAACATGCCCGCGGTGGCCGCGGCGCCCAGATAGGCGGCGAACGCGAGGAGGGGTTTCTTGCGGCCCGTACGGTCGGCCGCCGCGCCCGCCGCCGGCATGACGAAGATCGACAGGATCACGGACGCGGACACGCAGTAGGCGAAGAACGAACCCGCGCGCAGGGGGATCCCCAGCGGGTGCACGAATCCGTCCGCGTCCGAGGCCGCCTTGGCGACCGACGTCAGATAGGGGCCGAGGAACACGGTGAGCACGCTCGTCGAATAGACGGAGCAGGCCCAGTCGTAGAAGTACCAGCCGCGTTGTTCACGCCGCCGTTCGGCGAGCCCGTCGGCGGCCCGTTCCCGCACGGTGTCGGTGCCCACCCGTGCCCTCGCTTCCCCGTCGTGTCCCCGCCGTGTCCTCGTTACGCGGACGCCGTGCGGTGGGTGCGCCCGGGGGCGGTCAGACCCAGGTGCCGCGGTCCTTGAGGACGCCGCGCAGCGTCTCGATGTGATCGGTCATGATGCCATCGACTCCCAGGTCGAGAAGCCGGTGCATCCGCTCGGGTTCGTTGACCGTCCACACGTGGACCTGCAGCCCGCGCGCGTGGGCGGCGCGCACGAAACGGTGGTCGGCCACCGGGACGCCCGACTGCGCCTCGGGAACCTGGGCGCAGACCGCCGACCGGCGCAGCGCGGCGGGTACGCCCCACGACCGCAGGCGCAGCCCCAGTACGCCGCGGGTGCCGTACGAGGTGGCCAGGCGCGGGCCTGCCAGGTGCTGGGCCCGCGCGACCCGTGCCTCGGAGAAGGAGCCGACACAGACGCGGTCCCAGGCGCCGGTGGCGCGGATCAGGTCGAGGAGCGGGCGCAGCGCGGGCTCCGCCTTGACGTCCACGTTCCAGCGGACGTCGGGGAAGGTCTCCAGCAGCTCCTCGAACAGGGGGACCGGTTCGGCGCCCGCCACGCGCGCGTGCCGTACGTCGTCCCAGGGGAGGTCCGCTATCCGGCCCGCCCCGTCGGTCACCCGGTCCAGCGTCGCGTCGTGGAAGGCGACGAGTCTTCCGTCCGCCGTGGCGTGCACGTCGGTCTCGATGTACCGGTAGCCGGCCGCGACCGCGCGGTGGAACTGGACCATGGTGTTCTCCAGGCCGTCGGCGGCTCCGCCCCGGTGGGCGAAGGCGATGGGGCCGGGATGGTCGAGGTAGGGATGGCGTATGCGCGGGATCACCCGCGCAGTATCGCCCGCTCCGATGGCCCGGTGGCAACGACCGTGCTGCCTGCCGGTGATGCCGAGGGGACGGCGAACACGCGCAGGAAGAGCTGGGCCAGCGGCCCGATGGCCACCGCGTACACGACCGTGCCCGCACCGACCGTGCCACCGAGGACGAAGCCCGTCGCCACCACCGCCACTTCGAGTGTCGTGCGCACCAGGCGGATCGAGCGGCCGGTGCGCCGGTGGAACCCCGTCATCAGGCCGTCGCGCGGACCCGGACCGAAACGCGCCGCTATGTACAGGCCCGTCGCCACGCCGTTGACCAGGATGCCCGCCACCAGCAGCGGGACACGGACCGCGAGGGCGTGCGGGTCCGGGAGCAGGGCGAGCGTGCCGTCCATCGCGAGGCCGACCACGAAGACGTTGGACACCGTGCCGAGGCCCGGGCGCTGGCGCAGCGGGATCCACAGGAGAAGGACGGCCGCTCCGACGAAGATCGACACGACGCCGATCGTCAGCCCGGTCAGCTCGGCGAGGCCCTGATGCAGCACACCCCAGGGCTCCAGGCCGAGACCCGCCTCCACGAGGAGGGCCGAACTCGCTCCGTACAGGGCCAGACCCACGTACAGCTGAAGGAGTCGGCGGGTGAGGTGGCCCGACGGCGTACTGGACAAGGTGCGCTCCCCTGGTGGTGATACTGGACTTACTCGTGGCACTCTGAGGCGTGAGGAGAAACCTCTTCCATGGCCAATTCGGAGAAGGTGGACTGAAATCATGGCGCAGTGGACTTCGGCGGTGGGGGCCGCTCAGCTCGCCCGGTTGCTCAACTCCCAGCAGGAGCGCCCGGCGGGCCCCGGCACGCGGCGTCCGCCCGCCTACCGGGCCCTCGCCGACGGCGTCCGGCTGCTCGTCCTCGAAGGCCGGGTGCCCGTGGCCGCGCGGCTGCCCGCCGAGCGCGAGCTGGCCCTCGCGCTGTCCGTCAGCCGCACCACCGTGGCCGCCGCCTACGAGGCGCTGCGCGCCGAGGGTTTCCTGGAGTCCCGCAGGGGCGCGGGCAGCTGGACCGCCGTACCGGCGGGGAACCCGCTGCCCGCGCGCGGCCTCGAACCGCTGCCGCCCGAGGCGCTCGGCTCCCTGATCGACCTGGGCTGCGCGGCCCTGCCCGCACCCGAACCCTGGCTCACCCGCGCCGTCCAGGGCGCGCTTGAGGAACTGCCGCCGTACGCCCGTACGCACGGCGACTATCCGGCCGGGGTGCCCGCGCTGCGCCAGACGCTCGCCGAGCGGTACACCGCGCGCGGCATCCCCACGATGCCCGAGCAGATCATGGTGACCACCGGAGCCATGGGCGCCATCGACGCCATCTGTCACCTCTTCGGCGGGCGCGGGGAACGCATCGCGGTCGAGTCGCCCCTGTATGCCAACGTCCTTCAGCTGATGCGTGAGGCCGGGGCCCGTCTGGTGCCCGTGGCCATGGCGGAGGGGTTCGCGGGCTGGGACATGGACCGCTGGCGGCAGGTGCTGCGCGAGGCGGCGCCCCGCCTGGCCTACGTCGTCGCCGACTTCCACAACCCGACCGGCGCGCTCGTCGGGGAGGACCAGCGACGGCAGCTCGTCGACGCCGCGCGGTCGGCCGGCACCGTGGTGATCGTGGACGAGACCATGAGCGAGCTGCACCTGGATGAAGGGCTCGAACTGCCGCGCCCCGTCTGTGCTTTCGACCCGGCCGGGTCCACCGTCGTCACGGTCGGTTCGGCCAGCAAGGCCTTCTGGGCCGGAATGCGGATCGGTTGGGTCCGCGCCGCGCCCGAGGTGATCCGCAGCCTGGTCGCGGCCCGCGCCTACGCCGACCTCGGCACTCCCGTCCTGGAACAGCTCGCCGTGAACTGGCTGCTCAGTACGGGCGGCTGGGAGCAGGCCGTGGAGATGCGGCGCGACCAGGCCCGCGAGAACCGGGACGCGCTGGTGGCGGCCCTGCGCCGGGAGCTGCCCGGATGGGAGTTCGACGTGCCGAACGGCGGGCTCACCCTGTGGGTGCGCACGGGAGGACTGTCCGGCTCGCGGCTGGCCGAGGTCGGCGAACGGGTGGGCGTACGCGTGCCGTCCGGACCCCGGTTCGGCGTGGACGGGGCCTTCGAAGGCTATGTGCGCCTGCCGTTCACCGTCAGTGGCGCGGTCGCGGACGAGGCGGTGGCGCGGCTGGCGGCGGCGGCCCGGCTGGTCGAGACGGGCGCGCACGGAGGAACCGACACGCCGCGCACGTTCGTGGCGTGACGCGTCTCGGGCGGGGCCGCGCTCGCGCTGCGCGGGGCCCGGGATCACGGGTGCGGGTGCGTCGTGGCTTGTCGCGCAGTTCCCCGCGCCCCTAAAAGCTTGCGTTCCCCGAGAGCCGGCCGAAGGGGCGCGGGGAACTGCGCGCCCAGCCACGATGGACGGGAGGTGTCAGGCCGTGGTCAGCCCTCTGCTACCACGCCCACCGGGCCCGGCGCCGCGACGCGGACGGGGTCGGCCGGTGCCTCGGCCACGGGGGGCGCGTCCACCGGAGGGGTGTGCCCCGGCAGCAGGGCGAGTACCGCCTGGCGGTGGGTCTCGCTGGTCGCCTCGTCGTACGGGTCCGGCGTCGCCGGCACCTGGAGGCGGTGGACCGGGCCCGTGCCCAGCCGGGCATACCCCCGGCCGGCCGGTACGTCCGGCGCGGGCGTCGTGTGCGGCGGCGCCCCGAGCACCGCTTCGACCCAGCCCGACGACGCCGGTCCGAGGACGACACGCGCGCGCGTGTGCGCCAGTACCGCCTCGCCGAGCGACTCCATGGCGTCGAACTGCTCGGCCACCACGACCGTCACCGCTACCGCGCGGCCGTGCCGCAACGGCACCTGGAGCAAGGTCCCCGGATCCTTACCGCCGTCGGCCGGCGCGAGGTTGCCGAGCACGGTCGGGCGGTCCAGCAGGAGCCACAGGGGACGCCTCGTGTCCTCCGGTGGAGTGAGGCCCGCCTGCCGGGCCCGGTTCGCGGCGAGGAGGCGGCGCTCCGTCTCGCGCGCCGCCCATTCGAGGCCGGCCGGCGCGCCCGCCGGGCCGCACTCGATGCCCAGGACACCGGCGCGCCCCGCCAGGCACGCGAACTCGCCCGTACCGCCGCCCTCGATGATCAGCACGTCACCGTGCTGGAGGGCCTGCAGCGCGATCGAGCGCAGCAGGGTGGTCGTGCCGCTGCCGGGTCCGCCGACCGCGAGCAGGTGCGGCTCGGTCGAGCGCACGCCGGTGCGCCAGATCACCGGCGGGACGTCCCGCCGGTCCTCGCCGAACGCGAGGGGCAGGGTGCGCGGGACGCCGGCCGGGTCGGTGAAGCCGAGGACGGTCTCGCCCGGCGCCGTGACGAACCGCTGGGCGGCGATGTCGGTGGGCAGCGGAGGCAGCACCGCGACCGTGAGCTGGTTGCCCTCCTCGTCCCAGGCGAAGTGGTACTCCCGGCCGCGGCCCGACTTGGCGTGCAGCAGTTGCTCGATCCGGGCCCGGGAATCCGCCTCCCCGTCGGTGAAGTAGGCGGGGTAGCGGATGGTCAGGTGGGAGACGCGGCCGGTGTCGTCGAACTCGTACGAGTCGAAGGCCTTCCCCCACTCGCCGCCGTGGGCGTAGAGAGGCGCCGGGTCCTCGGGGACCGAGAAGTACGGCACGAGCGCCTCGTAGAGGGACTCCAGACGCTTGCCCTGCACCTCGTCGGGCCCTGCCGGCATGGACGGGGTGCGGTCCCTGCCCTGCCATGCGGCCGCCGCCATCAGGGTGATGACGGCCAGCAGCGGCCCGTACGGAACGAGGGCCACGGTCAGGACGACCGAGGCCACCAGGAACAGCAGTGGACCGCGCCGGTCCTTGGGGGTGCCCGCCCACTTGCGCCGGCCGGCGGCCGCCAGCCGGCGCAGTCCACGGCTGATCGTGATCAGCGGGTGGAGGACGTCGGTGGCGCTGTCGGCGGCCGTCCGGGCCAGGTCCCGGCCGCGGGCGAGCTGCGCGCTGCCGGTACTCAGAATGCGGGGGAGGGGGCGCCGGGCCACTGCTGTCTCCTGGAGGTGCGTGCGGAGGGACGGAGGTCAGAACTTGATCCCGCCGAGCAGCCCGGCCAGGCTCGCGCTGCCGGCCGTGATGCTCGGTGCGATGGCGGTACCCGCGAGGTAGAACCCGAAGAGGGCGCAGACCATCGCGTGGGAGGCCTTGAGGCCGTCCTTGCGGAAGAAGAGAAAGACGATGATGCCGAGCAGAACCACACCTGAGATGGACAGGATCATGAGAGTTCTCCTGGTCGATGGGGACAGTCACCATGAGTACTTCCAGGCTCACAGCATGTATCCATACGACAAAAGGTGCAACTGAGTGAATTACTGCTTATTTCACCTTTATGGCTCTGCTCTGTTCGGCCCCTCGATCGCCCGCTCGACGGTTTGTCGCTTTCGTGCGGATCTTTGCCGCGGGCAGGCCCGGTCATGTGCCCGCGGAGCCAGTACCCTGGCGATTCACTCGTACGGCCGCACCACTTGACGGCCGCACGTTCTCGCAGTCCCGTTCGTTGTCTCAGCGGTCCGCGCACTGTTCCGTGCCGTGTCCCTGCAGTGAGAGGTGGTTCCGTCGATGGGTGAAGCCCCCGACCCCGAGGTCGTGGAGCTGGCGACCAAGATCTTCGATCTGGCCCGGCAGGGACAGACCGAAGCACTCGTGGCGTACGTCGACGCGGGTGTTCCGGCCAACCTCACCAACGACCGCGGCGACTCGCTGGTGATGCTCGCCGCCTACCACGGCCACGCCGACGCCGTGAGCGCCCTCCTGGCGCGCGGTGCGGAGGCGGACAGGATCAACGACCGAGGTCAGACTCCGCTCGCCGGAGCCGTCTTCAAGGGTGAGGACGCCGTCATCCGCGTGCTCCTTGACGCGGGCGCGGACCCCTCGGCGGGGACGCCCTCAGCGGTCGAAACGGCCCGTATGTTCGCCAAGGCGGACCTGCTCGATCTGTTCGGAGCACACTGAACCATCCGCCTTGACCAGGCGAAACAGCTTTTTTGGGGAAGGCGGAACGGGGCCGCCGGAAATGCGGTCGCGGCAGCGAGAACCGCTGAGTCATCATGACGACGTGATTCACGGACGTGATGGCTGGGCAGGTGTTGCCGCACCGCGCGGACCGTGACGCGGCCCGCACGGGCCACCGACGAGAGGCAGAGGAAGATGGTCTACAGCAAGCAGGAAACGGCGGGCGCCCCGACGTGTTGTCACGCGGCCAGGTAGAGCAGGACCCCGGTTGCGTCGACGCTTGATGTGAGGCTGTTTCCCATGTTCGATCCGGTCATAGCGCCCAGCGGTACGCTGCTCGGCCTGCTCCAGAGGGGCCGCGGCGACGGCACGCTGCACGCGCTCACCGCACCGCGGGCCGAAGCGCTCGCGGCGCTCAACCACTGCGTGCTGAGCGACCCCCGCCACGACTGGCAGGTGGAGAACCGCTCCCTCTACTACGCACGTCTCTACCTCGACCTGGGCGGAAGCCTCGGCGACATCGAGGCGCACCTCTTCGACACGACGGACGCGCTCGACACGGACGAGTCACGCACGGGCCTCGCGCTCGCCGTCCTCGGTCATCTCGCCTCGTACGGCAGGCGGGACGCCCTGGAGATGCTGCGGCGGTACGCCGCCTGCGGTGCCAACTGGGCCTGGGCCCTCGACGAACTGGCGCTGCGCGACGACGACGCCGGACTGCGCGCCCTGGCGGCCCCCGTACTCGCCCGGTTCCCCGCCGATCCCGAGGGCGAGGCCGAGCTGGCGGCGGTCGTCCGGGACTCCTTCGAACCGCGGCCCTGGCGGCTGTGGGCCGACGATCCCCGGCAATCCGTCGCCACGCGCGTGCGTGCGGCCCGGGAAGCCGGTTCCTTCGACCGATGGCAGCAACAGATGCGACCGTCCGGGCCGCGTCCCGGATGGAGCGTGCGGGCCGTCTTCGAGTGGGCCCAGCAGGGCATCGAGCGCGGAGCCGCACTCCATGTGCCCGCCGCGCGCTGCCTCACGGCCGTCGCAGGACCCGAGGACCGCCCCGAAATCGTCGAGGCGGCCCGCAGCGGGGACGACGGCGCACGGTGCACCGCCCTGCGCTATCTCGCCGACAGCCAGGATCCCGACGCACTGGACCTGGTCGAGGCCGCACAGGCCTGCGGCTCCCGGCTCGTCGTGGACGCCGCCGTGGACGCCTTCGAGCGGATGCGGAGCGTCGCCGCGGTGGAACGGGCCCGCGGCTGGGCCCACCGGCCCGACGCCCTGGGAGAGGCCGCAGGACGCGTCCTCGCCTGCCGGGGCGGCGCCCAGGACAGCGAACTCGTCCTGGGCGCCCTGCGGGAGGCCGTACGAGGCGAAGGGCCCGACGCGCAGACCCTGTGGACCCTCGTCGACGGCGCCGGACGGCTCGGTATCGCGGGCGCGGCCCCCGTCCTGCGGCACGTCTACCGCGAGACCGCCTCGTCCCATCTGCGCGGCCGGGCGGCACGCGCGCTGGCCGCCACCGACCCGTCCTTCGGTGCGGGCTTCGCCGTCGAGTGCCTCTGGGACTGCGAGGAGACCACCCGCGAAGTGGCCGCACGGCACGCCGAGACCGGGGACGCCCGAGTGGTCGACCAACTCCGCCGGCTGGCCGCAGATCCGGCCGAGGAGGCCGACGTACAGACCGCGGTCCGCAGCCGGATCGGACCGGACGCGTCCGCCGTGTGAGCGTTCCGTCGTCGGCCCGTATCCCGCCGGTACGGGCCCCAGGTCCGCGTCGGCCTCCCCAGCCGCCGCGATCACCGCACACCGCGCGGACATCGTCCACCTGGAGGGCCCGTTCGTTTCGGTGCGGGTTCGTTGTGGCTGGTCGCGCAGTTCCCCGCGCCCCTGAAAAGCAGGGGCGCGGGGAACTGCGCAGTCTTTTGTCTTTAGGGGCGCGGGGAACTGCGCGACCAGCCCCCACCGGCCCGCGGGTGAGGTAACCGGCACCACACAACCCGGCCGAGCCCCCGGCAGGGAATCCCGCGGTACCTTCTTGCGGCGGCCGAGGCATCACG
>NZ_LIPP01000293.1 GCF_001418335.1 Streptomyces aurantiacus | reverse complement strand
CGCCCCCAGACCCCCGCTATCGGCCTGAACGGCCTCGTCCTCAAACGCCGGACGGGCTGAAAGAACAAACGCCGGGCGGGCGCGCGAAGCAGGATGCCGGGCGCCCCTGAAAGGCAGGGGCGCAGCCCCGTCTTTCAGGGGCGCGGGGAACTGCGCGACCAGCCACATACGACCCGCACCCGACGAAAAAGCCACGGGGCCCGGGGCAGAGCCCCGGTGTGGGTCGGCGTGGGCCCAAGCCCCACGTCACGACGCGATTACGATCACCCCCCTGACAGCGCAGGCGCCCTTGCCGATGCCGAGCGGACGGGCGTAGACCAAGAGCGCACGGGACAGCGCTCGGGCGTTCGACGGAGAACGGGGCACACCATGCGCAGCAGCAGCATTCTTCGTATCAGCAGGTCACACCGGTCGCGCAGGACGGGCAGGGCCGCCAAGGCCGCGGCTGCCGTCGTCGCGGGGGCGATGGCGCTCACGCTCACGGCATGCGGTGGTGATGACAACAAGGACGAGGACGAGGGGGGCAGCGGCGGGAAGACCGGCGCCGCCCCCAGTGTTCAGCTCCCCAAGCTCGACGGCCAGAAGCTTGAGGTGGCGGCCGTGTGGACCGGACCCGAGCAGGAGAACTTCACCAAGGTCCTGGACGAGTTCGAGAAACGGACGGGCGCGGAGGTCGGTTTCGTACCGACCGGGAACAACACGTCGACCTTCCTGGGCACGAAGATCCAGGGCGGCAAGCCGCCGAACGTGGCGTTCCTTCCGCAGGTCGGCGTGTTGCACCAGTTCGCCGAGAAGGGCTGGGTGAAGCCCCTGGGCGCCGAGGCACAGGCGCAGGTCGACAAGAACTTCTCGGCCGGCTGGAAGGACCTGGGCGCCTACGAGGGCAAGCAGTACGGCGTCTACGCGAAGGCCGCCAACAAGTCGCTGGTCTGGTACAACACGGCGGCGTTCGAGGCGGCGGGCATCACGGCCGAGCCGAAGACGTGGGACGAGTTCGTGCAGACCGCGCAGACCCTGTCGGACGCGGGTTCGCCCGCGGTCTCCGTCGGCGGGCAGGACGGCTGGACCCTCACCGACTGGTTCGAGAACATCTATCTCTCGCAGGCGGGCCCGGAGAAGTACGACCAGCTGGCCAAGCACGAGATCAAGTGGACGGACCCCTCCGTGAAGGAGGCCCTGACCACGCTGGCCCAGCTGTGGGGCAAGGACGACCTGCTGGCGGGCGGCAAGGCAGGCGCGCTGCGCACCGAGTTCCCCAAGTCGGTGACGAACACCTTCTCCGGTGACACCCCGGCGGCGATGGTCTACGAGGGCGACTTCGTCGCGGCGAACATCAACGCCGACACGAAGGCCAAGATCGGCACGGACGCCAAGGTGTTCCCGTTCCCGGCGGTCGGCGACGAGTCGCCGGTGGTCAGCGGTGGTGACGTGGCCGTGGCGCTGAAGGACGACAAGGCCTCGCAGGCCCTGCTGACCTTCCTGGCGTCGACCGACGCGGCCGAGATCTGGGCGGCGCAGGGCGGCTTCATCTCCCCCAACAAGGAGATGGATCAGAAGAAGTACAAGGACGACGTGACCCGCGACATCGCCAAGGCGCTGCTCGCGGCCGGTGACGACTTCCGCTTCGACATGTCCGACCAGGCCCCGGCCGCCTTCGGCGGTACGCAGGGCACCGGCGAGTGGAAGGCGCTGCAGGACTTCCTGAAGACCCCCGCGGACGTCGAGGGCGCCCAGCAGGCGCTTGAGACGTCCGCCGCCAAGGCGTACAAGGGCTGACGGCCGCCGATGGCGTCGCAGCTGGCGACGGCGGGGGGACCGGCCAATCCGGTGCCCCCCGCCGGCAAACGCAAGAGTGTGATGGGCACCCGGCCGTGGGTGGCGGGTCTGTTCCTGCTGCCCGCGATCGTGCTGCTCGGCGCGCTCGTGGTCTACCCGATCGGGTACTCGGTCTGGCGCAGTCTGTACGACGCCGACGGTTCGGGCTTCGTGGGCCTCGGCAACTACGGCGACCTGTTCAGTGACGACGCCACCTTCACCGCGGTCAAGAACACCGCGATCTGGGTCGCGGTCGCCCCGGCGCTGGTCACCGGGCTCGGTCTGATCTTCGCCGTGCTGACCGAACGGGTGCGCTGGTCCACGGCGTTCAAGCTGGTCATCTTCATGCCGATGGCGATCTCCATGCTCGCCGCGGGCATCATCTTCCGGCTGGTCTACGAGGCGGACCCGGACCAGGGCGTGGCCAACGCCGTGGTGGTGGGCGTGCACGACACGTTCGCCGAGTCGTCCGTGTATCCGAAGGCGCGGCCGTCGGCCGTGAGCGACCTGAAGGCGTCCGGCGGGGGTTCCTTCACCTCCACCGGCACGGTGCGCGCGGGCTCGCCCGCCCTGCTCCCGCTGGTCGGCATCGCGCCGAACAAGGTGCCGGGCAGCCCCGGGGACGCCAAGGCCGCCGAGTCCTCGGGCGACGGCGTGTCCGGCACGGTCTGGCTGGACTTCAAGCTGGGCGGCGGCGGTGCGAAGGGCGCCGTCGACGCGGGCGAGAAGGCCCTGCCGGGCATCGAGGTCGAGGCGGTCAGGGACGGCAAGGTCGTGGCCTCCGCGAAGGCCGGCGACGACGGTACGTTCACGCTGCCGGCGTCGGCCGACGGCGCGCAACTGCGGTTGCCGGCCTCGAACTTCGCGGCGGCGTACAACGGCGTCGACTGGCTCGGCCCGAGCCTGGTCACCCCGGCCATCATCGGGGCGTACGCCTGGATGTGGGCGGGCTTCGCGATGGTGCTGATCGCGGCGGGCCTCGCGGGCGTGGACCGCAACCTCCTGGAGGCGGCCCGCGTCGACGGGGCCAACGAGTGGCAGGTGTTCCGCCGGGTGACGATACCGCTGCTCGCGCCGGTCCTCGTCGTCGTCCTGATCACCCTGATGATCAACGTGATGAAGATCTTCGACCTGATCTACATCATCGCCCCGCAGCCCACCCAGGACGAGGCCAACGTCCTGGCCCTGCAGCTCTACAACTCCTATACCGGCGGTGGCGGAAACCTCGGCCTCGCCAGCGCCATCGGTGTGGTCCTGCTGCTGCTCGTCATGCCGGTGATGATCGTCAACATCCGCCGACTGCGAAGGGAGCGCCGACGGTGACCGCACCCTCCGTACCTCTGAAAGCCGGACCGCGGACCGCGGAAACGGCCGGTCCGCCCGGGCGGTCGCTCGTCTCCAGGCTGGCGAGCGGCGCGTCCGGCGGCGTGCTGCGGGTGTTCCTCATCCTGGTCGCGCTGCTCTGGGTGACGCCGACGGTGGGGCTGCTCGCCTCGTCGTTCCGTGACCCGACCGACATCGCCGACTCCGGCTGGTGGGACGTCTTCAGCAAGCCGTCGCAGCTCACCACCGAGAGCTACTCGACGCTGCTCGGCAAGGAGGTGATCACCGACTCCCTGCTCAACACGATCTACATCACCGTCCCGGCCACGCTCATCGTCATCGTCATCGGGTCCATGGCCGGGTACGCCTTCGCCTGGATGGACTTCAAGGGCCGTGACTGGTGGTTCCTGGCCGTGGTGGCGCTGCTCGTGGTGCCGGTGCAGATCGCCCTGATCCCGATGTCCGACCTCTTCGGCGACCTCGGGATCTTCGGCAGCATCACCGGTGTCGTCCTCTTCCACGTGGGCTTCGGGCTGCCGTTCGCGATCTTCCTGTTGCGCAACTTCTTCGCGGAGATCCCCCGTGAACTCCTGGAGGCGGCACGGCTCGACGGGGCGGGCGAGATCCGGTTGTTCACGACCGTGATCCTGCCGCTCGGCGGGCCCGCGATCGCCTCGCTCGGCATCTTCCAGTTCCTGTGGGTGTGGAACGACATGCTGGTGGCGCTGGTCTTCTCGGACTCCGACTCCCGGCCGCTGACGGTCGCGCTGACCGAGCAGACCCGGCAGTTCTCCGGCAACATCGAGACGCTCGCGCCCGGCGCGTTCATCTCGATGGTGATCCCGCTGGCCGTGTTCTTCGCGTTCCAGCGGCAGTTCGTGTCCGGCGTGATGGCGGGGGCGGTGAAGTAGCCGCCGAAGCAGCCATCGAAGTACCGGTCACGCACACGCCAGTACCCGGTCACGTACACGTTGTGGAGGGGCGGGCCGCCGTCGGTCCGTCCCTTCGCGTGTGCCCGGGGTCCCCCACATGCCGCATCCGGCGTAACCACGTAACCCCTTCGGCCGTTGCCGGGCAATATGGCCGCGCCGACCCATGGATGTCCCTTGCCCCGGTTCAGTGTCATCGTCCCCGCGTACCAGGTGCGGGCGTATCTGCACGAGTGCATGGCATCGGTCCTTGAACAGTCCTTCACCGACGTCGAGTTGATCGCTGTCGACGACTGCTCGCCGGATGCCTGCGGTGAGATCATCGACGAGTTCGCGGCCCGCGATCCGCGGGTGCGGGCCGTCCACCTCAAGGAGAACGTGGGTCTGGGCCGGGCCCGCAACGCGGGTATGCGGTACGCGACCGGCGACTACCTGGTCTTCCTCGACGGCGACGACACGCTCACCCCGCACGCGCTGCGGGAGATCGCCGACCGCGTCAAGGAGACCGGCGATCCGGACGTCCTGGTCTACGACTACGCGCGCACCTTCTGGTCGGGCGAGACGGTCCGCAACGTGCAGGCGGGCCGGCTCACCGAGAAGGGCCCGGCGCCGTTCCGCCTCGACGACCGGCCGGGGCTGCTGAACGTCCTCATGGTCGTGTGGAACAAGGCGTACCGCCGGGAGTTCGTCGAGCGGGAGGGGTTCACGTTCCCGCCCGGCTACTACGAGGACACCCCCTGGACGTACCCGGTCCTGATGGCCGCCGAGACCATCGCGACGCTCGACCGGGTCTGTGTCCACTACCGGCAGCGCCGCCGGGGCAGCATCCTCGGCACGACCAGCGCCCGGCACTTCGACATCTTCGACCAGTACGACCGTGTCTTCGCCCATCTCGACGCGCACCCCGAACTGGCGCACTGGCGCCCGGTCCTGTTCCGGCGCATGGTCGACCATCTGTCGGCGGTGTTCCTCAAGCGCGACCGGCTGCCGGCCGGCTCCCGCGCCGCGTTCCTGCGCAAGGCCCGCGCCCACTACGGCCGTTACCGCGTACGGGGTGTCGGCGTCCCCTCCAGCAACCGGCTGCGGCACGCCCTGGTGCGCCTCGGCAGCCATCGGACGTACCGCGCCCTGTGGACGGCGGCGCGGCTGCACAGACGGGCCGCGCGGCTCGCGGGGGCGCTGGCCCGTGGTGTCCGCGCCGCCGCGCTGCGGCTGCACTACGGCGTCCAGCGCCGGCTGCCCCTGCGGGCCGACCGTGCCGTGTTCGCCGGGTACGGGGGGCGTGGTCACGGCTGCAATCCCGGGGCGCTGGAGGCCGCGTTCCGTACGCACGCCCCGGGGATGCGCACCGCGTGGGTCGCGGACCCCGAGTTCCATCACACGATCCCGACGGGGACGCGCAGGCTGACGCCGGGTTCCGTCGCGTACTGGACGGCGCTCGCCCGGTCCAAGTACCTCGTCGACAACGTCGGTTTCGACCGCCGGCTGGTCAAGAGGACCGGCCAGATCCTGGTCCAGACGCAGCACGGCACACCGCTCAAGCACATGGGCCTGGACCTCCAGGACCGCCCCGCGGCGGCGCGCGGCACGGACTTCGCCGAGCTGCTGCGCGACGCCGACCGGTGGGACTACTGCCTGTCCGGAAACCGCCACTCCACGCTCGTCTGGGAGCGCGTCTTCCCGGCCGCCTACACGACACTGGAGTACGGCCAGCCGCGCAACGACGTGTTCCAGCGGGCGACTTCGGCGGACGTGGCCCGGCTGCGCGAGTCCCTCGGCATTCCCGCGGGCGCGGTGGCGGTCCTGTACGCGCCGACGCACCGCGACTACCTCCGCACCCAGCGCACCGCGCTCGACCTGGAGCGGGTGTTGCGCCGGCTGGGCCCGCGGTTCGTCCTGCTGACGCGCGCGCACCACGCGTACCGGGCGCCGCTGGCCCGCAGTGGCGGCCGGCTGATCGACGTGTCGGACCATCCGAGTGTCGAGTCGCTCTGCCTGGCCTCGGACGCGCTGGTCACCGACTACTCGTCGATCATGTTCGACTACGCGGGCCTCGACCGGCCGATCGTGATCCACGCGGACGACCGGGAGGCGTACGAGGCGGCCCGCGGGACCTATTTCGACCTGCGCGCGTTCCCGCCCGGTGCGATCGCCCGCAGCGAGGACGAGCTGATCGACATCTTCGCGACCGGCCACTGGCGCGGTTCGCGTTCCGCGCAGCTGCGGGCCGC
Source organism: Streptomyces aurantiacus (assembly GCF_001418335.1). Classification (GTDB taxonomy): domain Bacteria; phylum Actinomycetota; class Actinomycetes; order Streptomycetales; family Streptomycetaceae; genus Streptomyces; species Streptomyces aurantiacus. The sequence goes on along the minus strand of NZ_LIPP01000293.1, from coordinate 4,767 downwards.
CTTCCGGGAGCGTTTCTGCCCCTACGACGACGGGCGGGCCGCGGAACGGGTCGTACGCCGTGTCGTGCTCGGTGAGACGGCCGGGCTGCCCGCGGTGGTGCCGCCCGACGAGCGCCATCCGGTGCCGTCCGCGGCGAGCCGGACCCCCGCCGCCACGACGGCCCTGATCCCCGCACGCGCAGTCCCCGGAGCCCCCGGAGCCCTCGGAGTCCCCGTACCCGGAGTATCCGGAGCGGCGACCGAAGTCGCCGAGGTCCCTGTCTCCTTCGTCGACCCGCCCTGATCTCCCGAACGGCCATCGGGACGAGGCACCCGGCGCGACCGGGCCGTCCCCTTCGCCGTTTCCAGGCACCACACCCGAGCCGACCCATGGACGCCCCCTTGCCCCGCTTCAGCATCATCATCCCCATCCAAGGCGGCGCGGGGCGACTCCCGTCCGCACTCGATTCGGTCCTCGCCCAGTCCTTCCCCGACGTCGAGCTGATCGCGGTCCGCGCCGCCCCCGGCTCCCCTGCGGCGGCCGTCGTCGCCGAGTACGCCGCCCGCGACCCCCGGGTCGTCCCGGCGGACTCGCCACAGGCGGCCACCGGCACGTATCTGCTGTTCCTCGACACGGACACCGTCCTGCCGCCGGGGGCCCTCGCGGCGGTGCACGCACGGCTGGCGGAGACCGGCGACGTGGACGTCCTGTACCTCGGGCACGAGCGCGTCCCGTGGTGGCAGGGCCCCTCGGTGACGGAGCTGTTCGAGGACGGTCCCGCGGACGCTCCCGTGTGCGGCCCCGCGAGCGGCGTCCGGCTGCCGCCCTTCTGGGCCGCCGCCTACCGCCGTGCGTTCCTCACCGACCACGTCCCCGAAGCGGCCCTGTCGCCGGCCCGCGGAACGGACATCAGCCGGCCTGCGCTGGCGGCCCTGGCCGCCGGGCGGACCGCCGTACTGCCCACCGTGTGCGTACGGCACCACGAGCCCCGGCGCAGCCGCCCCGCACCCGGCAGGCACGACGACCTCCTCGACCAGGTCGAGCTGGTGCTGGACCGAGCCACCGAGCGGGGGCTTCCCGAGGACCGGCTGCGCGCCCTCTTCGGACAGCTCTTCGCCGAGGTCCTCGACCTGGCGTCCGCCGCCCCCTGCGGCCGGGCCTTCTTCCGCCGCGCAAGCAGGCTCCACCGGCGCCACCGCCCGGCGGGCCACCGTGCACAGGGACTGCGCGACCGGCTGCTGCGGCGGGGCGCGTACACGGCGTTCCGGGTGCTGCCCGCCCTCAGCCGGCGGACGGCGCGGGTACGGGCGTACGCGGCCCGCGCCGTGCTGCGCAGGCGCCGCGCCCTCACCTACGCGTGGTATCTGCGCAGGCCGCTGGACGAGAACCTCGCCGTGTTCGCCGCCTACTGGGGCCGCGGCTACGCCTGCAACCCGGCGGCCGTCCACCGCAAGGCACGTGAACTCGCCCCGCACATCAGGTCGGTGTTCCTGGTGAAGGAGAAGGAACTGCCGCACATGCCCGACGACGTGGAGAGCGTGGTGATCGGCAGCAGGCGGTACTGGGAGGTGATGGCGCGGGCGAAGTACACCTTCAACAACGTCAACTTCGACAACTCCGTGCGCAAACGCCCCGGCACCGTGCACGTCCAGACGCACCACGGGACGCCGCTGAAGCGCATGGGCGTCGACCAGATCGAGTACCGGGCCGTCGCGGCGGCCACCGGGAACTTCGGCCGGCTGATGCGGCGCGTGGACCGCTGGGACTGCTCCCTGTCCTCCAACGCCCACTCCACGGAGGTCTGGTCGGGCGCCTACCCCGGCACCTTCACCCACCTGGAGTACGGATATCCGCGCAACGACCGCTTCTGCACGGCAGGCCCCGGTGAGGTCGCCGCGATCCGTGCGCGGCTCGGCATCCCCGAGGACCGGGTGGCCCTGCTGTACGCGCCGACGTACCGGGACTATCCGCGGGACGTGTCGGCGCAGTTCGACCTGGCGCGGTTCTGCGCGGAGATCGGCGAGGAGTTCGTGGTGCTGCTGCGGGCGCACTACTTCCTCGACGGTGACGCCGGGCTGCAACGGGCCGTGGCGGACGGGCAGTTGATCGACGTGACGTCCCTGCGGGACACCGAGGACGTCTGTCTGGCCTCGGACGCGCTGATCACGGACTACTCGTCGATCATGTTCGACTACGCCAACCTGGACCGGCCGATCGTCACGTACGCCGACGACTGGGACGTCTACCGGGACACCCGGGGCGTCTACTTCGACCTGCTCGCCGAGCCGCCGGGCCAGGTCGCCCGTACGCAGGACGAGCTGATCCGGGTCTTCACGTCGGGCGAGTGGTCGGACGAGCGGTCCGCCGGGCTGCGGTCCCGGTTCCGTGAGCGGTTCTGCCAGTTCGACGACGGGCAGGCCGCCGAACGGGTCGTACGGCGGGTGCTGCTCGGGCAGCCCGAGGAGGAGCTGCCGCCGCTGATCCCGCTGCGCGAGCGGCTGCCCGCCCCCGCAGCGGCCGGCACCACCGGCAGGCGCTCCCGCACACCGACGCGCTGATGCCGACGCCCTGATGCCCGATGTCCCCCTGCTGTCTTCTCCCGCAACCGCCGTGTCACGCCGGCAAGTTCCCGGACCTGGAAGTGCCATGCCCCGCTTCAGCATCGTCGTGCCCGTCTACCAGGTGCAGGGCTACCTGCGCGCCTGTCTGGAGTCGGTCCTCGACCAGTCGTACGGCGACTTCGAGCTGATCGTCGTCGACGACTGCTCCCCGGACGGCAGTCCGGCCATCCTCGACGAGTTCGCGGCCCGCGACGAGCGGGTCGTACCGGTGCATCTGCCCGCCAACGGCGGCATCGGCCCGGCCCGCAACCACGGGGTGCGGCTGGCGCGGGGCGAGTACCTGCTCTTCCTGGACAGCGACGACAGCTACACACCGGGCACGCTGCGGGCCATCGCCGAGCGCATCGACGCGACCGGGCGGCCGGACGTCGTCCTGTTCGACTACGCGCGCACGCACTGGTACGGCGCGGTGAAGCGCAACCGGGACGCGGAGGTGTTCGGCGCGGCGGGCGCCGAGGTGTTCACGGTCGCCGAACGCCCCGAACTGCTCGACCTGTTCACGGTCGTGTGGAACAAGGCGTACCGCCTCGACTTCTTCCGCGAGGGCGGCTTCGCCTTCCCCACCGGCTTCTACGAGGACGCGGTGGTCGTCTACCAGACGCTGTGGACGGCCCGCACGATCACCCTCGTCGACCGGGTCTGCGTGTACTACCGGCAGCGCCGCCGGGGCAACGCGCTGCGCACGCCGAGCCGGGAGCACTTCGAGGTGTTCGCGCAGTACGAGCGGCTGTTCCGGTTCATCGAGGAGCGGCCGGAGCTGGCGCGGTGGCGCGGTTTCCTCTACGACCACATGGCGGACCACTATCTGTTCATCCTCCGGCAGCGGGACCGCGTACCGCCGTCGTCCCGCCCCGAGTTCCACCGGCGGGCGGCGCGGGACCTGCGCGCCCACCGTCCGACCGGTCACCGCCCCGGCGCACATATCCCGCGGACGTCCTTCACTCTCCTCTCCCGCACTCCGTACGCCCTCTACGCGCTGCACCGCGTCGCCGCGGTGAAGCGGGCCGGCCTGCGCAGGCGCCACCGGGTGTGGCGGCGACGGCTGCGCAAGGTGCTGCTCGCGCTGCACGGGCGGCTGGTCCTGCGGCGCGCGCTGGACCCCCGCCTCGCGGTGTACTCGGCCTTCTCGCACCGGGGCGTCCTCGGCGACCCGGCCGCGATCCACCGCAAGGCCCAGGAGATCGCCCCGCACATCCGGTCGGTGTGGGTGGTCGGCAAGGACCATGTGGACGCGCTGCCGCCAGGTGTCGAGCACGTCCTGCCGGGCAGCCGGGCCTACCGCAGGGTCACGGCCCGCGCCACGTATCTGATCAACAACGTCAACTGGGCGAACGACCTGGTGAAACGCGAGGGCGCCGTCCACATCCACACGCACCAGGGCACCCCGCTGAAGTCGATGGGCGCGGATCTGCTGAAGTACCCGGGCGCGCGGCGCGGTTTCAGTGTCCCGAAGATGCTGCGCCGGGCCGACCGCTGGGACTACAGCCTGGTCGCGAACCCGCATTCCGAGCTGGTCTGGGACCGCGCCTACCCGTGCGGCTTCGTGTCCGTGCGCTCGGGCAGCCCGCGCAACGACTGCCTGGTCCGGCCGGAACCGGGCCGGCGGGAGTCCGTACGGCAGCGCCTGGGCGTCCCGGACGACAGCACCCTGATCCTGTACGCGCCGACCCACCGCGACCACCGCCAGGGCGGTTACGCGCCGACCTGCGACCTGGAACGCCTGGTCGCGGGGCTGCCCGGTGACCACGTCCTGGCCGTGCGGCTGCATCCGTCGCTGGCCAGGCACCACGAACGGGGGCTGGGGCTGCGTGACCTGGCCGAGCGGGGTCTCGTACTCGACGTCACCGACGAGCCGGAGGTCGCGGACCTGCTGCTCGCCTCCGACGCGCTGATCACCGACTACTCGTCGCTGATGTTCGACTACGCGCACCTCGACCGGCCGGTCGTCCTGCACGCCTACGACTGGGACACCTATCTCGCCGCGCGGGGCACGTACTTCGACGTCACCGAGCGTCCGCCGGGCCATGTCACCCGGGACGAGGACGAGCTGGCACGGCTGTTCGCGTCGGGTGCCTGGTGCGACGAGGAGTCGACGCGGCTGCGGTCCGCCTTCCGCGCACGGTTCGGCGGGTACGACGACGGGCGGGCCGCGGAACGGGTCGTACG
>NZ_LIPP01000292.1 GCF_001418335.1 Streptomyces aurantiacus | reverse complement strand
AAGGGACAGGGGGAAGGCGAGGGCGAGGGGGGAAGGGGTACGGGCAGGGTCCGTGACTGCTCGTCGGGGTCGTCCTGTCAGGGCGTCTGTGTTGTTTCCAGCACCTTCGACACGTTCGCGAAGCCCTTGCGCTCCGTGGCCAGCTTGCCCTTCCGTACCACCTGGAAGGTCACGTCCGCGTTGACCAGCCGTGGGAAGCCGCTCGCCGTGATCAGGTCCTGGAAGCTCCAGCTCAGGGTCGGCGTCAGCCCGCCCGTGTCGATCTTCAGGCCGTCGTCGAGCGTGCGCCGCAGCGACCGCGCGGACACCTCGCCGTCGCCCAGCGACTCGATGGCCTTCCGCAGGGCGGTGTACGCGATCCAGGTCGTCTGCACGCCCGGATCGGCGACGTCGATCCGGTTGTCGCCGAAGGCCTCCTCCTGGATGACGTCGCGCATCGGCTGCCACCGCTCGTCGCTCGCCGCCGGGTACCAGCCGGTGACGTACGCGCCCTCGTACGTACTGCCCGTCGCGTCCACCATCGACTGGTCGACGCTGCCCAGCACGGAGGCCGTCCGTACCGTCGGGTAGTCCTCGCGGGCCCGCCGGAACGAGTCCATGAAGGTGTCGGTGCGGTCGCCGAGCGCGGGGATCACGCACCCCTCCTCCCGCGCATCCGTCGACGCACGCTGCAGCGCCCGCTTGGCGTGTCCCAGGTACTCCGTGGCGTCCTCGGCGGCCCGCTGGTCGACGGAGGCCGGGTGGCCTCCTGCGGTCAGGCCGGAGTCGAGCAGTACGGGCAATTCGTCGCCGGCGATCGTGTCGGGGCGGATCAGTGTGACCGGGCCGCAGGTTCTGGCGAGTTGCCGGCCCAGGCCGGCCAGCAGGGAGGGCTGGCCGCCGTTCACCGGGTAGGAGAGCGGGCTGGTGAACTCGTCGTCGGTGACGCCGTATCCGCCCAGGTAGGGGATGCCGGCGGCCTCCAGCGGGGAGAAGAACGAGCGGGCGTGCTGGCTGTACGAACCGACGACCGCGACGACGTTCTCCTCGACCGCGCGGCGGGCGCAGTTCGCGGCGGCCACCGTGTCGTTGTGGTCGTTGCAGGTGAGAACCTTGAGCTTGCGGCCGTTGATGCCGCCGTGGTCGTTGACCCAGCGCGCGTAGGTCTTCGCCATCGCGGGCATCCCGGGCTTGTTGGTCGTCCTGGTCTTCTCCGGCGCCCATGTCATGACCGTGACGGTGTCGTCCCCTGAACCCCCCGTGGTACCGGGGACGACGCCGCATCCGACGGCTGTCGACAGACACAGGGCCAGGGCTCCTGCGGACAGCACTCTGACCTTGGCGTTCGCCTTGGCCTTGGCCTTGGGCTCGGTGCCTGGGAGGCGGGTAGCGGGCAGGGCAGTACGGGTGTCTCGCCGGCCGGTCATGAACACGTACGATTCCGGCACGTCGCTACGGCTGGTGTGACCCTTGCTCAACGTACGGTGACGACCAGGTGAACAGCGGGGTGCGGGAGCGGGCCGAGTCGACGGGAACGTACGATCGGTGACCGTGCAAGGTTCGGAGAACTCTTCCCGTCGCGGGCGTCGCTCATCCACCATGGGCGACATGCCACTGAATGACATGCCGTGGTGGCGCTGGCGCAGCAATGTGCGCTCCGCGCTGCACATGCTTTCCGACACCGAGTTCCAGCGGGGGGTCTGGCTCGCGGGGGTCGACGGGTACGGGGATGTGACCGACGCCGTCTATCGCCTCGTCGAGGACACCTGGCTGGACAACTGGTCCGCCGAGAAATACGTGGGCACGATCTTCCGGGACTCGCAGGAGGCGGCGCTCGTCGACTCCGCCGTGCTGCGGGTGCTGCGGATCATGCATCAGGTCGGGCCCGATGCCGCCGTCTCCGTCTACCTGGAGCATCCGGGGTGGGCGGAGGCCGTACGGGCCGCTCGGGACGCCCATGTGCGGATGGCGGTGAGCGACGGGGAGGAGCCGGATGTGCCGCCTCGGACGCTTGAGGTTCTGCGGATCATGGCTCGGTCCGCCTGAGGTTCCGTTCCGCTCCGTTTCGTCGTACGTGTGACGTGCGGGGGCGTGGGGGCTGGGCGCGCAGTTCCTCGCGCCCCTTTCGGGGGCCGTGGGCGCCGCGTGCTCAGCCATGGCTCCGCGGATGCCACTCCGTGTCCGGTGTGCGGGACGCGTCGGCTGGTGCGGGCTCGGTTGTGGGACCCTGGCGTGCATGAACGAGCAGTCCGCGCCCGAACGGCCCGCGCCCGAGCAGTACGTCCTGACGCTTTCCTGCCCCGACAAGCAGGGCATCGTGCACGCCGTGTCGAGTTACCTGTTCATGACCGGGTGCAACATCGAGGACAGCCAGCAGTTCGGTGACCACGACACGGGGCTGTTCTTCATGCGGGTCCACTTCTCGGCGGAGCCGCCGGTGACGGTGGAGAAGCTGCGGGCGAGCTTCGCGGCGGTCGGTGACTCCTTCCAGATGGACTGGCAGATCCACCGGGCCGAGGACAAGATGCGGGTCGTGCTGATGGTCAGCAAGTTCGGGCACTGCCTGAACGACCTGCTGTTCCGGGCGCGGACCGGGGCGTTGCCCGTCGAGATCGCGGCCGTGGTGTCCAATCACACGGATTTCGCCGAACTCGTGGCTTCGTACGACGTGCCGTTCCATCACATTCCGGTCACCAAGGACACCAAGGCGCAGGCCGAGGCGCAGGTGCTTGAGCTGGTGCGGGAGCAGGGTGTCGAACTTGTGGTGCTCGCGCGGTACATGCAGGTGCTCTCCGATGACTTCTGCAAGCAATTGGGTGGGCGGATCATCAACATCCATCACTCGTTCCTGCCGAGCTTCAAGGGCGCCAAGCCGTACCACCAGGCTCACGTCCGTGGAGTGAAGCTGATCGGTGCGACCGCTCACTATGTGACGGCCGACCTCGACGAGGGGCCGATCATCGAGCAGGAGGTCGAGCGCGTGGGGCACCAGGTCACCCCGGAGCAGCTCGTCGCCGTGGGCCGTGACGTGGAGTGCCAGGCGCTGGCGCGGGCCGTGAAGTGGCATGCGGAGCGGCGGATTCTGTTGAACGGGCGGCGGACCGTCGTCTTCGGCTGACCGTGGCTGCCGCTGCGACGGCGGGGGTGGGGGTGGGCGCGGGTGGACGTGCGGGTG
>NZ_LIPP01000291.1 GCF_001418335.1 Streptomyces aurantiacus | reverse complement strand
GTCCTTCTTTCCTCAGGGGTGTCATGGGCCGGCGGTACGGTTCGCACGGCTGACCGCACCATTCTCCCAGCTGGCCACGCATCCACGAAAACGGCTTTTCATCGCCCCCGCCGCCCCTACCCTTCCCGTCGCTTCTGGGGGCGGCAGCCCCCAGAAGCGACGGGAAGGGTAGGGGCGGCGGGGGCGATGAAAAGCCGTTTTCGTGGATGCGTGGCCAGCTGGGAGAATGGTGCGGTCAGCCGTGCGAACCGTACCGCCGGCCCATGACACCCCTGAGGAAAGAAGGACGTGCCGATCGTGGCTCAGAGCACCGAGACCACCGACTGGGTCTCCCGTTTCGCGGATGAGGTCATCGAGGAGTCGGAGCGCCGAGCCCCGGGAAAACCCGTCGTCGTCGCGTCCGGACTGTCCCCCTCCGGTCCCATCCACCTGGGCAACCTGCGCGAGGTCATGACCCCGCACCTCGTCGCCGACGAGATCCGGCGCCGCGGCCACGAGGTCAGGCACCTGATCTCGTGGGACGACTACGACCGGTACCGGAAGGTGCCGAACGGCGTTCCGGGCACCGACGCGTCCTGGGCCGAGCACATCGGCAGGCCCCTGACCGCCGTACCCGCCCCGCAGGGCTCCCCCTACCCGAACTGGGCCGAGCACTTCAAGGCCGCCATGGTCGAGGCGCTCGCGGAGATGGGCGTCGAGTTCGACGGGATCAGCCAGACCGAGCAGTACACCTCGGGCGTCTACCGCGAGCAGATCCTGCACGCGATGAAGCACCGCGGTGACATCGACGCGATCCTCGACCAGTACCGCACCAAGAAGGCCCCCGCCAAGAAGCAGCAGTCGCAGAAGCCTCTCGACGAGGCCGAGCTCGAAGCGGCCGAGGGGTCCGGCGCGGCCGCCGAGGACGACGGCACCGGCTCCGCCGGATACTTCCCGTACAAGCCCTACTGCGGTGACTGCGGCAAGGACCTCACCACCGTCACGGCCTACGACGACGACACCACCGAGTTGACGTACACCTGCGCCGAGTGCGCCTTCTCGGAGACCGTCCGGCTCAGCGAGTTCAACCGCGGCAAGCTCGTCTGGAAGGTCGACTGGCCGATGCGCTGGGCCTACGAGGGCGTCGTCTTCGAGCCCAGCGGCGTCGACCACTCCTCGCCAGGGTCCAGCTTCCAGGTCGGCGGCCGGATCGTCGGCGGCATCTTCGGCGGCAAGCAGCCCATCGGGCCCATGTACGCCTTCGTGGGGATCTCCGGGATGGCGAAGATGTCGTCCTCCAAGGGCGGCGTGCCCACCCCGGGCGACGCGCTGAAGATCATGGAGCCGCAGCTCCTGCGCTGGCTCTACGCCCGCCGCAGGCCCAACCAGTCGTTCAAGATCGCCTTCGACCAGGAGATCCAGCGGCTCTACGACGAGTGGGACAAGCTGGCAGGCAAGGTCGCCGACGGCACGGCCCTCCCGGGGGACGTCGCCGCCCACGCGCGCGCCGTCGGCACCGCCGCGGGCGAGCTTCCGCGGACGCCCCGCCCGATGGCCTACCGCACCCTCGCCTCCGTCGCCGACATCACCGCAGGCGCCGAGGACCAGACCCTGCGCATCCTCAGTGAACTCGACCCCGCAGACCCGATCACGTCGCTCGACGAGGTCAGGCCGCGCCTCGACAGGGCCGAGGCCTGGATCAACACCCAGGTCCCCGCCGACCAGCGCACCGTCGTCCGGGCCGAGGCCGACACCGACCTGCTCAAGTCCCTCGACGACCAGGGCCGCGCCTCCCTGCGGCTGCTGCTCGACGGCCTCGACACGCACTGGTCGCTGGACGGTCTCACCCACCTCGTGTACGGCGTTCCGAAGGTCCAGGCCGGCTTCCCCGCCGACGCGGGCCCCAAGGAACTCCCGGCGGAGATCAAGGTCGCCCAGCGCACGTTCTTCGCGCTGCTCTACCACCTGCTCGTCGGCCGCGACACCGGCCCGCGCCTGCCCACCCTGCTCCTCGCCGTGGGCCAGGAGCGGGTGAGGAAGCTGCTCGGCGAGTAGGCGGCAGGCCGCACCACGGTCGTCGTACGTGGCTGGCTGTACGTGGCTGGGGGCGCCCGGAGATCTCCGGGCGCCCCCAGCCACGTACCCACTCGCTAAGCGCGCTTGTCGTTACGGTCGTTACGCGATGTGGTCTTCCTGGAGTTCCGCCGTGTGGCGAGCGGTGAAGCGGGTGACCAGCCGGTCGGCCTCGCGCTGCGGAAGGACGTTGCCGTACGTCGCCTCCACGTCACCCCTGAGCTGACCCGAGGTCGGATAGCTGCCGTCTATCGACTTCTTGAAGACCATGTAGTAGTCCTCCTCCGTCGGTGTCGGCTCCGGAGTGCCGCCGCCCGCCCCCATTTCACGGGTGCGTCCCGGTCCTGCCGGGATCGGGAAGGTGCCGGTGTCCTCCGGAGAGAATTCCGGAGGGAATTCCGGGGAGGGGTCCGGGGCCGGCGGTTCCTCGTACTGTTGCGGCGGGAACGTCTCCTGCTCGAACTGCCGCTGCTCCTCGAACCGCCGCTGCGCCCTGAACTGCCGCTGCTCCTCGAACTGTTCGGCCCGCCGCTGTTCCTCGATCCACTCGGTGTCCGCGGTCTCCAGGTCGAACGCCGGGTCGTACGTCGGGTCGTAGCCGCCCTGGTACTCGACGGACTGGGGGTCCCGCGCATGGAGCCACTGATTCTGCGGCTCGGCGTGGTCCGGTCCCTCGGGGAATTCGTCGCCCTCGGGAGCGGGACCCTGCGTCCGGGCCCGTGCCGTCTCGGGGGTGCGGCTGCCCGTGGCCGCGTCGGCCGCCGCCAAGGCGGGCTCCAGAGCGGGCTGCGGCGCCGGCGGCAGCAGCGCGGGCTCGATGCCCGCCGCCGCCAGGCCCGAAGGGGCCGTCTCCGCCAGCGGCACGCCGTAACGGGCCAGCCGCAGCGGCATCAGGGACTCCACCGGGGCCTTGCGGCGCCAGGCCCGGCCGAAGCGGGAGCGCAGCCGTGCCTGGTAGACGAGACGTTCCTGCTCCAGCTTGATGACCTGCTCGTAGGAGCGCAGCTCCCACAGCTTCATCCGGCGCCACAGCAGGAACGTGGGGAGCGGGGAGAGCAGCCAGCGGGTGAGGCGCACGCCCTCCATGTGCTTGTCGGCCGTGATGTCCGCGATCCGGCCGATCGCGTGCCGGGCCGCCTCCACGGAGACCACGAACAGGATCGGGATCACCGCGTGCATGCCCACGCCCAGCGGGTCCGGCCAGGCGGCGGCGCCGTTGAACGCGATCGTCGCCACCGTCAGCAGCCACGCCGTCTGGCGCAGCAGCGGGAAGGGAATCCTGATCCAGGTGAGGAGCAGGTCGAGCGAGAGCAGGACGCATATCCCCGCGTCGATACCGATCGGGAAGACGTAGCTGAACCGCCCGAAGCCCTTCTCCAGAGCGAGTTCGCGCACCGCCGCGTAGGAACCGGCGAAGCCGATGGCGGCGATGACGACCGCTCCGAAGACGACCACCCCGATGAGAATCCGGTGCGTCTTCGTGAGCTCGATGGGCGCGGTCACCCGTACTCCCCTTCCGTTACGACGTGTTGCGCGCAACAGAGTGGCACATGTGTACGGGGTACGAGTGCCCGGTACGGTCGGAGGCCGCGAAATCGGCCCCCCGGCAGTCCCCCCGGCGGTCCCCCCGCCAGGCCTTCGGCAGGGCTTCCTCAGTCCTTCGTCAGTCCTTCTTGGTCGCGGACTTGCTGGGGCTCGCGCCGTCGTCGGACCCCTTGCCGAGGCTCGACCCCTTGCCGGCCGCCTTGCTCGGGCTCGCGCTCACGCTCGCACTGGCGCTGTTGCCCGGCGTCGCCCCGGCGCCCGAACCGGACCCGGCGCCACTGCCGTCGCCGCCGCCGTCGTTCGCGGTCACGACCGCCTGGACGGCTTCCTTCGCGGCCTTCTGCGCCGCCTTCTGCAGATCGGCGGCCTTCGGGGAGTCATCACCCGCGAGACCCGCGCCGTTGTAGTCGACCGTCACGACGACGTTCTCGACCCGCGTCACGAGCGTCTGCTGCTTGAAGGTGCCTTCCTTCTTCTTCAGGTCGTACGTCACCAGCGTCGCCTCGTTGCCCGTGCCGGACACCGGCTGCGACTTGGTGTTCTTCGCGTCCGCCACCGAGCGCGCGTCCTCGGCGTGCTTCGTGTAGTACTCCCCGGCCAGCTTCTCGCCCGTGCCACGGCTTTCGTCCGACTCGAAACGCAGCAGCGACACGTTCAGCCAGCGGAACTGCGAACCCTTCACACCCTTGTTGTCCAGGCTGTCCCAGGAGCAGTTGCCGCGCGTCGCGATGTCGTCCGACTCGCCCTCCTTGTTGGACTTGGTGCCCTTGGGGACCAAATCCTTCAGCGTCTTCGACGAGAACACCTTGCACGGCTCGGGAAGCTTCGCGTACGCCGCCTCCTTCACCACCGTGCCCGCCTCCGTGGCGGAGGACGAGGCCGAGGCGCCGGAGTTCTTCTTCGCGTCGTCGCCGGAGCCGTCGCCGGAGTCCGAGGAGCAGCCGGAGGCGACGAGCATCACCGGGAGGGCGGCCGCCCCCACGACGATGCGGGTGAGTCGCTGACGGTGTCGCTGTACGGATCGGTGCATGGTTCCTTCACTCAAGACGATCGGGTACGTGCGAACGGCGGCGTTCTCCGCCGGCCGCACTCGGTCGTGTCCGAGGGGCCACGGTACGCCGAACGGGACATGTGCGGCGCAGGTTCCGCCGAGGCCGAAAACCCCGCCGAACGCCCCTAACCGCTGAACGTCCCGGCGAGCTGGCCCGCCAGTTTCCGCGCCCTGTCCTGCATGTCCTCGCTGCTCGGGACGTCCGTCGTGGTCGCCGGCTGCTCGTCGTACTGGATCGTCACGACCACGTTGGACGTGCGGAACACCACAGTCACCGTGCGCCGCCCGGAGTCGTTCAGCGCGTCGTCGAGGAACGCCGTGTCGCCCAGACCGTCGAGCGTGCGGGGCTGGAGGGCGGCCGGGGTGGAACCCGGGACACCGGATTCGCCGGAACCCGACGTCGCGTCGGAACCGGACTCCTCCGAGCCGGCCTCCTCCGAAACGGAGGGGGACGCGGCGGAGCCGGATGACGCCGACGCCCCTGACGACCCAGACGAATCGGTTGAGTCGGGCGACTCGGACGCATCAGGTGAATCAGGCGTATCGGGGGTATCAGGTGAGTCGGATGACGTTGCGACCGGCTCCGGGAGGTCCGCCGCCACCTCCTTCTTCACGTAGATCTCCGTCGCGCGGTCGTCGTCGCTCACCGCGTTGTCGTACGAGACCACCCGCTCGAAATCCACCAGCAGATGGTCCGTCGCGGTCGGCGACTCCGCCTTCCAGCGACAGCCGACCTTCCGGTCCGTGTCGTACGTGACCGTCGCCGTGCCCTCGTACGCCTTCTCGCGCTGCTCCTCGTCCGTCAGCTGCTCGATGCCCGGCAGCAGCGAGTCCAGCGTGCTCTGCGACACCGCGCCGCAGGGCTCCGGGAGCGTGCGGTACTTGCCGGGCTGGGCCGCGGTGGCCGTCGTCGCCGAGCTGCCCGGCTTCGCGTCGTCGGCGCTGCCGCCGTCCGACGATCCGCCGGTGCAGCCGGCCAGCAGCGCCGCGAGGAGCGCGGCGACGCCGGGTACGTACGCCTTCCGCTGCACGGTGGGGCTCCTCTCGACACGTCGCTCGAAATGCTCGCGACCAGGATGTCCTGTGGTTATTCGGTTGCCGCACGGGGGTGGCCCCTGGAGACAATGTGTATCGCACGCACTGCCGTGGATGCCGGTCCGCTGTCCCAATCGTTGGCCTTGGCGCCGGTTTTGCGATGTGAGACTTCTGTAGGTTTTCCGGGGGAATGAGGACGATATGTCATACGTGGAAATGCCGGGGGCGAAGGTTCCGATCCGTATGTGGGCGGATCCGGCGTCGGTGGACGACGGCGCGATGCAGCAGCTGCGCAACGTCGCCACGCTGCCCTGGATCAAGGGCCTGGCCGTCATGCCGGACGTGCACTACGGGAAGGGCGCGACGGTCGGGTCGGTCATCGCGATGCAGGGTGCGGTGTGTCCCGCGGCGGTCGGGGTGGACATCGGCTGCGGCATGTCGGCGGTCAAGACGTCCCTGACGGCCAACGACCTGCCGGGAGACCTTTCCCGGCTCCGGTCGAAGGTGGAAGAGGCGATTCCGGTGGGCCGAGGAATGCATGACAGCCCGGTCGACCCGGGACGGATGCACGGGTTCGCCACCGGAGGGTGGGACGACTTCTGGGGGCGGTTCGACGGGGTCGCGGAAGCGGTCAAGTTCCGTCAGGGACGCGCCACGAAGCAGATGGGCACGCTTGGATCCGGAAATCACTTTGTCGAGATTTGCCTGAGCGAGGACGGCTCGGTCTGGCTCATGCTGCATTCCGGATCCCGGAACATCGGCAAGGAACTGGCCGAGCACCACATCGGTATCGCCCAGCGGCTTTCGCACAATCAGGGCCTGATCGATCGTGACCTCGCCGTCTTCATTGCGGACACTCCGCAGATGGCGGCGTACCGCAACGACCTTTTCTGGGCGCAGGAGTACGCGAAATACAACCGCTCGCTCATGATGGCGCTGCTGAAGGGAGTGATCGGCAAGGAGTTCAAGAAAGCGAAGCCGACCTTCGAGGCCGAGATCAGCGCACACCACAACTACGTGGCCGAGGAGCGCTACGAGGGCATGGACCTGCTCGTCACCCGCAAGGGGGCGATCCGCGCGGGCTCCGGAGAGTACGGGATCATTCCGGGCTCGATGGGCACGGGCTCGTACATCGTGAAGGGCCTCGGCAACGAGAAGGCCTTCAACTCGGCCTCGCACGGGGCGGGCCGGCGGATGAGCCGCACCGCCGCCAAGCGTCGCTTCTCGACGAAGGACCTGGAGGAGCAGACACGGGGTGTGGAGTGCCGGAAGGACTCCGGCGTCGTGGACGAGATCCCGGCCGCGTACAAGCCGATCGAGCAGGTCATCGACCAGCAGCGGGACCTGGTCGAGGTCGTGGCGAAGCTGAAGCAGGTCGTGTGCGTGAAGGGTTGAGCGGGTGTGTGTCGGCCCCGAGCCGGATCGGCTCGGGGCCGTCGCCCGATCGGCAGCGGCTGTACTACTTCGCGTGCATGACCGCGTAGATCATCACGAACGCCACGATGTGGATGCCGAAGAGGAAGTACGCCAGGTACCACCAGACGTAGCGTTCGTCCTTCTTCTCCTGGGCCAGGCGGCGTTGCTCCTGCTCCCGGGCGGGCGATGCCTCGGTGGGCGGTGGCACGGTGTCCGGCTCCCGCGGCGGTTCGGTGTCCGGCACTACAGCTCCCTGTGGACCTTCGTGTTGGAGGCCTGGGCGCGGGGGCGTACCACCAGGAGGTCGATGTTGACGTGGGAGGGGCGGGTGACCGTCCATGTGATCGTGTCGGCGACGTCCTCGGCGGTGAGGGGTTCGGCCACCCCGGCGTAGACCTTCGCGGCCTTCTCGGTGTCGCCGCCGAAGCGGGTCAGGGCGAACTCGTCGGTCCGCACCATGCCGGGGGCGATCTCGATGACCCGTACCGGTGTGCCGACGATCTCCAGACGGAGGGTCTCGGCGAGGACGTGCTCGGCGTGCTTGGCGGCCACGTAGCCGGCGCCGCCCTCGTAGGTGCTGAGGCCCGCGGTCGAGGAGACCACGACCACCGTGCCGTCGCCCGACGCGGTCAGCGCGGGGAGGAGGGCCTGGGTGACGTTGAGCGTGCCGATGACGTTCGTCTCGTACATCTGGCGCCACTGGTCCGGGTCGCCGGACGCGACCGGGTCGGCGCCGAGCGCGCCGCCCGCGTTGTTGATCAGGACG
>NZ_LIPP01000290.1:1516-4281 GCF_001418335.1 Streptomyces aurantiacus | reverse complement strand
GGGGTGGTGACCCCGGGGACGGCGGGAGGGCTGGGCGGCGATGCGGTGGTGGCGGCGGTGGCCGCTGCGGGATCCGCGACCAGTTGCCGGCCCCTGCGGAACGCTTGCAGGTTGGCCTGGACCGCCGTGCCGTTCAGGGTGATCGCCTCCTCGATCGCCTCCGCGGGCAGCGGCATCGCTCCGCTCTGGTAGGCCACGCCGAGTTGGAGGACGTTGGCGAACCGGTCCTCGCCGAAGAGGGCTTCGGACCGGGCGCGGGCGTCGAGGTAGAGGGCGCGGGCGCTCGCCGCGCGGATGGCGTCCTTCACCGGCCCCTGCTCGGGGAAGGCGACCTCGGTGTCGACCACCATGCGGCCGGTGGGGACCTCGGTCGTGGAGACCACGGCGGTGGTGCGGCCGGGGTCCGCGGCAGCGAGGTGTTTGGGGTCGGCGCCGACGAGGATGTCGCAGGCCAGATAGAGGTCGCATTCCGACCTGGCCAGTTTGGCCGCCTGTGCCACGACGCCCGAGGTGATCTTGATGTCGGAGACGACCGCTCCGCCCTTCTGCGCCAGGCCGGTCTGGTCGAGGGTGCGGACGTGTTTGCCGTCGAGTACGGCGGCGGTCGCGAGGATCTGCGCGACGGTGACGACACCGGTGCCCCCGATGCCGGTGATGCGCACGGTGAACGAGTCCTGACCGCCTTGACCGGCTTGACCGTCTCGGCGGTCGGGCTCCGGAAGGTCGGCCGCGGCCAGCTCAGGCGTTTTCGGCCCGGACTTGCGACCGCTCGGTGTCACGGTGACGAACGAGGGGCAGTCGCCGTCGAGGCAGGAGAAGTCGAGGTTGCACGAGGACTGGTCGATGGCGGTCTTACGGCCGAACTCGGTACCGACCGGCTGCACCGACAGACAGTTGGACTTGGCTCCGCAGTCCCCGCAGCCCTCACAGATCCGCTCGTTGATCATGACCCTGGTCGTGGGTGTGGCCACGGTGCCGCGGCGTCGCTTGCGGCGCTTCTCGGCGGCGCACTCCTGGTCATGGATGAGTACGGTGACGCCGGGAGTGGCCGCGAGTTCCTCCTGGCTGCTGATGAGGTGGTCGCGGTGGCGGACCACGACACCCTTCGGGAGTACGGCTTTACGCAGCCGGTCGGGAGCCTCGCTGGTGATGATCACCTTGGCGGCGCCTTCGAGGAGCAGCAGGGCGGCCACCCGGTCGACGGGCAGCGCCCCCACGGGCTGTTGACCGCCGGTCATGGCCACGGCGGNNCGCCGGAGGCGACAGCGGCCCTGACGGCGAGACTGCCCGAGTGCATGAAGGTGCCGTCACCGATGTTCTGGACGAAGTGGTCGTCGTCGAGGAAGGGGGCCATGCCGAACCACTGGGCGCCCTCGCCCCCCATCTGCGTCATGCCGACGACATGGCCCACCTGTTCCGGTTCCATGAACACGGCCATGGTGTGACAGCCGATGCCGGCGCCGACCAGCGAGCCGTCGGGGACCTTCGTCGAGGAGTTGTGCGGGCAGCCCGAGCAGAAGTACGGAGTACGCGCCAGGAGCGGCAGCGAGACCCGTTCGCGCGGACGCGGGGTCGGTGACGATGACGATGACGATGACGGTGCGCGGAACCCGTGGTCGGCCAGGCGCCTGGCGAAGCCGGCGGCGATGCTCTCGGGGTCGAGTTCCCCGACCGCGCTGAACAGCGTCGTCCCGTCGGGACCGTGTTTCCCGTGGACGGACGGGGCGCCGGTGATGCCGTAAAGGGTGTCCTTGACGGCCGCCTCGACGAAGGACCGCTTCTCCTCCACCACGATCACCTCGCGCAGTCCGGCGGCGAACTCACGGACGACGGTGGGTTCGAGTGGATGGATGACAGCCAGTTTCAGCAGCCGGATGCCGAGTCGGGCCAGGCCTTTGTCGTCCAGGCCCAGACTGCGCAGGGCCTGTTGTACGTCGAGGTGGGTCTTTCCCGCGGTGATGATGCCGATCCGGTCGTCCGGCGTCTGGTTGAGGATCCGGTTGACCTTGCCGGCCCGCAGGTACTCCTGGACCAGCGGAAGTCGCACGTGGTGCAGGCTCTGCTCCAGCTTCGCCAGGCCCGCGCCCAGCAGATGCCCGTCGGGCCGGTGGGTGTAGGCCCCGGAGGGCAGGACGGGTGGCTGCCAGACCGGATGCACCACGGCGGTGCCCGCCGCGTCCGCGACATTGGCGACGATCTTCATCGAGGCCCACACGCCGCTGGCCCGTGACAGTTCGACGGCGTGCAGCCCGTAGTCCAGGATGTCCTGCGAGTCCGCCGGGTAGAAGATCGGCACGGCGAGGTCGGCCAGGGCGAGTTCCGAGGCGCAGGGCACCGACGAGGACTTCGCCGCGGGGTCGTCTCCCACGAGGGCGAGGGCTCCTCCGCGGGGAGAGGTGCCGACGAGGTTGGCATGGCGCAGGGCATCGGTCGCCCGGTCCAGGCCCGGCGCCTTTCCGTACCAGAGCCCGACGACGCCGTCGGTCCGCAGCCTGCCCACCTCTCCGGCCAACTGGCNNCCGTGCTCGGTGAGCAGCGGAACCCGGCGCATGAGTTCCAGATCGAACCCGGCCAGGGGCGACCCTTCGTAACCGGAGACGAAGGCCGCGTTGTCCAGACCCGCACGCCGGTCATGCCTGATCCGGTCGAACAGCAGGCGCACCAGGGCCTGCACGCCGGTGAGGTAGACCCTGCCCTCCTCCTGCAGATAACGGTCCTCCAGCGTGAAGCCGCTCGATGTCGGCGTCGGTGTCGGTGTCGGTGTC
>NZ_LIPP01000290.1:0-1504 GCF_001418335.1 Streptomyces aurantiacus | reverse complement strand
GGGGTCATGCGCTCACCTAACTCACGACTGGGCAGTACGCTGTCCAATTGGCCCAGATACTAGGAGTCAGGCAGGGATACTGGTCAATACTCCTTGCCATTGACTGGTCCAATGGCCCGATGCTTGACTGGAAATCCGGTCCGCGGAAAGGTCATCGGTACAGTCATGGACGACCTCGACACATCCCTGCTGCGCCTGCTGCTGGAGGAACCACGAGCCGGCATGCGCGAGTACGCCCGCGTGCTGGGTGTGGCCAGAGGCACGGTGCAGGCCCGGCTCGCCCGCCTGGAACAGTCGGGCGTCATCGCCGGCTACGCCCCGCAGTTGAGCGCGCCCGGCATGGGCTATCCCGTACTCGCCTTCGTCCATCTGCACCTGGCGCAGGGCAGATTGGACGAGATCACCGCGGCACTGCACGCCGTGCCCGAGGTCCTGGAGGCGCACAGCATCGCAGGCGAGGGTGACCTGGTGTGCCGCGTCGCAGCCCGGGAGAACGCCCACCTCGAAGACGTCATCCAGCAGTTGATCAAACTTCCCGGCGTCGTCCGCACCAAGACGGAGGTGGTCCTCAGCGAGCGGGTCGCGCCGCGCACCCTGCCCCTGGTGCTGCAGGCCGACGATCGCCGCCGCCGATAGGACGCTGAACGGGGGCTCATCGGGCATCGCCCGCGCCCGACCGACCGAGCGCGGCGAGACCGGCGTTCTTCAGTGGTCGCGGTGCGTGGCGTGGTGGGCCAGGTCCGTGAGGGTGGTGGTGATGTCCGGGGGCAGGGTCGTTTCGGTCAGGGCCTGGCGGGCCTCGTCGAGGCGGGTGGTGATGAGGTCTTCGATGTGGGAGCGGGCGCCCGTGTCGGTGAGGATGGTCCGTGCCTCGGTCAGGGCGGTCTCGTCGAGGCTGGTCCGGTCCATCAGCTGGGTCAGGCGGGCACGTTGGCGGGGATCGGCGTCGCGCCAGGCCAGGGCGAGCAGCGCGGTGTGCTTCCTGTGACACAGGTCGTCGCCGGAGGGTTTGCCGGTGGTGGGTGCGTGTCCGAAGACGTTGAGCAGGTCGTCGCGCAGCTGGAAGGCCTCCCCGACGGCGAGCCCGAACCGGGTCAGCGCCTCGATGATCGTTTCGTCGGCGTGAGCCAGCACCGCTCCGATGTGCAGGGGCCATCCCACGGTGTAGCCGGCTGTCTTGCCGCGTGCGATGCGCAGTGCGTGCCCGACGTCCTCGACCGTGCCGGCCGGCGCTGTGTCCGTGCCCACCAGGTCCAGGTACTGGCCCACCACGGTCTGGGTACGCATCGTCGCCAGGGCCCGCCCGACCCGCCGCCGCCTGTGATCGTCGATGTCCGCGGTGCCCACCAACTCGTAGGACCAGCCCAGTGCGATGTCTCCGAGCAGGATGGCGGTGTCGCGTCCCAGCTTCTGTGCCTGCGCATGACCTCGGTGACGGGCGGCGACCAGATGCTGGGCCGCGGGCCGCCCCCGCCGGGTTTCGGCCTCGTCCATCACGTCGTCG
>NZ_LIPP01000029.1 GCF_001418335.1 Streptomyces aurantiacus | reverse complement strand
GGCCTGCCGGCAGGCCGACGTAGACCGTGGTGCGGGCCGCGGGCGGCGCGGTCAGGTTCTGCTCCTCGAAGTACGCGTTGTAGATCGCGTTCATCTCGGCGAAGTGGTCGACGTCCGTGAGGTAGACGCGGATCATCATCGCGTCGTCCCAGGAGGCGCCGCCCTCTTCGAGGATGGCCTTGACGTTGGCGAGCGTCTGGAGGGTCTGCTCGCGCAGGGTGGGACCCGCGGGGGTCGGCGGCTGTCCCTCGACCGCGGGCAGGAAGCCGACCTGGCCCGCGACCTGGAGGATGTTCCCCTTCCTGACGCCGTGCGAGAACTTGGCGGGCGGGGTGGTGTGGGTCTTCGGGGTGAGGGCGGTCTTGTCGGTCATGCGCTGGCTTCCTTCTGCTTCGGCCTCATGAACTGGGATTGGTCGGCCTCATGAACTGGATGAACTGGATGAACCGGATTGGGTCGTCGGGGTTCTGCCCGAGTACTCGCCGCTGATGGCTTCCGCCGTGCGGCGGACCAGCGGGAGCAGGGTGAGAAGTTCGTCCTCGGTGACGACCACGTTCGGGGCGGAGACGGACATGGCGGCCACGGCCCGTCCGTCGGCGCCCCGGATGGGCGCGGCGACGCAGTTGATGGACTCCTCGTGGCCTCCGAGGTCGGTGGCCCAGCCCTGTTCGCGGACCTTGTCCAGTTCCCGCAGGAAGGCGGGCGCGCTGGGGGTCGAACGGGCTGTGTACATGGGGTAGTCGAGCTTCTCCGCGAAGGCGCGGCGCTCGGGGTCGGGCAGGTCGGCGAGGAGCAGCTTGGCGACGGCGGCGACCGTGATGGCGACGGGCTTGCCGATCCGTGAGTACATACGCACCGGGTAGCGGCTGTCGACCTTGTCGATGTAGAGCACCTCGCCCTCCTCGTGCACGGCGAGGTGGACCGTGTGGCCGCAGCTCTCGTTGAGGCGTACGAGGTGGGGGTGGGCGATCTCGCGGACGTCGAGGTTCTCCACGGCCTCCTGGGCGAGCGCGAAGAGGCGGGCGCCGAGGCGGTAGCGCTGGTCGGACTGGCGGTAGACCAGGCCGTGTTCGTGGAGCGTGCGCAGGAGGCGCAGGGCGGTGGACTTGTGGACGCCCAGGCGGTCGGCGACCTGGCCCAGGTCGGCGGGGCCCTCCGCGAGCAGCGGCAGAATGTTCAGCGCGCGGTCGACGGTCTGGCTCATGGGGTGGGTACCTCCTCGTCGGCCCGGTCTGTGGCGTGCGTCCAGCCGGGGCCGAGTCGAAGTCTCCCCCACGCCTGGTCGTCCAGGGCGGCGAGGCGGTCGGCGTGGTCGCGGGAGGGGGGTGCGCCCAGGTCGCCCGGGACGGTGAGGGCCGCGGCGGCCATGAGGTGGCCGTGGCGGAGGCGGTGTTCCGGAGGGAGGCCGCGGAGGGTCGCCGACAGGAAGCCCGCGGCGAAGGCGTCGCCCGCGCCCACCGGGGCGACGACGTCCACGTGCAGGGCGGGGGCGAAGGTGGTGGTGTCCGGTCGGCTCGTGGTCTCCGGCCGGCTCGTGGCGTCCGGTCGGCTTGTAGCGTCCGGTCGGCTCGTGGTCTCGCCCTCGCGCCGCGGGGGATGCGGGTGCGCGCCGGGGGGTGTCCGTCCTCGGTCCGGCGCGGAATGGGGCGCTGGAAAGGTGATGCCCGTTGACGCGCCATCCGCTGCGGGCGGACACCCCCCGACACGCCCCCTCGCGTCCGTACGCGGGTGCGTGTCGTGGGCCGCCTCGAAGACCGTGGCGCCTCGGCTGCCGTCCTTGACCACCAGTACGTGGGGCTCCGGGAGGGCGGCGCGGATGGCGGTGGGGCCGCCCGTGATGCCCCAGGCCGCCTCGGCCTCGTCCTCGCCCACGAAGACCAGGTCCGCGCCGCGGGCCAGGGTGAGGAGGGTGTTGCCCGCCGCTGTGGGGTCGGGCCAGAGGCCTTCCCGGTAGTTGACGTCGAACGAGATCAGGGGGCGGCCCGGGCGGGGAGCGGTCAGGGTCGTCAGGAGCGCCAGGCAGCCTTCGGAGAGGGCCGCCGTGATGCCGGACAGGTGCAGTACCCGCGCCGAGCGGAGGGCGTCCAGGTCCACGGTGGCGGGGGCCATCGCCGAGGCCGCGGAGCCCGTGCGGTAGTACGCCACCTCGTGGGCGTCGGTGGACCGGTCGCCCGCCGTGCGGAAGTAGATGCCGGTGGGGCGGGCAGGGTCGCGTCGTACGGCGGACGTGTCCACGCCGTATGTCTTGATCGTCTCTATCAGGTAGTCGCCGAAGCCGTCTGCTCCGACGCGGCTGACCCACCTCGCGGTGTGGCCGGTGGCGGCCAGTACGCACGCGACGTTGGACTCCGCGCCCCCGATCGCTCGCTCGAACGACGGCACGTGGGCGAGGCTGCCCGGGTGGGAGGGGAGGAACGTGACCATGGACTCGCCGAGCGTGACGACCTCCACGGCGGCCAGGGGGTGCGTGGCGTCGTGTTCGGGGCCGACGGGCGGTCCGGTGGGGGTCACGATGGCTGAGGCTCCTTGTCGCTGTCGCGGGTCGGTTGTCGCTGCCGCGGGTCCGGGCGGCTCCGTTGACCCGGCGTTGGCCGAGATGTTAGACAGCAGTAAGCGCGATACGCAATGGCTGTTGCAGAGAATGCAATGGCTCTGATCAGGGAGGCTCCATGGCCGCCGATTCCGCCGCCGACAGCACCGTCGCGGGACGTCTCGTCGCGCTCGGGGACGAGCGTGTCGACCATCGGTTCAAGGGCCTCCCGCCCGACGCCGAGGGGCTGACCGTCGACGAGCTGGCCGCCGAGCGCCGCAATCTGTTCAGTGGTGGGTTCACCACGCCGCTGCTCGCTCTGTCCGCCGAGCGGCTGGAGCACAACCTGCGGCTCATGGAGACGTACGCGGCCCGGCACGGCCTCGTCTTCGCGCCGCACGGCAAGACCTCGATGGCCCCCCAGCTCTTCCAGCGGCAGATCGAGCACGGCGCCTGGGGCATCACCCTCGCCGTGCCGCATCAGGTGCGGGTGGCCCGGGCCTTCGGGGTCCAGCGTGTCTTCCTCGCCAACGAGTTGGTCGATCCGGCCGCCCTCGCCTGGGTCTCCGCGCAGCTCGCCGCCGACCCCGGGTTTCGTTTCATCTGTTACGTCGACTCCGTGCGCGGTGTCGAGTTGATGGACGCCGCTCTGCGCGGGGGCTCCCGTCCGGTGGACGTCGTCGTCGAACTCGCGGCGGGTGAGGGTGCTCGGACCGGTGTGCGGACGGAGGCCGAGTGCGGGGTCGTCGCGGACGCGGTCGCCGGTGTGGAGACACTGCGGCTGGTGGGCGTTGCCGGGTACGAGGGCGAGGTGCCGGACGCGGACCCGGAGCGGGTGCGGGCCTGGTTGCGGCGGCTGACCGCCCTGGCCGTCGACTTCGACAAGGCGGGGCGCTTCTCGGCCGCCGGTCTGGACGAGATCGTGGTGAGTGCGGGCGGCAGCGCCTGGTTCGACGCCGTGGCCGATGTCTTCGCCGAGCTTCCCGAACTGACGCTGCCCGCACTGAAGTTGCTGCGCTCCGGTGCGTACGTCTCGCACGACGACGGTCACTACCGCGAGGTGACCCCCTTCACCCGGATTCCCGAGGAGGGTTCCCTGCATCCCGCCTTCCGCCTGTGGGCGCAGGTCGTCTCCCGGCCCTCACCCGAGCAGGCCTTCGCCAACGCCGGCAAGCGTGACGCCGCCTACGACCTGGATCTGCCCGAGGTCCAGGTGGTGCGGGGGCAGGAGGGTGGCGAGCGCGCCGCGGACGGCATCACCGTCACCGGGCTCTCCGACCAGCACGCCTGGATCCGGACCGGCGAGGGCAGCGAGTTGCGGGTCGGTGACTGGGTGGGTATGGGGCTCTCGCATCCCTGTACCTCCTTCGACAAGTGGCAGCTGATCCCGGTGGTGGAGCAGGACGGCACCGTCGTCGACTACATCCGCACCTACTTCTAGGAGCCCGCCATGATGGATCTCGTCATCCGTGACGTGGACGTCGTCGACGGCAGCGGAGGCCCCTCCTACCGGGCCGACGTGGGCATCGAGGGCGGGAGGATCACGACGGTGGTCCAGGAGGCCGCCGCTGCCGGGTGTCTGCGGCCCGTCGCCCGGCGCGTCCTGGACGCCGAGGGACTGGTCCTCGCGCCCGGCTTCATCGACATGCACGCCCACAGCGATCTCGCCCTGCTGCGGGACCCCGACCACAGTGCGAAGGCCGCGCAGGGCGTCACGCTGGAGGTCATCGGGCAGGACGGGCTGTCGTACGCGCCGGTGGACGAGCGGACGCTCGCCGAGGTGCGCAGGGCGATCACCGGCTGGAACGGCAGCGGGGACGACATCGACTTCACCTGGCGCTCGGTGGGCGAGTACCTGGACCGGCTGGACCACGGCTTCGACGGCGAGGGCATCGCCGTCAACGCCGCCTATCTGATTCCCCAGGGTTCCGTGCGCATGCTCGCCGTCGGCTGGGACGACCGGGAGGCCACGCCCCG
The DNA here is from genome assembly GCF_001418335.1 of Streptomyces aurantiacus. Taxonomy (GTDB): domain Bacteria; phylum Actinomycetota; class Actinomycetes; order Streptomycetales; family Streptomycetaceae; genus Streptomyces; species Streptomyces aurantiacus. The sequence continues at coordinate 9,197 of NZ_LIPP01000029.1, read as the reverse complement.
GGAACTGGACCGGATGCGGCAACTGGTCGCCGACGGCATGCGCGAGGGCGCCGTCGGCATGTCCTCCGGGCTCACCTACACCCCCGGCATGTACGCCAAGGACGCCGAGCTGACGGAACTGTGCCGGGTGGTCGCGGAGTACGGCGGCTACTACTGCCCGCACCACCGCTCGTACGGCGCCGGCGCCCTGGACGCCTACCGGGAGATGGTGGACCTGACGCGCGAGGCCGGCTGCTCCCTCCATCTCGCCCACGCCACCATGAACTTCGGCGTGAACAAGGGCAAGGGGCCCGATCTGCTCGCCCTCCTCGACGAGGCGCTCGCCGGCGGGGCGGACATCAGCCTGGACACGTATCCGTACACGCCCGGGTGTACGACTCTCGTGGCGATGCTGCCCAGTTGGGCGAGCGAGGGCGGTCCGGACGCGATTCTCGGCCGGCTGAAGGACGAGGAGAGCGCCGAACGGATCCGCCACCATCTGGAGGTCGTGGGCTCGGACGGGTGCCACGGCGTGCCCATCGAATGGGACACCATCGAGATCTCCGGCGTGAGCGATCCGGCCCTCGCGTCCTACGTGGGCCGTACGGTGCGGCAGTCCGCGGACACCCTCGGCGAGGCGCCCTGGGTCACCGCCCGCCGGCTGCTCCTCGACGACGCCCTCGGCTCGACGATCCTCCAGCACGTGGGACACGAGGAGAACGTGCGGGCCATCATGCGGCACCGGGTCCACACCGGCGGCTCGGACGGCATCCTGCGCGGCGACAAGCCGCACCCGCGCGCGTACGGCACGTTCCCGGAGTATCTCGGCCGGTACGTACGGGAGCTGGGCGTCCTCACCCTGGAGGAGTGCGTCGCCCATCTGACGTCACGGCCCGCGGCGCGGCTGCAGCTGCCCGACCGCGGCCTGGTCCGCGAGGGCTACCGCGCCGACCTCGTCCTGTTCGACCCGAAGACGGTCGCCGCGGGCTCGACGTTCGACGCGCCGCGCACGCTCCCGACCGGCATCCCGTACGTCATCATCGACGGCCGTTTCGTCATCGAGGACGGCCGCCGGACGGATGTGCTGGCGGGGCGGGCGGTTCGCCGGACCACCACCGGCTGACCAGCACCGGCTGACCGCCGCCCCACCGGCTCACGGCTTGGGCAGGACGCAGCCGCTCGCGCTCAGGTCGAGCTTGCTGTCGAGTCCGAAGCAGGCGGGTATCTGGTGGGTCTCCTGCCCGTAGTTGATGCCCGCGCGGACGGTGACGTTGCCGCTCTCGTCGACCTCGCAGGGGTTGTTGTCGGTGCAGCGCCCGCCGTCCTCGTTGCCGGTGTTGTTGACGGCGACGACCTCACCGGTGGCATTGTTGATCACGGGCGAGCCCGAGGTGCCGCCGATGGTCTGGCAGGCGGAGGTGTAACGGACCGAGTCCTTCCAGGTCCACTCGCCCTCCTTCAGGCGGTAGGCGAAGCCGTCGACGGCGCAGGCGTACGTCCGCTTCCAGTAGCCGGAGACGACCGTGATGGCGGTGCCGGCCACCGGGTGCGTGTCGTTGAGCGTCAGCGCGCTGATGCCGTACGAGCTCTTGATCTGCCCGTACGTGGTGGTGAGCTGGTAGAGCGAGACGTCCGTGTCGGTCATCGTGGCGTACGCGATCTTGCTGGCGCGCAGGGTGGCGACCCGGGTGCCGGCGGAGTTCAGCAGGCCGAAGGTGCGGCTGGACGCCTGGTCGACGATGACCTCGCCGGCGGCGGGGAAGCCGGTCTCCAGGCAGTGGCCGTTCGACATCACCAGCGCCGGGTCGTCGTCCTCCGAGTCCGGGAGGCGCACGACGGACCCGGAGCAGTTGCTGAGCGACACGGTGCCGGCGAAGGTGACGGCCTGGACGGTGGCGGGTGCCTTGGCGGCAGCGACTGTGCCGGGTGATGGTGCCGTGGCGGCGACCGCCGGTGCTGCCAGGCCGGTCCCTGTGATCACCAGGGCTCCGAGCGCGGCAAGGAGAGGCTTCTTCATGTGGGGGGTCCCCTCTTGTGACGTGGATGACGTCGTGAGTGACGTGAGTGACGTGAATGACCTGAGGGATGTGAGGGACGTGAGCGGTCGGAGGTCTTCCGGCCACTTCCCGTCCAGCTCCCGTTTTGTCATGCGCATTCTGAAGCGCCGATTCCCCCCAAACAAGAACCCAAATCAAGCCGCCCCGACCAACTGGCTGACCGCCCGACCGACCGGCCGACCGGCCTCGGTGCGGGTGCGGGTGCGGGTGCAAGCGGGCTGCGGCTACGGAGTCAGCCGCACGGAAGCCCCCCAAGGGGCGCGGGGAACTGCGCGCCCAGCCACAGCGAACCCGCAGCGCACAACGAAACGCCCGGGGTACCGACCGCTCAGAAGCAACCCGCACCGAAACCCCTAAGGGGCGCGGGGAACTGCGCGCCCAGCCACAACCCACCCGCAGCCGCATCCCTGCGCATCCCAACCGCACAACGAAACGCCCGGGCACCGGCCGCGCCGAAGCAAGCCGGAGCCCAAGAAACCCCCGCGCCGCACATCTCACGTGGTGGAAAACACGCCGCGAGAAGCGTTACCCGGCCGTAAGCTCACGGACATGCAGGTGATCCAGTCGACCAAGCTCGCCAACGTCTGTTACGAGATCCGGGGCCCGGTCCTTGAGGAGGCCATGCGGCTGGAAGCGGCAGGGCACCGGATTCTCAAGCTGAACACCGGGAACCCGGCCGCGTTCGGCTTCGAGTGCCCGCCGGAGATCCTGGAGGACATCCTCCGCAACGTGTCGTCGGCGCACGGCTACGGAGACGCGAAGGGCCTGCTCGCGGCGCGCCGGGCCGTGGTCATGCACAACCAGACCCTGGGCATAGAGACGGACGTCGAACACGTCTTCATCGGCAACGGCGTGTCCGAGCTGATCGTGATGGCGATGCAGGGGCTGCTGGACGACGGCGACGAGGTGCTCGTACCCGCGCCGGACTACCCGCTGTGGACCGCGGCCGTGTCGCTGTCCGGCGGTACGGCCGTGCACTACCGGTGCGACGAGCAGTCCGACTGGATGCCCGACCTCGCCGACGTGGAGCGGAAGGTCACCGACCGCACCAAGGCGATCGTGATCATCAACCCGAACAACCCGACGGGCGCGGTCTACGACGAGGCGATGGTGCGAGGGCTCACCGACATCGCCCGCCGCCACAACCTGCTGGTCTGCTCGGACGAGATCTACGACAAGATCCTCTACGACGACGCCGTGCACACGCCGACCGCCAAGGTCGCCCCCGACCTGCTGACCCTCACCTTCAACGGGATGTCGAAGGCGTACCGCGTGGCCGGGTACCGGGTCGGCTGGATGGCGATCTCGGGGCCGCGGGCGCACGCCGACTCGTACATCGAGGGGCTGACGATCCTCGCGAACATGCGGCTGTGCGCGAACATGCCCGGTCAGCACGGCGTGGTCGCCGCCCTCAGTGGCCGGCAGACCATCACGGACCTCGTCCTGCCCGGCGGGCGGCTGCGCGAGCAGCGGGACGCGGCGCACGCGCTGCTCACGCAGATCCCGGGCGTGACGTGCGTGAAGCCGAAGGGGGCGCTCTATCTCTTCCCGCGCCTCGATCCGAAGGTCTTCAAGATCAAGGACGACCGGCGGATGGTCCTTGACCTGCTGCGGACCGAGAAGATCATGGTTGTACAGGGAACGGGCTTCAACTGGCCGGAACCCGACCACTTCCGGGTCGTCACCCTGCCCAGCACCCAGGATCTGACGGACGCGGTGACGCGGATCGGGAACTTCCTGGACGGGTACGGCCAGAGCTGAACGCCAGAGATGGCCCCCAGAGCCGACCCCCGACTTCTGAGTATGGTCAACTTTAGACGAAATCTAAGCTAGGATGGCTTCCTGTCAGAGCACAGGAGGCCATCTCCCATGTACGAACCGATCCGCACCAAGTCGGTCCACACGATGGCCGGCACCGCCGACTTTCCCCACCGGTCGCGCGAGGAGGAGCTGGACATCCAGCTCGCCGGTCATCTGGCGGCTCTGCTCGCGGTCACGGACGAGCTCCGTGAACTCGAACCGTCCGCCGAGCTCGATGTCGCCGCGGAGCGGCTGACCCAGCAGGTCACCCGTCTGCGCGGGGGCCACCCGCCGGTCCGTGCGGCGGGCGGCGCCGCCGGGCGCGAACCGCTGTCCGCCGGGGTCCACCAGCGGGCGCACGCCCTCGCGGGGCGCGCCCTTGTCGTCGCGGCGTCCCGGGCGGATACGGCTGCCGCGATTCTGGCCGCCGAGCGGATGGACGCGCACGCGGGGGCAGCGGGGGTCACGGGGGCTGCCGCCCTCGCCGGCCGCTGAGCTACTGGGCCGCCCGCTGGGCCACGCCGGGTCCGGGCCTGTCGGCCGTTGGAAGGGTCGCATCCATGCGGGTGCGGCCCTTCTTGCGTGCGGCGCTTCCGTCGCTCGCCCCGTGCGGGCCGGCGGGGGCTTGGCGCGCAGTTCCCCGCGCCCCTGAAGGGGCGCCCCTCGCCGCAAAGGGAGGAAATCCCTCCGGTTTCGTACTGGGATCGGGTGGTCACCCTCCGTTCATCCGAAGGGGCGGGGAACGTTGGGTTCCGGGAGCAGGCTCCGGGTGTGAAACGAATCGTCGCCATCGTCCTGGCGGTATTCCTGATCGGCGGAGTGGCAGCAGCCGTCGTGAAGGGCCGCGAAGAGCAGGGCAGGAGCACGGCAACGAAGACCGTGCGAGGAGTGATCGGGTCGGAGAAGGCGGAGTTCTTCGCCGACCCGGAGGTGGTGAAGGCCCTGGCTGCCAGGGGCTACACCGTGAAGACGGAGACCTCCGGGTCCTGGGCCATGGAGGGACTCGACCTCAAGGGGTACGACTTCGCGTTCCCCTCCAGCCAGGCGCCCGCCGAGGAACTGGCCGCCAAGTACCACGTACGGCAGCCGCTGCCGCGCCCCTTCTACTCGCCCCTCGTGGTCGTCGCGCACCGGAGCGCCGCCGAAGTGCTGGCGCGCAACGGCCTCGCGACGGTCGGGAAGAAGGGCAACGGCACCCTCGGCATGGCCGCCTACCTCAAGGCCGCCGGGGACGACAGGACCTGGCAGCAGCTCAAGGGGGCCGAGGCGCACGGTGAGTTGAGCGGCACGTTGTTCATCTCCACCACCGATCCGACCAGTTCGAACTCGGGCGCGCTGTACCTCGCCGCCGCCTCCTACGTGGCCGACAGCGGCCGGGTCGCCGACGGCGCCGCGGCCGTTACCCGGACGGCACCCCTGATGCGCAAGCTGATCAGTGTGCAGGGGGCTCAGCAGACCAGTACGGACGCCGCCTTCAGGGACTTCGTGAGCGGCGTCGGAAATCCGCTGGTCCTCGTGTACGAGTCCCAGGTCGCCGCGCTCCTCGCCCAGGGCCAGGGCGTCGACGACCTGACCGTGCTCTACCCGGACACCACCACGAACAGCGACCACACCGTCGTGCCCCTCACGGACGAGGGCCGTGCCCTCGGTGAACTGCTCGGCAGCGACAAGCTGTTGCGCGGGCTCGCGGTGCGGCACGGGTTCAGGCCCCAGGGCGCCGCCGTCGAGTTCACCGCGGCCACCGACGCCCACACCACGTATCTCAACCAGAAGCTGACCGGCGTCCGGCAGGCGCCCGTGCCCGCCTCCAAGGTGCTGCACGAGATGGCGCGCCGGGCCCGGGGCCAGGGGGACAGCAAGTGAGCAGCATCGAAGAGACCTTCACCCTCACCCCTCCCGAGGCCGTCGCGGCCGTGCCGAAGGAGAAGGCCGGCGGGCTCGTGCCGGTCGACGAGGCGGTCCGTACCGACATGGCGCGCAAGGCCGCCGAGTACGTCGACGGGCTCGCCGTGCTCGACGCCCGCTCCCCCGAGTTCGCCGGGCGGATCGGCGAGATCGTCGCGCTCGGCTCCGGCGAGATGCGCGGCGCCGCCGCCCAGTCGAACCGCATGCTGGAGCGCACCATCCGCGCCCTGCCCGCGAACGGCGAGGACGCCCAGTCCCGCGTGTCGTCCTCACTCGTCGAACTCCGGCGCACCGTCGAGGACCTGGACCCGCGCGACCTGCCCGGCGGCCGGGCACGCAAGCTGCTGTCCCGGCTGCCCGGCGGCAACAAGCTCCGCGACCACGTCGCCAAGTACGCCTCCGCGCAGGGCACGTTGAACAGGATCGTGGGGTCCCTGCGCGGCGGCCAGAACGAACTGCGCCGCGACAACGCCGCCCTGCAGACCGAACGCGTCCGCCTCTGGGACTCGATGGGCAAGCTCCAGGAGTACGTGATCCTGACCGAGGCCCTGGACACGGCGGTCGAGGGCCACATCACCGGTGTGGAGGCGCAGGACCCCGCGCAGGCCGACTCCCTGCGCGCCGACGTCCTCTTTCCCGTACGTCAGAAGCACCAGGACCTGCTCACCCAGCTCGCGGTGTGCGCCCAGGGCTATCTGGCGATGGACGTGGTCCGCCGCAACAACGAGGAGCTGATCAAGGGCGTCGACCGCGCGGCCACCACCACCGTCTCCGCACTGCGCATCTCGGTGATGCTCGCCTCCGCCCTGGACAACCAGCGCAAGGTCGTCGAGCAGGTCAACGCGTTGCGCGGCACCACGGAGGACCTCATCCGCGGCAACGCCGAGATGCTCGCCACCCAGAGCGGCGAGATCCAGCGCATCGCCGCCGACCCGGCCGTCGGCGCGGAGACACTGCGCTCGGCCTTCCAGCAGATCTACCAGACCCTCGACGCCATCGACACGTACAAGGTCCAGGCGACGGAGTCCATGGCGGCGACGGTGGACTCCCTGACCTCCGAGCTTGAGCACGCCTCGGCGTACCTGAACCGGAGCCGTTCGCAGGGCGCGCTGGAAGGGGGCCTCGCGTGAGCCCGACCTCAAGACGGGTCACCGTGGCCGCCGTCGCACTGGCCCTGCTGGTGACGGCCGGGTGCACCTCGGCCGCGGACGAACCCGACCCGGGCGGCACGGCCGGCAAGGCCGCACCCGGCACCCTCCGTGTCCTCGCCTCCAGCGAACTCGCCGATATGAAGAGCGTGTTGGCGCAGGTCCGCGAGGACACCGGCATCGAGGTGCGTCCCACCTACATGGGCACCCTCGACGCGGTCGACCTCCTCGCGAAGGGCCGGGCCGAGGGCGTGTACGACGCGGTGTGGCTCTCCTCCAACGACTATCTGCGTCTCGACCCCGCCGCCGCGAAGCAGGTCGTGTCCCAGACCCCGGTCATGTCCAGCCCGCTGGCCATCGGGGTCAAGGACGCCACCGTACGGAAGCTGGGCTGGCGGCCCGAGGACGTCACCTGGGCCGACATCGAGAAGGCGGTACGGGGCGGCGGGCTGACCTACGGCATGACCGACCCTTCCCGCTCCAACTCGGGCTTCTCCACCCTCGTATCGGTGGCCTCGGCCCTCTCCGGCGCCCAGTCCGCGCTCACGGACGCCGACGTACGGCAGGCGACGCCCCGGCTCACGGAGTTCTTCAAGGGGCAGCGGCTGACGTCGGGGTCGTCGGGTTGGCTGGCGCAGGCCTACGACCGGCGCGGTGACGTGGACGCCCTCCTCAACTACGAGTCGGTGCTCAAGTCGAAGAAGGGCCTGACGGTGATCCGCCCACGCGACGGAGTGATCACCGCCGACTACCCGCTCTCCACGCTCGCGTCTTCGAGCGGGCAGGTCCGCGACGACGTCCGCCGCCTCACCGAGGCCCTGCGCACCCCGGCGACCCAGCGGCTGATCACCGAGCGCACCCTGCGCCGTCCCGTCGTCCCCTCCGTGCCGCCCGCGACCGGTCTCGACACCACCCGGCGCCGCGAACTCCCCTTCCCCGGCAGCCGTTCCGTCGCCGACGGGCTCCTCGACTCCTACGAGAACAAGCTGCGCCGCCCCTCCCGGACCGTGTACGTGCTCGACACCTCGGGCTCGATGGGCGAGGACGGGCGCATCGACCGGCTGAAGAAGGCGCTCACCGACCTCACCGGCGACTTCCGCGAACGCGAGGAGGTGACGCTGATGCCGTTCGGCTCCGCGGTCAAGAGCGTCCGCACGCATGTGGTGCGGCCCGAGAACCCGCGCTCGGGGCTCGACGCCATCCGCCGCGACACCGAGGCGCTCACCGCCGACGGCGACACGGCGATCTACACGTCGCTGCAGAAGGCGTACGAGCAGCTGGGCGCCGACGACGACACGTTCACGTCGATCGTGCTGATGACGGACGGCGAGAACACCGCGGGCGCGGGTCCGGCGCGGTTCGACGGCTTCTACGGCCGGTTGTCCGAGAGCGAACGGCGGATCCCCGTCTTCCCGATCCTCTTCGGCGACTCCGACCGCGGCGAGCTGGCCCACATCGCCGACCTGACCGGCGGCCGTCTCTTCGACGCCCAGAAGGGCTCGCTCGACGGCGCCTTCAAGGAGATCCGTGGCTACCAGTAGGTCCAATCGGTCCCATCGGTTTCTCGGCTACCTGGAGTCCCGCAAGAACCTCACCGGCAGCGCCTGCGGAATCGCCGGCCTCGCGCTGACCTTCGCGGGGGTCGCGGGTCCGTACTGGCCGGTCGTCGTCGCGGGACTGTACGGCGCGGGCGCGCTGATCGCGCCGCCGGAGCGGCCGTCACTGCCGGACTTCCCGGACCCGTCCGCGCAACTGGACGAGATACGGGAGGACTTCGGCAGGCTCCGGTCCTACCTGGCGGACGTCGAGCTGCCACCCGCCGCGTCCGGGCGGCTCACCGAGCTGACCGAGCTGCTGACCGCGCTGCTCGACCCCGGCTGGGTCGCGGAGATCCTCGCGCGCGAGCCGGAAGGGGTGCACGTGGTGTCGCGTGCCGTGCGGACGGACATCCCGGAGGCCGTCGACACGTTCGTCCGTACGCGGTGGTGGGCCCGGCTGACTCCTGGCGCGGAGGCGCCCGAGCGGCATCTCGAACGGCAGCTTGCGCTGTTGCACGAGGAGGCGGAGGGCCTGGCGGCCGGCCTTCGCGAGACGGAGGCGCGGCGTCAGGAGTCGCATACGCGGTATCTGGAGGACCGGGCGTAGGGGGCAGACGACGGGTTTTTCGCCCCCGCCGCCCCTACCCATTCCCGTCACTTCCTCGGGGGCTCCGCCCCCGAACCCCCGGTCCTCAAACGCCGGACGGGCTGAAAGATTCAGCCCGTCCGGCGTTTGAGGACGAGCGCGTTCAGCGCGATTGCGGGGGTCT
>NZ_LIPP01000289.1 GCF_001418335.1 Streptomyces aurantiacus | reverse complement strand
CCCGGCGCCGGGGACGGTGAGGGGAAGGCCGCAGGCCTTCAGGACGCTGTACGCGCCCGAGGTCGCCGCGGAGATCACCGGCACACCGAGCTCCTGCTCGGCGGCCTCGACCAGCGCGAGCGACGGCATCTGGACGCAGGCGGAGATCACGACGGCGTCGACTCCGGCCAGGTCGAGCGAGCGGGCCGCCGCCATCACCCGGTCACCGGGAATGCAGCCGACCTCGCGGTTGTCCTCGACCTCCAGCGCGCGCCAGTCGGCGATCTGGAAGCCCTCGGCGGTGAGATAGGCGACGACCTGCTCGGCCAGCGGCCGCATGTAGGGCATCACCAGGCCGATCCGGCGGGCACCCAGCGCGTGCAGCCCCTCGACCAGCGCGCCCGCGCTGGAGCGGACCAGCGCCTCGGAGCCCCCGGTGGCCAGCTGCTCGGCGACGAGTCCTTCGACGCGGCGGTGCTCGTCCGGGCCGCCGGCCATGATTGCGACCAGGCAGGCGTAGAGGATCAGGTCGGGGGAGGCGTCGCCGAGTTCGATGACGCAGCGCTCGCGCTGGGCGTTCATGGCGGCCAGGCCCTCCGGCGACACCTTGGCCATCCGCATCCGTGAGGAGTGGAACGAGAACGACGCCCCGGGATGCCGGGAGAGGATCGCCGGCAGTTCCGTCTCGACGGTGACGTTGGAGCTGGGCACCACGAGCCCCACCCGCACATGCTTCATTGCGCTTCCTTTCGACGCGTCGCTCAAGAATTCAACGCATGCGACTAAAAGCCAACAGTACCGTAAAAGATGGCCGGGGTCGGTTGAGTACCCTGACTCGTCATGGAAGAGACGAAGTCCGGAACGGCCGACGGGCCCGAGGAACGTGCGGGCGTGCGGCGCGGGTTGGTGCAGCAGGAGATCTACGAGCAGGCGACGCGGCTGTTCGCCCAGCGGGGGTACGCGGGGACGAGCTTTCAGGACATCGCCAGTGCGGTGGGTCTGACGCGGCCGGCGCTCTATCACTACGTGAAGAGCAAGGATGAGCTGCTGGCGAAGCTGGTCGCGGAGATCACGGTGGTGGCCGCGGCCGATCTCGCGGCCCTCGCCGAGCGTGAGGACCTCTCGGCGGCCGACCGGATCCGCCAGATCGTGCGGCTCATGGTGCGCCGGCAGGGCGAGCAGGGTGAGCGGTTCCGGCTGCTGCTGCGGTCGGAGGCGGACCTTCCCGACGAGGTCGCCTCCTCGTACGAGGAGAACCGCAAGGCGGTGCTGAATTCGCTGAGCCATGTGATCGAGCAAGGAGTGGCGCGCGGGGAGTTCCGGCCCGTCACGCCGGCGGTCGCCGCGCTGGGCACGCTGGGCATCGTGAACTGGGTGGCGTGGTGGTACCACCCCGGGTCGCACTTCGACCTGGACTCGGTGTGCGCGGAGCTGGCGGACATGGCGGTGCACGGGCTGGTGGCGGAGGCGGGACGGTCGGCGTCGGCCACCCCGCTGGACGCGGTGCGCGGCCTTCGCCGGGAGATCGACCGCTTGGAGGGACTCCTCAAGAAGGCCTGATCTTCCTGATTTTACGCCTCCGTCTACCTGTTGACGGTGCTGTCAAATGCCCTTACGTTGTGTCGCACAGCACAGGGCATCCCAGGACCAGATGGAGTTCGCTATGGCATATGTCATCGGTGTCGACGTCGGCGGCACGTTCACGGACGCGGTCCTCGACGATGCCGCGGGCACCATCGTGGCCGCCAAGGCACCGTCGACCCCGGCCGACTACTCGCAGGGGGTCATGGACGTTCTCGCCGTACTGGCGGAGAACCTCGGGGAGCCGCTGGAGCGGATGCTCGCGAAGACCCACCACATCGCGCACGGCACGACCTCGTCGCTGAACGCCCTCGTCATGGGCAACGTGCCCCCGGTGGGCTTCATCACGACCCGCGGTCACCGCGACTCGATCTACATCATGAACGTCGAGGGCCGCTACCTCGGCTCGGCCCCGCACCAGCTGCAGAACGTCATGGGCCAGGACAAGCGCCACGTCCTCATTCCCAAGCGGCACGCGGTCGAGGTCACCGAGCGACTGGACCGCGACGGCACCGTCGTCGTCGCGCTCGACGAGGAGTCCGTGCGCTCGGCCGTGCACTCGCTGCTCGACCAGGGCATCCGCTCCATCGCGGTCTCCCTGCTGTGGTCGTTCAAGAACGCGGTCCACGAGCAGCGGATCCGGGAGATCGTGGGCGAGCTCGACCCCGAGGCGTTCGTGGCCCTGTCGAGCGAGGTCAGCCCCCGGATCCGGGAGTACGCCCGCAACGCCACCACCATCATGAGCGCGCAGATCGGCCCCGGGCTCCGGGACTACCTCGGCCGGCTGGAGTCACGGCTCAACGACGGTGGTCTGGGCGGCCCGCTCCTGGTGATGCAGAGCAACGGCGGCGCGATCGCGGCGTCCGAGGCCCCGTCGACCGCGATCAGCACGGTCGGCTCGGTACTGACCGGTGGCGTCGTCGGCGCGGTCTCGCTGGGCGAGCAGCTCGGCCACCGCAACATCATCTCCACCGACGTCGGCGGCACCACCTTCCTCGTGGGCCTGGTGGTCGACGGCGAGCCGGTGCGGTCGAGCACGACGATCATCAACCACCACCCGATCAACGTCCCGACCCTGGAGGTCCACGCGATCGGGTCCGGCGGCGGGGCGATCGCCTGGATCGACCACGGCGGCAACCTCCAGGTCGGCCCGCGCAGCGCCCAGTCCGTGCCGGGTCCCGCGTGTTACGGCGCCGGAGGCACCGAGCCGACCAACACCGACGCCAACCTCGTACTCGGCATCCTCCCCGAGAGCGGACTCCTCGGCGGGCGCAAGGCACTCGACGTCGAGGCCGCACGCGACGCGATCCGCACCCGCGTCGCCGAGCCGCTGGGGCTCAGTGTCGAGGACGCGGCCGCCGCGATCTACGCCGTCCAGAACGCCCAGACCGGCGACCTGCTCCGCAAGACGGTCGTCGAGACCGGCCACGACCCGCGGAACTTCGTCCTCTACGCCTTCGGTGGCGCCGGCCCCGCCTCCTGCGCCGCGTACGCGGCCGAGGTGGGTGTGCGCGAGGTGGTCGTGCCGCTCGGCCCGGTCGCCTCCGGGTTCTCGGCCTTCGGCCTCGCCGCCTCCGACGTGGTGCTCGCCCAGGAGCTCTCCGACCCCGGGCAGATGCCCGTCCCGGCGGCGACCGCGCAAGGCCACTTCGAGGAACTCGAACGACGGCTGGGCGAGGCACTCGGCCGCCAGGGGCTCACGTTCGAGCGGGTGGAGTACGCCCGCACCATCGACCTGCGGTACACCGCCCAGCTCGCCGAGGTCACCGTCGGCGTCCCGGCCGGCGCGCTGACCGGCGCCGACATGGTCGCGGTGATGGACGAGTTCGAGCGCAAGTACGCCGGTCTCTACGGCGAGGGCACCGGCTTCAGCGGCGCCGGCATCCAGTCGATCACGCTGCGGGTCCAGGCGACCGGCGCACTGCCCTTCAACCCGCAGCTGCCCAAGCTGGGCGACGCCGACACCCCGGACCCGGCCGAGGCGCTGGCCGCCGTCCGCAGGGTCTGCCTCGACACGGTCGTCGGGTACGTCGAGACCCCCGTCTACGACTACCGGCTGCTGCGGCACGGCCATGTGATCCACGGGCCCGCCGTCATCGAGGTACCCACCACCACCGTGGTCGTGCCGCCGCACATGACCGGCACCGTCGACCACCTCGGCAACCTCTCGATCATCACCCGGAACTAGGCAGGACAGAGGCTCTGGCATGGCTATGACCATCCCCGGCTCCGAGCACTTTTCGAGCCGACCGATCGACCCCGACGTCCTCGCCGCGGGTCTCCCGGACTCCCTTCCCGTCCACAGCGTCACCCAGGAGCAGATCGACGCCCTCGACCCGCTCACCTACGAGGTCGTCCGCCACCGGCTCTGGTCCGTGACCGACGAGATGGGCGAGGCCCTCAAGCGGATGTCCGGCTCGCCGATCGTGACCGACGCCAACGACTTCGACTTCGCGATCTGCGACGAGGTCGGCCAGGAGGTCCAGGTCGGCCTCTACAACACCATGCTGGCCGGCGCGGTCGACCTGGCGGTCTACTGGACGCTGCAGCATCGCGTGCGGAACCCCGGCGTCAAGGAAGGGGACATGTTCCTCTGCAACGACCCCTGGGTCGGCGGCGGGCTGCACCAGAACGACGTCATCGTCTACCAGCCGATCTTCCACGACGGCAAGCTGTTCGCCTGGACCAGCGCGATCTGCCACGAGCCCGACCTCGGCGGGGTCGGCCTCGGCTCCTTCAGCCCGGCCGCGCAGGACGTCTTCTCCGAGGCGCTGCCCACACCACCGATCAAGGTGGTGCGCGACTTCGAGATCCAGGACGACGTCGCCGAGGCCTGGATCCGCCGGTCACGCGTGCCGCTGCTCGTCAACCTCGACCTGCGCGCCAAGGTGGGGGCCAACACGGTCGGGCGCAAGCGGTTGCACGCCGTCATCGACCAGTACGGCGCGGACACGGTCAAGGCCGTGATGAAGCGCATGATGTCCGATGCCGAAGGACGCCTCCGCGGCAAGCTCAGGAACCTGCCCGACGGCAGCTGGAGCGCGACCGGCTACCAGGACCAGTCGCACGCCGGTGACCGCGCGGTCCACCAGATCACCGTAAAGATGACCAAGGCCGACGACCACCTGACCTTCGACTTCACCGGGACCGACGAACAGGCAGGCCTCATCAACTGCACGTACGCCGGCCTGCGCGGCGGCGTGATGCTGGCCCTGATGCCGATGCTGGCCAACGACATCCCGTGGTCCGCCGGCGGCCTGATGCGCTGCTTCGACCTGATCTCGGAGGAGGGCACGATCAACAACGCGACCTTCCCGGCCGCGGTCAGCCGGGCGCCGATCGGTCCCGCGTGGTCGACCGGGTCGCTCGTCGCGGAGTGCCTCTCGCAGATGATGGACCGCACCGTGGAATTCGGTGACCGCGTCCAGGCCGGCTGCTGCGGCACCCACGACACCGCCGTACTGGCCGGCCTCGACCAGCGCGGCGAGGTGCCGACGCCGTTCCTCAACATCGTCATGGACGTGATGGCCGCCGGCTACGGCGGTCGGCCGGGCGCCGACGGCATGGACACCGGCGGGTTGTTCTGCATCCCGATGGGCCGCATCCCGGACGTGGAAATGACCGAGTACCTCTACCCGCTGATGACGCTGTGGCGCCGCGAGGAGCCGGACTCCGGCGGCCCCGGACGTCATCGCGGCGGCGTCAGCGGCTCCTCGGCCTTCATCCCCTACGGCACCGATCTCCCGGTCGGCCTCGTCGTGGCCTCCTCCGGCAAGGGCGTCTCACAGAACACCGGCCTGGCCGGCGGCTACCCGGGCAACACGGCCGTCGGAGTCGTGGCACGCGACGCGGGCGTGAAGCGACTGCTCGCCGAAGGCACACTCCCGCTCCGCCTGGCGGAACTCGCGGGCAGCCAGGACCTCCAGGCCTGCTACGGCGAGACCCAGGTCGCCCCCGACGACCTGCTCTACCTGCACTGGCAGGGCGGCGGCGGGTACGGCGACCCGCTGCTGCGCGAGCCCGAGCTGGTCGCCCACGACCACGCCGAGGGCAAGGTGACGAGTACCGGTGCCGAGGCGTCCTACGGCGTGGTCCTGCGCGACGACGCGGTCGACCGGACGGCGACCGAGGCCCTGCGGACCAGGCTGCGCGAGGAACGCAGAGCCCGCTCGACGGCCGACGTGGCTCCCGGCCCGAGCCACGCCCCGTCGACCGGCAAACGCCTCGACGACAACCTCGTCGCGGTCGGCGTCGACGGCGTCGAGGTGGTCGCGTGCGCCCACTGCGGCCGGCAGCTCGGCGACCCGAGGACCGACACCGTGCTGACCCTGGCCCGGTTCGAGGGGCCGACCAGCAACGCCGGCTCCCACGTCACCGACGACCCGGGCCAGTACGTCGACGACGAGATCGTCTTCCGGCAGCTGTGCTGCCCGGGCTGCTACACGGCGATCTACTCCGGCGTCGTCCCGGCCGCCCACCCCCAGCACGTCATCGACCTCGATCGCTACGTCCAGGCCTGAGACCGTCGCCGTCACCATCACTGTCACCGTGGCCGCTGCTCGTACCCCCTTGTCGGGCGTGCGGGCAGCGGCCTGCCACCTCTGAACGGAATGTCGAAGTCGGAAGAGTTCGGAACAGTAGAGGCGTGCCCGAGGGCCGTCAATGCCTTTGCCGCGAACCCGCATCCGAAAACTGTCGCTCCGCAACCACCCGCTTCCGGTGCGTTACTCAAACGTGACGTCCTCCTGTCGTCGCCCCCCTTGACCGGCATGAATTGTTAGCGCTCACAATGACGTCCGCAATCACGAGCCGGCTTTCACCCAGGTGACGTCCATTCAGAAGCCCAGTCCTGCGCAGATGTCCACGCACGCACAGGAAACTTTCGGTTCACGACAGCCAAGGAGGTACGGCCATGGCACAATCACAGCTTCGCCCGCCCACCATGGCCGATGTCGCGCGACTGGCGGGCGTGTCCCATCAGACCGTTTCCCGTGTGCTGGGGGATCACCCCAACGTCCGGGACCGGACACGGGCCAAGGTGCTGCACGCGATCGAGGAGATGGGCTACCGCCGAAACTTCTCCGCACGCGCCCTGGTCACCCGACGCACCCGGACCCTGGGTGTCGTCGCCTCGGACACCACCCTCTACGGTCCGGCCAGCACGCTCTTCGCACTTGAGGAGGCGGCACGTGCCGAGGGCTATCTCGTCTCCACGGTCAGTCTGCGCAGACTGACCGTCGACAAGGTGTCCGAGGCGCTGGAGCACCTCAGCCAGGGCGGGGTGGAGGGAGTCGTCGCCATCGCCCCGCAGCGGTCGGCGGTCGAGGCCCTCGCCGAACTCCGCCATCCGTTCCCGGTGGTGACCGTGGGCAGCGGGCCCTCGGTGGGGATCCCCGGCGTCAACGTGGATCAGCACCTGGGTGCACGCCTGGCCACCGGTCATCTGCTGGCCGCCGGCCACCGCACGGTCTGGCACCTCGCCGGACCCGAGGACTGGCAGGAGGCCACCGACCGGGCCGCCGGCTGGCGGGCCACCCTCGAAAAGGTAGGCGTGGCACCGCCGTTGACCCTGCGCGGGGACTGGAGTCCGCTGTCGGGCTACCGGGCGGGCCAGGAACTGGCCGGCTGGGTGGGCCGGGGGCTGACCGCGGTCTTCGTCGCCAACGACCAGATGGCACTGGGGGTGTTGCGTGCCCTGAGGGAAGCGGGAGTGCGAACTCCCCAGGACGTGGCGGTGGTCGGCTTCGACGACATCCCGGAGTCCGAGTTCTTCGCACCGCCGCTCACCACCGTCCGGCAGGACTTCGCGGCGGTCGGCAAACGGAGCATCGCCCTGCTCCTGGACCTGATCGAGGGCAGGGAGCCGTCCGGGGCGTCCGGTATCGCCATCGAACCCCAACTCGTCGTCCGCGCCAGCTCTTTCCCGTACACCTCGGACCAGGGCGCCCCGCCCGCCTGACGCACCACCCCGGCAGCCGATACCCGCACACTCCGGTATGTCCGATATTTCGAACAGCGATCGACAGGCTGGACGCAAGTGAGCCTGTCCCGGCGAGTAGTACGCGCACCAGCAGGCTCACCCGGGCCCGCTCTTCAAAGGAGAAGAACATGCTCAACAGAAGGAACTTCCTCACCGCGGCGGTCGGCGTGGCTGCTGCGGGTGGCCTGGCGGCCTGTGCCAAGGAGGACGAGGGCTCCTCCGGCTCCGACTCCGGCAGCGGTGGTGGCGGCAAGAAGATCAGCCTCGGTTTCGCCCAGGTCGGTTCGGAGAGCGGCTGGCGCACGGCCAACACCAAGTCGGTCAAGGCAGCGGCCAAGGAGGCCGGTTACACCCTCAAGTTCTCCGACGCCCAGCAGAAGCAGGAGAACCAGATCTCGGCGATCCGCAGTTACATCGCGCAGAAGGTGGACGTCATAGCCTTCTCGCCGGTCGTCGTCACGGGCTGGGACGCGGTGCTCAAGGAGGCCAAGACCGCGAAGATCCCGGTCATCCTCACCGACCGCTCCATCGAGACCGCCGACGACTCCCTGTACGTCTCCTTCATCGGCTCCGACTTCATCGACGAGGGCCGACGCGCGGGCAGGATGCTGGAGAAGATCCTCACGAAGGCCGGCCACAAGGGCGCGGTGAAGATCGCACAGCTGGAGGGCACCACCGGCGCCGCCCCCGCGCTCGAACGCGCCAAGGGCTTCAAAGAGATCATGGAAGCCGACCACAAGGACGACTGGAAGATCGTCGTCAGCCAGACCGGCGACTTCACCAGGGCCGGCGGCAAGCAGGTCATGGCCGCCTTCCTGCAGTCCAACCCGGACATCAACGTGCTCTACGCGCACAACGACGACATGGCCCTCGGCGCCATCCAGTCCATCGAGGCGGCCGGCAAGAAGCCCGGCAAGGACATCCTGATCCTCTCGGTCGACGGCGTGAAGGACGGCTTCGTCGCGATGTCCGAGGGCAAGATCAACGGCATCGTCGAGTGCAACCCGCTGCTCGGCCCCCAGCTGATGGACCTCGTACAGCAGGTCAACGACGGCAAGACGGTCGAGCGCCGGATCAAGACCGAGGAGGGCGACTTCCTCCAGGACCAGGCCAAGGCCGCCCTCCCGACCCGCGCCGACCGACCACCGCATGTACCACCAGGGAGCCTCCGTCCGGCCGAGCACCTCGGCTCAGGGGGCTCCCTGCGGGCCGGTACGAATATCCAAGAGGAGCGCTGCCATGGCAGAGCCGCTGCCCGTCCTGGAGATGACGGGCATAGTCAAAGAGTTTCCGGGGGTACGGGCTCTGTCGGGTGTCGACTTCCGGCTCTTCCCCGGCGAGATCCACGCCCTGCTCGGCGAGAACGGCGCCGGGAAGTCCACCCTCATCAAGGTGCTCACCGGGGTCTACTCCCTGGACGGCGGCACCGTCACACTCAACGGCGCGTCCGTCCGGTTCACCAGCCCGTCGGGCGCCCAGCAGGCCGGCATCAGCACGGTCTACCAGGAGGTCAACCTCTGCCCCAACCTGTCGGTGGCGGAGAACATCTTCATCGGGCGCGAACCCACCCGCTTCGGCCGCATCCAGTGGAAGCGGCTGCGCCGCGAGGCCGCGGAACTCGTCGACCGGCTCGGCCTCGACATCGACGTCACCGCGCCGCTGTCCTCGTACCCGCTGGCCGTGCAGCAACTGGTCGCGATCGTACGGGCGGTGGGGACCGGCGACAGCGACGGTTCGGGGTCGGGCACCAAGGTGCTGATCCTCGACGAACCGACCTCCAGCCTCGACCGCGACGAGGTCCTCGAACTCTTCGCCCTGATGCGCAGGCTGAAGGGTGAGGGCGTCGCGATCCTGTTCGTCTCGCACTTCCTCGACCAGATCTACGAGGTCTGCGACCGGATGACCGTCCTGCGCAACGGCACCCTCGTCGGCGAACACATGGTCCGCGACCTCGACCAGGTCGGCCTCGTCCAGCTGATGATCGGCAAGGCGCTCGACCAGCTGGAGGAGCTGCACGACCACCAACTCCACGCCGATGTGGGGGAGTCGCTGCTCACGGCGGACGGCGTCGGCCGCACCGGCGGCATCGCCCCCTTCGACCTGGAGATCAAGAAGGGCGAGGTCGTCGGACTCGCCGGACTGCTCGGATCGGGCCGCACCGAACTGGCCCGGCTGCTCTTCGGCGCCGACCAGCCGGACAGCGGCAAGGTGACCATCGGCGGCAAGCAGGTCTCGATGAGCGCCCCGAACGACGCGATCGCCGCGGGCGTCGCGTACTGCTCGGAGAACCGCAGGACCGAGGGCCTCGTACCGGACCTGACGGTGCGGGAGAACATCATCCTCGCCCTGCAGGCCGCGCGCGGCTGGGTCCGGCCCGTCCCGGCCGCCCAGCGCGACGAACTCGTCGCCCAGTACATCAAGGCCCTGGACATCCGGCCGGCCAACCCCGAGGCGAGGGTCGGACAACTCAGCGGCGGCAACCAGCAGAAGGTCCTGCTCGCCCGCTGGCTCATCACCCGGCCGAAACTGCTGATCCTGGACGAGCCGACGCGCGGCATCGACATCGGCGCCAAGGCCGAGATCCAGAAACTGGTGGTCTCGCTCTCCGAGGAAGGCATGTCCGTGCTCTACATCGCGGCCGAACTGGAGGAGGTCCTGCGGCTGAGCCACACCATCGGCGTGCTGCGCGACCGCAGGCTCGTGGCCCGGCTGGCCAACGGGCCCGAGATCACCCCCACCCGGATCCTGGAGACCATCGCGAGCGGAGAGCACCAGTGACCACCACGCCCCGATGGCGAGAGCTGACACGCCATCACCTGTTCTGGCCGGTCGCCGTGCTGGTGCTCCTGCTGCTCGTCAACGTCCCTTTCACGCCCGACTTCTTCTCGGTCAAGATGACGGACGGCCACCTCTACGGCAGTCTCGTCTCGATCGTGCTCTTCGGCTCGCCCCTCATCCTGGTCGCCGTCGGCATGACCTTGGTCATCGCCACCGGCGGCATCGACCTGTCCGTCGGCGCCGTCGTCGCGATCACCGGGGCGCTGTCCTGTTCGTACCTCAGTGACCAGGCCGACCAGGCAGCCGTCTCCGGGGTGCTTCTCGCGATGGGTCTCGGCCTGCTGGCCGCGGTCGTCTGCGGCCTCTGGAACGGCTTCCTGGTCGCCAGGATGGGCATCCAGCCGATCATCGCCACGCTGATCATCATGGTCGCCGGGCGCGGTGTCGCCCAGCTGATCACCGACGGGCAGATCATCACCGTCAACAGCGAGCCGTACAAGCTGATCGGCGGCGGCTACTGGCTGACGCTGCCCTTCTCCATCTTCGTGGTGGCCGCCGTGGTAGCCGTCACCGTGGCACTGACCCGCCGCACGGCACTCGGCCTGCTCGTCGAGTCGGTCGGCGGCAACGCCGAGGCCAGCCGCCTGGTCGGCATCCGATCCCGGCGCATCAAGATCATGGTGTACGTGTTCTGCGCGCTGTGCGCCGGCATCGCCGGCCTGATGATCAGCTCCAACACCTCGGCCGCGGACGGCAACAACGCGGGCCTGTGGATCGAGCTCGACGCGATCCTCGCCGTGGTCATCGGCGGTACGTCGCTGCTCGGCGGCCGGTTCTCCATCGGCGGCACGGTCGTGGGCGCCCTGGTCATCCAGACCCTCACCACCACGATCTACACCATCGGCGTGCCGACCCAGACCAACCTGGTCTTCAAGGCCGCCGTCGTCATCATCGTCTGCCTGATGCAGTCCCCGAAGTTCCGCGCCAAGGTGTTCGGCGCCGGGGGCTTCGGCGGGAAGCGGGGCGCCAAGCAGGCCGAGGCTCCGGCGGACACCGCCGCGACGCCCGAGACCGTACGCACCATGGAGGTCTCGTGATGACCACGACCACCCGCAAGCCCGCGGCACCGGACAGTCGTACGCCGAGCGGGGCCGCGCGCGTCCTCGGTGACCGCCGCCTGCCCGTCCTGGTGACGGCCGGGCTGTTCCTCGTGATGTACGCCGTCGGCCTGAGCCGGTACCAGAACTACGGGTTCGCCGAGACGCAGGTCTTCCTCAACCTGTTCATCGACAACAGCTATCTGCTGGTCGCGGCCGTGGGCGCCACCTTCGTCATCCTCTCCGGCGGCATCGACCTGTCCGTCGGCTCCGTCATCGGTTTCACGACGATGTTCACGGCGTGGCTGGTGGAGCGCCAGGGACTGCCGATCGTGGTCGTCATCCCGATGGCGCTCGCCGTGGGCGCCTTCGGCGGCTACCTGATGGGCTATGTGATCCAGAACTTCGAGATCCAGCCCTTCATCGTGACGCTGGCCGGACTGTTCCTGTTCCGCGGCCTGTGCCTGGTCATCAGCAAGGAGTCGATCTCCATCGGCGACTCCTCCGTGAGCAGCATGGCCCAGGCCCAGGTGTCCCTGGGAGGGGCGTTCCTGTCCATCGGGGCCATCGTGGCGCTGGTGGTGCTGGCCGCGGCGTTCTACGTCCTGCACTACACGCGCTTCGGACGCCGGGTGTACGCCATCGGCGGCAACGAGCAGTCGGCCCTGCTGATGGGGCTTCCACAGGGCGGCACGAAGATCGCCGTCTACACGATGAGCGGGTTCTGCTCGGCGCTGGCCGGACTCCTCTTCACCCTCTACATCCAGTCCGGCGACCCGCTGCACGCCACCGGTCTCGAACTCGACGCCATCGCCGCGGTCGTCATCGGCGGCACGCTGCTCACCGGCGGGTCGGGTTATGTGGTGGGCACGTTGTTCGGTGTCCTCGTGCTCGGCTTGATCAAGAGCCTCATCCAGTTCGAGGGAACGCTCAGTTCGTGGTGGACGAAGATCGCGACGGGGGTGTTGCTGTGCGCGTTCATCCTGATCCAGCGCACGATGACGTCCCGCCGAAAGGCCTGAGCCTTGTCGGGTGCGGGTGCGGGTGCGGGTGCGGCTGTGGCTGATCGCGCAGTTCCCCGCGCCCCTTCGGGGGCGCGGCTGGGTCACGTGTAACGGGACCGAGTCCCGTACGCTGTGGTTATGGCTCGCTGGGAACCGAACGCAGCAGAACGGCTCGCTCACGCCGCCCTCGACCTGTTCGCCGAACGGGGCTACGAGAACACGACCGTGATCGACATCGCGCAGCGCGCGGGGCTGGGGAAGTCCACCTTCTTCCGGCACTTCCAGGACAAGAGGGAAGTGCTCTTCGGCGGTGACACGATGAGCGGACTGCTCGCCGAGGCGATAGCCGCGGCGCCGGCGACCGCCACCCCGCTCGAAGCGGTCGCTCACGCGCTGGACGCGGCCGGCAGGGAAGTCTTCACGCCCGCGCGCCGCGAGTTCACCGCCCGCAGGCAGGCGGTGATCGCCGCCAACCCCGAACTGCGAGAACGCGAAGCGCTGAAGAACCTCACCCTCGTCGCGGCCATGGCCGACGCGCTCGAACGGCGCGGCGTTCCCGACCTGACCGCTCGGGTGGCCGCGGAACTCGGCGCGCTCGCCTCCGCGATCGCCTACGAACGCTGGTGCCGGACGACCACCGACGACGGCTTCGGTGAGATCGCGCGACAGGCGCTCGACGACGTGCAGGCATCCACAGCCGCCTGCTGACACGGCCGCCCGGCGCGGTTCATCGACGGGACGCGAGGACGCTGAGCGCGTTGGCGGCGACGACGGCACCGACGGCGGCCCACTCCACCGGCCCCAGGCTCTGCCCGAGGACGATCCAGCCGACCAGGCCGGCCAGCACCGGGTTGACGCTCATGAGGAGGCCGAAAGCCGGGGCGGACACGCGGCGCAGGGTGAACATGTCCGCGAGATAGGGCACCGCGGACGACAGGACGCCCGCCACGACGGCGTACGCGAGAGCCGTGGGGGCGGGCGGGTCCCGGACCGCGAGGACGATGCCGACCGGCAGGAACATCAGGGCGGAGACCGCCGCCGCGGCGGCCGATCCCCGCGCTCCGGGTATGCGCCGGCCCACGGTGCGGTTGAGCAGGATGTAGGACGCCCAGCAGACGGCGGCGAGCAGACCGAGGCCCATGCCGAGGTAGTCGGCCGACGGCTGCGGACGCATCAGGGTGACGACGCCCGCCGCTGCCACCAGCGCGCAGCAGGCGTCCACCCGGCGGCGCGCGGCGGACAGTGCGATGGCGAGCGGGCCGAGGAACTCCAGGGTCACCGCAAGGCCGAGACCGACCCGGTCGATGGCGGTGTAGAGGGACAGGTTCATCGTCCCGAACACCAGGGCCAGCAGCAGGACCGGCCACCACTGGTGCCGGGTGAACGAGCGCGGCCGGGGCCTGGCGACCGCGCACAGGACGACCGCGGCCACGTACTGGCGTACCGCGACGACACCGAGGGGGCCGAGGACGGGGAAGGCCAGCGAACCGACCGCGGCCCCGGTCTGGTTCGACAGGGCGCTGCCGACCAGGGTGACCAGCCCGGCCGGCTCGCGGGCGGTGTGTCGCGCGGACGCCGTGGCGGGTGCGGAGGCTGCGTGCATGCCCCGATGCTGCGCCCGCCACGACCATGCGCAAAATGCATGGCCCGGCCTGTCTATACGCTTGAGTCATGGATGTCGGAGGTGTCGGAGGTGTCGGAGGTGTCGGAGGTGTCGGAGGTGTCGGAGGTGTCGGAGGTGTCGGAGGTGTCAGGGGTGCCATGGACGGCGTGGATGTAGAAGTGCGGCAGTTGCGCTGTCTCGTCGCGATCGTCGACGAGGGCGGTTTCACCGACGCGGCTCTCGCCCTCGGCGTCTCCCAGGCGGCCGTGTCCCGCACGCTGGCATCGCTCGAACGCGCCCTCGGCGTACGGCTGTTGAGGCGGACCTCCCGCGAAGTGGCCCTGACGGCGGCCGGGCTGCGCGTGGTGGCACACGCCCGGCGCGTGCTCGCAGAGGTGGAGGGCCTGGTCCGGGAGGTCGCCTCGGGCCGGGCCTCGCTGCGGATCGGTTACGCCTGGTCGGCGCTGGGCCGCCACACGCTGGCCTTCCAGCGGGACTGGGCGAAGACGCGTCCCGAGACGGAACTGGAACTCGTCCGCGCCAACTCCGCCACCGCGGGACTCGCGGAGGGCATGTGCGAACTGGGCATCGTCCGCAGGCCGTTGGACGAGCGCCGCTTCGAATCCGTCATCGTGGGCCTGGAACGGCGGCTGTGCGCCCTGGCCTCCGACGATCCGCTGGCCCGGCGCCGCTCGGTGCGTCTCGCGGACCTCACCGGGCGCACGCTGCTGGTCGACTCGCGGACCGGCACCACCACGACGGAGCTGTGGCCCCCGGATGCCCGTCCGGCGGCCAGGGAGACGCACGACATCGACGACTGGCTCACCGCGATCTCCACGGGGCGTTGCGTGGGGATGACCGCCGAGGCGACCGCGCATCAGTATCCGCGGCCGGGGGTCGTGTACCGGCCGGTGCGGGACGCCGAGCCGATCGCGGTCCGGCTCGCGTGGTGGCGGGACGATCCGCATCCCGCGGCACCGGGGGTGAGAGAGCTTCTTGTGGCGCTCTACCAGGAGGGAAAGGGATGACGAGCACCCCGGCGGAAGGCCGTACGTGGTCCGCGGCACGTTGGCCCCCGCTCCGGAGCTCGCCAGGCCCCTCAGGACGCGACAGGTTTCCTCAGGAATCGTGCGCGAGCCGGATCCTCATCGTGAACGTCGTCGCGCCCGGCCTGCTGGTCAGGTCGATGGTGCCGCCGTGGGCCCGGGTCAGGGAGCGGGCGACCGCCAGGCCCAGGCCGCTGCCGCCGCGGTCCCGGCTGCGGGCCTTGTCGATGCGGAAGAAGCGGTCGAAGACGTGCTCCTGGTCGGCGGCCGGCACACCGGGGCCGGAGTCGGTGACCCGCACGACGGCCTGGCCGGCCGCGACGGACACCTCGACGGAGACCTCGGTACCGGCCGGGGTGTGCACGGCGGCGTTGGTGAGGAGGTTGTCGAGGACCTGCCGGATGCGCAGGACGTCGAGCCGCAGCCGCACCGGGTCCGGACCCGCCGTCACGGACAGCGGATGGTCCGGGTGGCTCGCGCGGAACGCGTCCGCCGCCTGCCGTGCCAGCTCCACCAGGTCCGCGTCCTCCAGCCGCAGCGGTACCTCCACCTCGGCGGCGTCGAGGCGGGCGAGCAGCAGCAGATCGTCGAGGAGTACGCCCATCCGGGCCGCCTCGGCGCGCAGCCTGGCCAGGTGTTTCTCCCGCTCCTCGGGCTCGTTGGCCGCCGCGTACTGGAAGAGGTCCGCGTAACCGCGTACCGACATCAGGGGCGTACGCAGCTCGTGCGAGGCGTCCGCGACGAACCGGCGCAGCCGCTGTTCGGCCTCCGTGCGGACGGCCAGCGAGTCGTCGATGTGCTCCAGCATCGTGTTGAACGCGGTGCGCAGCTCCTCGACCTCCGGGCCGCCGTTCCCGCGGTCCGCGCGCACCGGCAGCCGGGCCGAGTCGGTGAAGTCGTGCGAGGTGATGCCGCGGGCCGTGTGCGCCATGTCGCTGAGCGGCTTCAGGCCCCGCCGCAGCACCGCGCGCCCGAACACCACGAGGCCGAGGAGCGCGAGGGCGAACGCGAAGACCTGGACCGTGACCAGCTGGTCCATGGTCTCCTCGATGTCCTCCAGGGGCGCCGCGGTGACCAGGACCACGCCGGGCCCGATCTTGCAGGCACGCAGCCGGTACGCGCCCTCGTCCTCGATGCGTGTGGTGTGGGACATCTCCGTCGACCCCGCCCGGGCCAGTGATTCGGCGAAGGCGGTGAGCTGCACGGTGTCCTTCGGCACGTCACTGGGCCTGCGCAGGACGGCCGAGTCGCCCGAGACGTCGTACACGGCCGTGTACCAGCCGTAGTAGGGCCTGCGTTCCACCGTGCCGTGGGCCTGGGCGTCCTTGGACTGGGTGACCTGGACCAGCTTCATCTGGTCGTTGAGCTGCCGCTCCAGGTAGTCCCGCATGTACGTCGACAGGGCCGTGCCGACCACGGCGAAGACGACCAGTGACAGCACCCCCATGCCCAGTGCCAGCCGGGTGCCGAGCCGAAGCCTGCGGTACGTGTCACGGAGCCGGCCGAGACGGCCGGTCACCCGGTGACCTGCCGCGTCCTGGACGGGCGGGGCCGGTCGAGGACGGCGTAGCCGTCGCGCTCTCCGGCCTCGTAGCGGGCGACCGTCGCGACCAGGCCGGCGAGGGGCGGATCGTCGTCCACGACGAGAAGTCGTACTTTTTCCACGTGCCCATAGTGCTTCACGTGGCCTTCCACGCCATAGCCGAGGACACGCGGAGCCCGGATCGATAACCACTCGAAAGTTCAGCGACAGGGAAACGACAGCTTCGGCCGGGCAGACTCGTCCAGGGGTGGTGGCGCGTGGTGGCGTGATCAGCCCGGTCGTCGGCGCCGGCTGACAACCCCGTCCCCTAACCTCATCCCATGACCTCGTCCATGGAGACGTCGGGAGACGTCGGATGCCATGGACATCCATGTCGGGAGACGACGGTGTCCGGTAGTCGCATGCGTCCACTCGTGGGCGCCTTGATCGTGGCCTGCATGGTCCTCGTCGGCCCCAGTGCGCCTGTCGGCGTCCCCTTCTCCGGGTCACTGCCCGTCGAAGCCACCCCGGACGTGGTGGCGAACCGTGTCATGACGTGGAACATCTGCAACCCCTGCGAGGAGAGCAACGGTGACCGGGCGGCGGAGATCGCCACGTACGCCCCCCAGGTCATCGGCCTGCAAGAAGCGTGCGTGCGAGACGTCGAGCGGATCGTGGACCATCTGGAGGGCCGTTACGGTCTGGTCTACCAGGTCACGTACGGGACGGTTCTTCGGAACTGGGGCCGTTGCGCGGGACTGCCGTGGAGGCCGGGGGCCTACGGACAGGCCGTTCTCTCGATGGCACCGATGACAGACCTCGTCAGCGCGGAGTACCCCGACGGCGGATCCGAGGACCGGGGGTACATGGCAGTCACCACCACGGTGGACGGCCGGCCCGTCCGGATCTTCAACACCCATCTTGCCGAACGACGTCAGGAGGCGGTCCGGGCGGACCAGGTCGGCGCACTCGCCGCAGAGGTCGCACAGCATGATCGCGCGATCGTCATCGGTGACTTCAACGCCGTGCCCAACGCCCCCGAACTCGCCGGGATGTGGACGCTGGCCGCGGACGTGGACCCCCGGTGCCGGCCCTCGCCTTCCGGCGACTGCAGGCCGACCACCGACTGGCAGAGCAAGTTCGACTACATTTTTCTGCGAGGCATCGCCCCGCGCGGACACCGTGTTCGTCCGACCCCGTACTCGGACCACCATCTGCTGTACGCCGACCTGGACACAAGGACGGGTGAGCGCTCTCAGCCACCCGTCGCGTGAGCCCCGAGGTGTCGCATGCGCGACAGTGGAAACAGCGTGCCGGTGGGGTCAGGGGCCGATCCGTAGAACCGCCCAGACCGCGTTGCCCCTCATGTGGAGCGAAGGGGCGGCTCCCCAGGAGTCCGCGAGCTGCTCCACGATCAGCAGGCCCCGGCCGCTCTCGTCCTCGGATCCGGGCCGAGCGCCGGACGGACGGGCCATGGGATGTCCGTCGTCGTGCACTTCTAACCGCAGCCTTTCGCGGGAGGTCAGCGACAGGCCGCACAGCATTCTGGTGCCTTCGGAGTGGATGACGGCGTTGGTCGCCAGCTCCGAGACGAGCAGCACGGCGTCGGTGCACACGTCGCCGGGCAGCCGCCATGTGTGCAGGTGCCGGCGGACCGTGTCGCGAGCCGTCCGCACACTCGTACGGAGCGAGGGAAGACCGAACCAGTGCTCCCGGTCCGGATGGGTGGTGGGCAGGAGTTCGGGCGGGGAGGCCGTGTGGGGGGTCACGTTGATCGCCTTCCAGTGCGGACGGGCGCGGTACCTAAGGAGCGGACCTGAGCGGGCGAGGACAGGGGAGGGTCTGCGTCTGAACGCGGGGAGGCGTAACTCCCCGGGTACGTCCGTGAGTTGATGGTGCGCCATCCGGTCGGGAGGGTTCACTCACGTGACAACTATGCTCGCAGTTTCGTTCATGCTGCAACCGGCTCCCTGATAATTTCAGCAAGACGTAATCAGGCTGGTGCCATCAGCAAGTCGCTGTCAGAATCGGGTTGGTGACAGCACATCAGGAGGCAGGGCGTGAGTGAAGCTCGATCCGGCGCCGGTACGAGCGCCCCG
This sequence comes from Streptomyces aurantiacus, assembly GCF_001418335.1. Lineage (GTDB taxonomy): Bacteria > Actinomycetota > Actinomycetes > Streptomycetales > Streptomycetaceae > Streptomyces > Streptomyces aurantiacus. Next base: position 4,882 of record NZ_LIPP01000289.1, on the reverse strand, counting down.
ACAGTCCTGCGCATGATCCTTGGCCGGCGGCTCCAGGACATGCGGCAGAACACGGGTGCCTCGCTGGCCGACGCCGCCAAGGCCCTGCGGGTGACGCCCCTGACCATCCGCCGCCTGGAAAAGGCCGAAGTCGCCCTCAAGCCCCTGTACGTCGAGAAGCTCCTGGAGACCTACGGCGCCGGGCAGCAGGAGTTGGACGAGTTCATCGCGCTCACCGAGCAGGCCAACAAGCCCGGCTGGTGGCACGCCTACCGCGACGTGCTGCCCAACTGGTTCACCGCGTACGTCAGCCTGGAGACCGGCGCCGGCACGCTGCGCACCTACGAACCCCACTACGTCACGGGGCTCCTCCAGACCCGCGCCTACGCCCACGCCGTACTGAGCGGAGGCCTCCCCAACGGTTCCGAGGAGGAGGTGGAGCGCCGTGTCGACCTGCGGCTGCGCCGGCAGAGCCTGCTGGAGCGGGAGAACGCGCCCGTCCTGTGGGTGGTCATGGAGGAAGCCGTTCTGCACCGGGTCGTCGGCGGCCCCGAAGTGATGCGCGAGCAGATCGACCGGCTCCTCGACGTGTCGGAGCTGGACCACGTCAGCATCGACATCCTGCCCTTCGCCGTCGGCGCCCATGTCGGCGCCTGCGCCCCCTTCACCTACTTCCGGTTCGAAGAGCCGGAACTGCCGGACATCGTCTACAGCGAGATCCTGTCGGCCTCGATGTACCTGGACGAACGCGCGGACGTCGTCGACCACCTTGAGGCGCACAACAGGATGTCGCTGCTGACCTCGTCCCAAGCCAGCAAGGCACTCCTGAACCGCATGCGCAAGGAGTACTCATGACCATCACCGGCGACAGCGTCTACAACGGGATGCCCGCCTCGGACCTCGGCGAACAGGGCTGGGAACGTCCGTGGAGCGGACCCAACGGAGGCCAGTGCGTGGAGACCAAGCAGCTCGCCGACGGACGCGTCGCACTGCGCCAGTCGACCGACCCGGCCGGCCCCGCGCTCATCTACACGCCCGAGGAGATCAGCGCGTTCGTCCGAGGAGTCAAGCAGGGCATGGCCGACCACCTCACGACCGGCCAGAACGGACCGCGGGCCAGGAACACCAGCACGGGGAACACCAGCACCGCCGGGAAAAGGGGAAGGAAACGGGCCCCCTCCGGCCATGGCCTGCCCGGCACACCACAGCACACCTTCTGAAGGGGACAGGACAGGATGAGCAACACCCACGCCGCGCGGGACCTCGACACCAGCAGGCCGCACTCGGCCCGCATGTACGACTACTACCTCGGCGGCAAGGACCACTTCCCGGTCGACAAGCAGGCCGCGGAAGCAGTCGCCGAGGCCTACCCGGGCATCTTCACCTGCGCCCGCGAGAACCGCGCGTTCATGCACCGCGCCACCCGGGTACTGGCGCAGGAACACAACATCCGCCAGTGGCTCGACATAGGCACCGGCATCCCCACCGAGCCCAACGTCCACCAGGTGGCCCAGTCCGTGGTCCCCGACGCCCGGGTGGTCTACGCCGACAACGACCCGCTGGTCCTCAAATACGCCGAGCGCCTGATGCGCAGCACCCCGCAGGGCCGCACCACCTACCTCGAAGCCGACGTCAACGACCCCGGCTCCCTGCTGAACGCACCGGAACTGGCCGAGACGCTCGACCTCTCCCAGCCCATCGCCCTGTCCCTCAACGCGCTGATGCACTTCATCACCGACACGGCCGACCCGTACGGCATCGTCAACCGCCTCATGGCAGCCCTCCCCTCCGGCAGCGCCCTCGCACTGAGCCACTGCACACCCGACTTCGACCCGCCCACCTGGGAAAAAGTGACCGACATCTACACCGGCTCCGGCACACCCGTGCAGTTCCGCCCCCACAAAGACGTGGCCCGCTTCTTCGAAGGACTCGACCTGCTCACCCCCGGCGTCACCGTCGGCCACCGCTGGCGGCCCACCCACCCTGCCGGTTCCGAGACCCCGACCGACGCGCAGGTCAGCCTGTGGGCAGGGGTCGGCATCAAACCCTGAGCGGGCCGAGACGGCAGGTCACCCGGTGACCTGCCGCACCACGTACCCGACGCCCCGCACGGTGTGGATCAGCCGCGACCCGTCCTTGTCGCCGGTGGAGGTGCCGTCGCTGTTGTGGTCGCCGTCGTCGTCGAGCTTGCGGCGCAGCCGGCTGATGACCAGCTCCACCACGTTCGAGCGACCGCCGAAGCCGTACTCCCAGACATGGTCGAGGATCTGCGCCTTGGTCAGCACCGTCGGCGACTTGCGCATCAGATAGCGGAGCACCTCGTACTCGGTCGGCGTGAGCGTCAGCAGCCGCTCGCCGCGGCGCACCTCGCGGGTGTCCTCGTCCATCGTCAGGTCCGCGACCGCCAGCACCGACCGCTGGAAGGCGGGCCCCGCACTGCGGCGCAGCACGGTCCGCAGCCGGGCCATGAGCTCCTCCACCGCGAACGGTTTGACGAGGTAGTCGTCACCGCCCCTGGTGAGGCCCGCGACCCGGTCCGCCACCCCGTCCCGCGCGGTCAGGAACACCACGGGCACCATCGTTCCGGACAGCCGCAGCCGGTCGAGCACGGCGAAGCCGTCGAGCCCCGGCAGCATCAGGTCGAGCACCACGATGTCCGGATGGAACTCCGCGGCCCGGCGCAGCGCGTCCTCGCCGGAGTTCGCGGTGACCGCCTCCCAGCCCTCGTAACGGGCGACCGTCGCGACCAGGTCGGCGATGGGCGGATCGTCGTCCACGACGAGAAGTCGTACTTTTTCCACGTGCCCATAGTGCTTCACCTGGCCTCCCGCGCCATAGCCGAGGGCGCCACGAGTCCGGATCGATAACCACTTGAAAGTTCAGCGACAGGAAAACGACAGCTACGGCGAGGCAGGCTCGGAGTCCCACGTTCCGAGTCCCAGGTTCCTCATCAGGTTCCGCATCAGGTTCCGAGGACCCGATCAAGGAGTTGCCGTCCGTGACGACTGTCCAGACGACCGTTCCGCCGCCGACCGCGGCGGTGCGTCCCAAGGTGGTGGCCCGCACCGGCCTGTACGGCGTGCTGGCCCTGAACGTGGTCGTGGTGACCGTGTTCTTCATCCAGGCCGGGTTCGCCTCGAACACCCTCATCGTGCTGGGCAGACTCGCCGGACTGTACGGCGCGCTCCTGATGGCCTTCCAGCTGCTGCTGGTCGCCCGGCTGCCGTGGTTCGACCGCCGCATCGGCATGGACCGGCTGACCTCCTGGCACCGCTGGGTCGGCTTCGGCCTGCTGTTCACGCTGCTCGGGCACGCCGTGTTCATCACGTTCGGCTATGCCCGGTCGTCCTCGATGGACCCGGTGAATCAGCTGGTGGACCTCGGTGAGACCGTCGAGGGCGTGTTCCGCGCGATCGTCGCGCTGGGTCTCATCCTCGTGATCGGCGCGGTCTCGGGCCGCTACGCCCGCCGCCGGCTGGCGTACGAGACATGGCACTTCATCCACCTGTACACGTACCTCGCGGTGCTGCTGGCGTTCACGCACCAGGTCGCGGCGGGTACGACGTTCACCTCGTCGTCCGCCGCCACGACGTACTGGTACGTGCTGTGGAGCGTGGCGCTCGGCGCGGTGCTCCTGGGCCGCCTCGTGCTCCCGCTGTACCGGAACCTGCGGCACCGGCTGCGGGTCTCCGCCGTGGTGCCCGAGTCGGACGACGTCGTGTCGGTCTACATCACGGGACGCGACCTGGACCGGCTGCCGGCCCGCGCGGGCCAGTTCTTCCTGTGGCGGTTCCTCACCAGGGACCAGTGGTGGCAGGCCAACCCGTTCTCCCTGTCGGCGGCCCCGGACGGCCGGACGCTGCGGCTCACCGCCAAGACGGCAGGTGACGGCACCGCCGCCCTGCGGAACCTCAAGGTGGGCACGCGGGTCTTCGCCGAGGGGCCGTACGGCGCCTTCACCGCGATGCACCGCACCCGGCCCGAGGCCGTGCTCATCGCCGGTGGCGTCGGCGTCACCCCCATCCGGGCCCTGCTGGAGGAACTGCACGGGCACGCCGTGGTCATCTACCGGGTCGCCACCGACCGGGACGCGGTCCTGTACGAGGAACTGCGGGAACTCGCCCGGGCCAAGGGCGCCGAGCTGCACCTGGTGTCCGGCCCTGTCAGCCCCGACAAGCTGGCACCGGGCGAACTCGCGCGGCTCGTGCCCGACATCAACGACCGGGACGTCTTCCTGTGCGGGCCGCCTCCGATGATGAACGCGGTACTGGGCAGCCTGCGCGAGCTGGGCGTGCCCAAGCCGCAGATCCATTTCGAGCGTTTCAGCCTGGCGGGATGAGAGAGACAACGTGAAGCGAGTCATACCTGTCCTGGTCCTGACCGTCGCGGGCCTGATCCCGGTGTTGCGCTACGCGCCCTCGGACGGCACGACGACGACCACCGAAGCCTCCACGCCCGCCGCGCCGCCCGCATCGACGCCCTCCTCGTCCTCCACCTCGTCCTCCTCCGAGGGCGGCTCGTCCCAGGTGGTCGCGGGGTCGACGGTGAACACCGAGAAGGGCGCCGTACAGGTGGAGGTGACCTTCGACGGCGACAAGATCAGCGCCGTGAAGTTCCTCCAGCAGCCGAACCATCCGCAGACGGAGGCCGCCGCCCCGAAGCTCGTAGCGGAGACGCTCCAGGCACAGAGCGCCGACATCGACGCGGTGTCCGGCGCCACGATCACGAGCGAGGGGTACGTCGAGTCGCTGCAGGCCGCCCTCGACGCGAAGGGGTGACGGCGGTGGCCAGGAGCGAGACCTCCGCGGCCCCGGCGGCCGTGGCCGAGCCGGTGCATCGCGTCGAGCACATCATGGGTCTGCCGATATCCCTGCGGATCGAGGGCGGCCTGCAGCGACTCGAC
>NZ_LIPP01000288.1 GCF_001418335.1 Streptomyces aurantiacus | reverse complement strand
CTGCGCGACCAGCCCCCACCAACCCGCACCCGCCGCACAACCGGACACAGAACACAGAACACAAAAGCGTGGGGCGCCCCCAGAAAGCAAGGGGGCACCCCACGCCAGCTTCGGCCAAGGCCGACAACCAGAACCGCGTCAGCTCAGAACTCGAAGTCCTGGTCGGCACGGCCCGCGTCCCGCTGAGGCCGCTGCGACTCCTGCGGAGCACCCCGCTCGGGCCGCTCCCGGTCCTGCCGTTCACGGTCCGGCGTCTGCTGCCCACGCTCGGTCTCCTGCCCGCGACGCTCGCCGAACTTCTGCTTCGCGTTGCGCTGGAGTTCGTCCGACTTGTCCTGGAACTGGTCCTTCATGGCCATGCTGTTCACTCCCGTTTGTGGGTGAGGGGATCGGGCCTCGACCAGAGTTACATGCACAGACATTGCGCGCATTTCGATCAGTTACGGTCGGTGACGCACCGTGTTCCGCTCGGTCTCGTCGGCCTCCCCACCCGCACCGACGAGCCCTTTCGTCATCCCCCCGAGCCGCGGCGCGAACCGGCGCATCTCCCGCTGCCCGACCGTCCCGATGAGCGCCGGAAGGTATCCGCGTACGCCCTGCGTCCCCCGCAGCCACCACTGCCCGTACACATGGCTCGACCGGCGTTCGATCCCGGCCACGAGCCGGTCGACGGCCGGCCCCAGCGGGTACGTCTTGTTGGTGGGCCACGGCAGCCGCCCGCGCAACTCCCGCATGACGTCGTCCTGATCGCTCCCGCGCACCATGTCGGTGTCGGTCCACGACAGATACCCGACCCCGACCCGTACGCCCTTGTATCCGACCTCGGCCCGCAGACTGTGCGCGTACGCCTCGACGCCCGACTTGGACGCGCAGTACGCGGTCATCATCGGCGCGGGTGTGATCGCGGCGAGCGAGGCGATCTGGAGCAGATACCCGCGGCTCTCCAGGAGAGCGGGCAGGAAGGCCCGGGCGGTGACGGCCGAGCCGATGAGGTTCACCTCGATGACCCGCCGCCAGGCCTCCGGGTCGGAGTCCACGAACGGCCCGCCGTTCGCGACCCCCGCGTTGGCGACGGCGATGTCGACCTTCCCGAACCGCTCCTTCACCTCCCGCGCGACCTCGGCCATCGCCTCGTGGTCGGTGACGTCGGCGTACCAGTGGCCGCTCTCGCCGTGCAGCCGCTCGGCGACGCCCTTCAGCACCTCCGGCTCCAGACCGACGAGCGCGACCGTGGCGCCGCGGGCGGAGAGCTTACGGGCGAGGAGTTCCCCGACGCCCCGCGCGGCCCCCGTGACGACCGCGACCTGCCCTTCCAGACCGACCCTGCTCATGCGCCCTCCTTGATCACTGCGTAGGCGGAGACGAGTTCGCGTATCCGGGCGGTGACCGGTTCGGAGGCCTCCATCGGGGTCATGTGCCCGATTCCGGTCAGTTCGGTGGAGCCGACGCAGTTCGGCAGCGCGGCGGCCAGCGAGCGCGCGTGCACGGCGGGCGTCAGCCGGTCGGCCGTGCCCACGACGATCGCGGTCGGCACGGTCAACTCCCGTACGGCGTGGTCGAGTTCGAGCGTGTCGAGCACCTTCGACCAGGAGTACCGCACCTGCCGGGGGCACGCGTGCACGATCCGCGCACATGCCTCGACCGTCGCCGGCGCCGAACCCGGCCCCATCGTCCCGTACTTGAGGACGCGCCGGGCGAGCGGCGTGACCGGCCCGAGCGGCGCCCGCGACCCGAGGATCTTCCTCGTGAGCCAGGTCCGCACCCGCCCGGCCCGCATCGGCAGCAGCAGCGACTCGGCGACCAGCCGCGAACTGCCCGTACTGCACAGCAGCACGGCGGCGGCGTGCTCCCGGAACCGGGGCCGTCCGGACGCGGCCATCAGCGTCATCCCGCCCATGGAGTGCCCGGCCAGGACCGCCTTCTCGCCCGGCGCGAGCGTGGCGGCGAGCACCGCCTCCAGGTCGTCGGCGAGCGCGTCCGTGCTGCACACGGGGTTGGCGGGGCTGCGCCCGTGCCCGCGCTGGTCGTACACGATCACGCGGTGGTCGACCGCGAGGTCCCGTATCTGCGCGGCCCAGAAGGCGGTGGAGCACGTCCAGCCGTGCGCGAGCACCACGGCGGGGGCCGCGGGGTCGTCCACGGCTCCGTGCACCTCGACGTGCAGCCGCGCCCCGTCGGCGGAGACCGCCGTCAGCTCGCGCGCGGGGGCGGGCGGCGCGTAGCGGCCACCGGCTTCGCGCGTCAGTCGGCTCACGCTTTCACGTGTCAGTCGGCTCATGCTTCTGCCTCGGCCTTCTTCTTCGTACGGGGGGCGGGTCGCGCGGTCGTGGACGCCGGTACTTGTGCCGGTTCCGGTACCTGTGCCGGTTCCGGTACCTGTGCCGGTGTCCGGATCAGGTCGTACTCCGCCAGGTCCACATGCCGGGTCGCGCCGCGGAACTCGGTGGTCGTGCCCGGCCACACCGTCGTGTTGACGCCGTTGTCGTCGAGGTACCAGCTGGTGCAGCCGCCGGTGGCCCAGACGGTGCGCTTCATGCGTTCCTGCACCCGGTGGTTCCAGGCGTCGACCGCGGCGGGCCGCGCGTCGAGGGCGGCTCGGCCGCCGAGTACGTCCAACTGGCGTACGTAGTCGGCCAGGTAGTTCAGCTGGGACTCGATCATCAGGATCATGCTGGAGTTCCCGAGGCCCGTGTTGGGCCCGATGATCGTCATCCAGTTGGGGAAGCCTGCCGCGGTCGCGCCCCGCAGCGACTTCATGCCGGCCGACCATGCCTCGGCGAGCGTCTTGCCCTCCGCGCCGACGACCCGCTCGGCGATGGGCATGTCGGTGACGTGGAAGCCCGTACCGAAGACGATCGCGTCGACCTCGGCCTCGCTGCCGTCGTCGGCGACGACGGTGGAGCCGCGGATCTCGCTCAGCCCGCTCGCGACCACGTCCACATTGGGCTCGGCGAGGGCCGGGTAGTACGTGCTGGACAGCAGGATGCGCTTGCAGCCGATGCGGTAGTCCGGAGTGAGCTTGGCCCGGAGCGCCGGGTCCTTCACGGCGCGGAACATGTTCCGCTTGGCCAGTTGCTCGACCAGACCCAGTTCGTTGGGACGCTTCGTGAACGCCTGGACCTGCAACTCCCGGATGCCCCACAGGAGTCCGCGCCGGAGCCGGGCGGTGACGGGCAGCGTCCGGTGCAGCAGGCGCTCGGCGCCGCTGATGGTCCGGTCGACGCGCGGCATCACCCAGGGCGGGGTGCGCTGGAAGAGGGTGAGCTGCGCGACCTCCGGCTGGATCGCCGGCACGATCTGGATGGCCGAGGCCCCGGTGCCGACCATCGCGACCCGCTTGCCGCGCAGGTCGTAGTCGTGGTCCCAGCGGGCCGAGTGGAAGACCTTGCCGGGGAAGGCGTCGAGCCCCGGGATGTCCGGCACCTTGGGGTCGGAGAGCGGCCCGGTGGCGGACACGACGATGTCGGCGGTGAGGGTCCCGCGACCGGTCTCGATCACCCAGCGCAGCCGCTCGCCGTCCCACGTCATCAGCTTCACCTCGGTGTTGAGGCGCAGATGCGGCCGCAGTCCGAAGACGTCGGTGACGTGCTCCAGGTAGGCGCGGATGTGCTCCTGCCCGGAGAAGGTGCGCGGCCAGTCGGGGTTGGGCGCGAACGAGAACGAGTAGAGGTGGGACGGCACGTCACAGGCGCAGCCGGGATAGCTGTTGTCCCGCCAGGTCCCGCCCACACTGTCGGCCCGTTCCAGGACGACGAAGTCGGTGACGCCCTCGCGGCGCAACCGCACGGCGGCTCCAAGCCCCCCGAATCCGGAGCCGATCACCGCCACCCGTACATGCTCGTGCTCGGTCATCCCGATGCCTCCATGCCGCGTACGATCGTGCCAGTGAACACTGGCGCAATGGGGAGAGTAGAGCAGCTCCGTACTGATGGGTAGGGGTTGCGCGCAGGAAAGTTACCGGCGGTACGGCATAGGGTGCCGGTGTGGCGGACAAGCGGGAGTACCGAATGGAGGAGCTGGCCAGGGAGGCCGGCATCACCGTGCGCACGCTGCGCTTCTACCGGGAGCGGAAGCTGATCCCGCCACCGCGCCGGGAGGGCAGGATCGCCTGGTACGACGAGGACCACCTGGCCCGCCTGCGCACCATCGCCGCACTCCTGGAGCGCGGCCACACGCTCAACGGCATAGCCGAACTCGCCGAGGCCTTCGACCACGGCCGCGACGTGGGCGAGCTGCTCGGGCTCGGCGCACCCACCGAGGAGACCCCGGTCCGCCTGACCCCCGAGGAACTGGCCGACGTCTTCGCCGGCCAGGCGACGCCGGAGAACCTCGCCGCGTCCCTGGACCTCGGCTACCTGGCCACCGACGGCACGGACATCGTCCACATCAGCCGCCGACTCCTGGAAACCTCGGCGGCCCTCGTCCGGGAGGGCATCCCTCTCACGGACATCCTCTCCGCCGCCCGCCGCGTACGCGAACACGCCGACGCCCTGGCCGAGTTGTTCACCGACCTGGTCCTCACCCCGGAGCGCACCCCGGAGGACCTCCAGCGCCTACGCCCCCTGGCGAAGAGCGTGGCGGAGGCGGAACTGTCGATGGCGCTGGACCGCAGGCTGCAGAAACGCCCGTAGGCCCACCAGGGGGCCTGTATCGGGGGGCTGTATCGGGGGGCCTATATGTCGAAGACCACGGTCACCGGTGCGTGGTCCGACCAGCGCTCCGCGTGGGTCGCCGCCCGCTCCACGAACCCCTTGACGGCCCGGGTCGCGAGTCCGGGTGTGGAGACCTGGTAGTCGATCCTCCAGCCCGTGTCGTTGTCGAAGGCCCGCCCCCGGTACGACCACCACGAGTACGGCCCCGCCACGTCCGGATGCAGCGCGCGTACGACATCCACGTACCCGCCCTCCACCGCGTCGAAGACCTGCCCCAGCCACTCCCGCTCCTCCGGCAGGAACCCGGAGCTCTTCTGGTTCGCCCGCCAGTTCTTGAGGTCGGCCGGCTGGTGGGCGATGTTCCAGTCGCCGCACACCACGACCTCGCGCCCGTCGGCGGCGGCTCGCGCGCGCAGCACCTTCAGGTAGGCGAGGAACTCCCCCATGAACCGGATCTTCTCGTCCTGCCGCTCGGTCCCGACCTCACCGGAGGGCAGATACAGACTGGCGACGGTCACACCGGGCAGGTCGACCTCGACGTAGCGCCCGCTGCCGTCGAACTCGGCGGATCCGAAGCCGACCTGGACGCGGTCGGGTTCGTGGCGCGTGTAGAGGGAGACACCGGCCCGCCCCTTCGCGGCGGCGGGCGCGTGCACGACGTGCCATCCCTCGGGCTGCCGTACACCCTCCGGGAGCTGCTCGGGCTCGGCCCGTACCTCCTGGAGGCACAGCACGTCGGCGGACGTCTCCGCCAGCCATTCCACGAAGCCCTTCTTGGCGGCGGCACGGAGCCCGTTCACATTCACAGAGGTCACAGTCAGCACCCGGGCACGATACCGGCACACTGGACGAGCACACCGTCCCTCCCCACCTACTGCACAGAAGCACGGTAAAACGCATGAACATACGCCCGGTCGCCTTCGACCACTTCGACGCCGTCAAGCTCAACGACCAGGTACAGGCCGAGTACGCCATGCGCTACGGGGACGAGGGCGACGTCACTCCGCTCGCCCCGGCGATGTTCGAGCCGCCGCTCGGCCTCTACCTGATCGCGTACGACGCCCAGGGCAGGCCCGTCGCCACCGGCGGCTGGCGCACCCAGGACGAGAACGACGAGGGCTACTCGGACGGCGACGCGGAACTGAAGCGCATGTACGTGGTCGAGGAGGCCCGCGGCAACGGCCTGGCCCGCCGCATCCTGGGTGCCCTGGAGAACGACGCGCGTAAGGCCGGCCGTACCCGCATGGTCCTGGAGACCGGCGACAAGCAGCCCGAGGCCATCGCCCTGTACACGTCCAGCGGCTACGAGCCCTGCGTCAAGTTCGGCCACTACCGCTTCCACGAGGACAGCCGCTGCTTCGCAAAGTTTCTGTGAGGACACCGGTCCGGCACGGAAAAAGCCCCTGCCGGTTTTCCCCGGCAGGGGCTTTGAGCTGCGGTGGACCTGTGGGGATTTGAACCCCAGACCCCCTCGATGCGAACGAGGTGCGCTACCAGACTGCGCCACAGGCCCTTGCAACGAGTGAAACTCTAGCATCCCGGTCCAGGTGCTTGGAAATCCGTTCCCGGAGGCTCTCCCCGCTGGTCAGGGGCAGGGCCTCCACAGAGCTTCCGCGTGGTTCCGAGGCTTTGTCACTCGTTGGCGGCGCGGCGCCGGTCGCCGTCCTCGTACTGGTCGAAGAGGGGCGTCCGGCCCCGTTCGCGGGCGCGGCGGGCCGAGGCCGCGCGCCGGGCGTCCGCGGCGCTGTCCGAGCCGTCGTCCCCCTCGGCCGCGGGCTCGTCCAGTTCCTCCGTCGCCTCGGACGTGGGGCGGTCCGCGTTCGGCTCGACCGTGCTGGACCGGGCCGAGCTCCACGCGTCGGGCGCGCCCAGGTCGACGTCGGACGTCGCGCGCGGGGCGACCGGCGCCGTCACATACGTCGGCAGCGGCACCGGGACGGGGTCCCAGCTCTCGCCCCGGACGGGCCCGTGCCGACGCTCGCGCTGCTGGTCGACCCACTCCGCGTGGTCGGTCTGCTCGACGAGGGCACGGCGGTCGGCGGCGAGCGCGGACATGCCGGGGTCGGTGTCCGGCTCCGGTCCGTCCTCCGGCTCGTCGGCGGCGCCCGGATCGGCCGGTGGCCGCCGGCGCGGCTGCCGCTCCCGCAGTCGCTGCGCCGCGACCTCGGCACGCCTGCGGTCCATCACATACGTGAAGCGCCGGTGCTCCTGGGAGCGCAGGTACGCGATGTAGATGCTCAGCAGTACCGCGGGCACCCCGGGCGCCCACAGGAACGCGAGTCCGCCGACGGCCGCGACGACCGCACCGAGCGTGAAGGCGAAGAAGAGCATGACGGTCGTACGCCGTCGGCGCGCGAGCACCTTCGAGCGCCGGGCCCGGGCCGCGGCCTCCGCCGCGGCGGCCCGCCGCGCGGGAGACGCCCCGGGCGCTCCGTTCGACGCGGGCTTGGCGCCCTGCTGGGGCACGGGCCTGCCGCCCGCCGCACGGCCCTGCTTCGACGAGGGGTGGGGCGACGGGTGGGGCTTGGCCTGGGGGCCGCCGGACTTCGGCGCCGGCGCCGGCGCGGACGCCTGCCGCGTTTCTCGATCCGCCGCCGCCTGCTTCGCCGCCTGCCGCGACGCCTGTCTCGAAGCCTGCTGCGCCTGCGCCGCTTGCTGCGCCT
>NZ_LIPP01000287.1 GCF_001418335.1 Streptomyces aurantiacus | reverse complement strand
CCTGGCCGGCGCTGGGGTTGTCGAGGCCGAGGATCATCCGCATGGTCGTCGACTTGCCCGACCCGTTGGGGCCGAGGAAGCCGGTGACGGAGCCCGGCCTGACCTGGAAGGAAAGGTTGTACACGGCTGTCTTGTCGCCGTAGCGCTTCGTCAGGCCGACTGCCTCGATCATTCTCCGCACCCATCGAAAGGTTCAGGACGTCGGGGCACACGCCCCCGTAAGGGTTAGGAGGATAACGGGGCGCTGACGGTTCCCCTCAATTCCCGGTAAAAAACCTGGACCCCTAGGGCTGTTCCTACGCGTCCCCGCTGTTCCTACGCGTCCCGCCGCTTCAGCAGTGCGTACCCGCCGGCCACTGCCAGGACCACCCACAGCGCCATGATGCCCAGGCCGNNATGATCTTGCTGCCGGCCTGGTCGGGCAGGAACTGACCGATCTTCTTGGTGGCCGAGACGTTGCCGAGGATGTTGGAGATCAGGAAGAAGAACGGCATCAGGACGCCGAGCGAGAGCATCGGGCTGCGGAGCATCGTGGCGACGCCCATCGAGAAGACGGCGATGAGGGTCATGTAGAGGGCGCTGCCGATGATCGCCCGCAGCACGCCCGGGTCGCTGATCGAGGCCCGGTGCGAGCCGAGCATCGCCTGGCCGAGGAAGAACGCGACGAAACTGGTCACGACGGCGACGAGGAAGGCCAGCCCGGTCGCCACCGCCATCTTGCTGAAGAGGAACGTGCCGCGCTGCGGAACGGCGGACAGCGAGGTGCGGATCATGCCGGTGCTGTACTCGTTGCCCACCACCAGCACGCCGAACACGATCATCGCCAGCTGCCCGAGGCTCGTCCCCGCGAAACTGATGTAGGTGGGGTCGAAGGAGAGCTGGTCCTCCGTGCTCATGTCGTCGAACTCGTTCTTGGACAGCAGCGCGATCAGCACACCGAGCACGACGGTCACCACGGCGGCGAGGCTCAGCGTCCACACCGTGGACGCCACCGACCGGATCTTGGTCCACTCGGACCGGAGGACCTGGGTCGCGGCCATGGGTTCAGCCCTTCTTCCAGTCGGCGCCCCACTGCGGTGCCCGCCCTGCCCCGGGGGCGGGGGGCGGTGCGGCGCCGAGGGG
>NZ_LIPP01000286.1 GCF_001418335.1 Streptomyces aurantiacus | reverse complement strand
CCCGGCGCTCCTTTCGCACCCGGCGCTCCTTTCGCACCCGCGCCCGCCGCGGCGGCTGCCACCGAGAGTTCGTCGGCCACCCCGGCGTCCTCGCCGACCACCGAGGCATCCACTCCGGCCTCCGCCCCCGGTAGCGGTCCGGCATCTCCTGGACAGCCGGGTGGTTACGGATTCCCGCAGTTCAGCGCTCCGGGTACGGCTCCGGGGCCGCAGGACGCCGTTCCCGGTACGGGTCCCACGGCGCAGGCTGCTCCCGGCTTCCCTCAGCAGCAACCGCCGCAGCCGCAGTCGCAGCCCGGCTTCCCGACCGCACCTCCGGCTCAGGCCCCTGTTCCGGGCCCCGCGCCGGTTCCGGGCCCGGCTCCTCAGAGCGGATACGGGTTCCCGCAGCCCGGGCCTGCCGCCGCTCAGCCCGCTCCGGCCCAGCCGACTCAGCCGCCTCCGGCCCAGCCCGCTCCGGCGGCTCCGGCAGCACCGACGGCTCCGACGGCTCCGACGGCTCCGAACGCGCCCGCGCAGGCTCCCGCTTATGGATTCCCGCAGCCCGGGACTCCAGCGCAGAGCGTGCCCAGCTCGCCTGACCAGCAGGCGGGTTACGGGTTCCCGCAGCCGGGGACCCCCGCCCCGAACACGCCCGCCGTTCCCAACGCCACCGCCCCTCAGCCCGGTTACGGATTCCCGCAGCCCGGCGTCTCCAACCCGCCCGTGCAGCCCGGCGGTTACGGCTTCCCGCCGCCGCCGGCCGCTCAGGCCCACCAGGCGCCCGTGCCCCAGGCACCCCAGCCACCCCAGGCCCCGGCTCCTCAGCAGCCCGCCGCTCAGCCGTTCCCCCAGCAGGGACAGCCCTACCCTCCGGCTCAGCCGCAGCCGCAGCCGCACGTACAACCCCAGGGCCAGCAGCCCGGGTCCCAGCCCCTGCCGGAACAGCAGGCCCCCGTCGACCCCCGTACCGGTACCGCCTGGCCGCAGCCCGTGCAGCACGACCAGCGGCAGCGCACCAACCCGGGGGCGCCGCTCGGCTACACCGCGGCCGTGGAGCTGTCGTCCGACCGGCTGCTCAACAACAAGAAGCAGAAGGCGAAGAGCGGCCGGCCCGCCGCCGCGTCCTCCCGGTTCAAGATCGGAGGCAAGAAGGAGGAGGTCGAACGGCAGCGCAAGCTCGACCTGATCCGCACTCCGGTGCTGTCGTGCTACCGGATCGCCGTCATCAGCCTCAAGGGCGGCGTGGGCAAGACGACCACGACCACCGCCCTCGGCGCCACGCTCGCCACCGAGCGGCAGGACAAGATCCTCGCCATCGACGCCAACCCGGACGCCGGTACGCTCGGCCGCCGGGTGCGCCGGGAGACCGGGGCCACCATCCGTGACCTCGTACAGGCGATCCCGTACATCAACTCATACATGGACATCCGGCGGTTCACGTCCCAGGCGCCCTCCGGGCTGGAGATCATCGCCAACGACGTCGACCCGGCCGTCTCGACGACCTTCAACGACGAGGACTATCGGCGCGCGATCGACGTGCTCGGCAAGCAGTACCCGATCATCCTCACGGACTCCGGTACGGGTCTGCTCTACAGCGCCATGCGCGGCGTACTCGACCTCGCCGACCAGCTCATCATCATCTCGACGCCGTCCGTCGACGGTGCCAGCAGTGCCAGTACGACGCTGGACTGGCTCTCGGCCCACGGGTACGCGGATCTGGTGTCGCGGTCCCTGACCGTCATTTCCGGGGTGCGCGAGACCGGCAAGATGATCAAGGTGGACGACATCGTCAGCCACTTCGAGACGCGCTGCCGGGGCGTGGTCGTCGTGCCGTTCGACGAGCATCTGTCGGCGGGTGCCGAGGTCAACCTCGACATGATGCGGCCGAAGGTGCGCGAGGCGTACTTCAACCTCTCGGCGCTGGTCGCGGAGGACATCGCGCGGCACCAGCAGTCGCAGGGCCTGTGGACGTCGGACGGCAACCCGCCGCCGGTCGCCGCCCCGCCGCTGCCCGGCCAGCCCGTCCCGGGTCAGCCCGTGCCAGGGCAGCAGTACCCGGGCCAGCCGGTGCCGGGCCCGGGCCAGCAGCATCCTGGGCAGTTCCCGCAGCAGGGCCCGCCCGCACAACCGGCACAACCGGCGCAGCCCCAGCAGCCCCAGCAGCCGCACCCCGGGCAGCCGTACCCGCCGCACGGAGCCCCGCCGCAGCAGCCCGGCGGTTACCCGCCGCCGCCTCCGCCGCCCCACCAGTAACCGACCGCACAGGTAACCCGTCCGGCCGAATCCCCGGCCCGCGTTCCGTCCCGAGCGGCCCGCCCCGTACATCCACGGCGCGGGCCCTCGGCATGTCCCGGTACGGGCCTCGCGCGCCCGGCGTTAAAACACCGCCGTACCAGCCCCTTTCACCGCCGCCGGCCCCCGACCAGGCTCTCTTCACCGGTATGGACCAATGGTCGTGAAGTCCGGGTCAACTCGTTGTTTCCGCAGGCCACATGGGGTTCACCGGCCGTTGACGCCTGCCGACCGGCGCTGATAGACACTCACATCAACCCGGCCGCGGTCATCGGTCGAGCAGTGCCACAGCCCATCCACACCCATCTCCGTACGAGTGATGACGTGAGGTCAGCGAGCCATGGACACACACGGTAGGTACGGCACGAGGGGCACTGTCCTGCGACTTCTCGCGGTCGCCGGCACCGCCGCCCTCACCCTCACGGTGGGTCTGGTGACCCCGCTCAATCCGGCGCCCCAGCGGGCCGAGGCGAAGGACGGCAAGCAGGTCCTCACGGTCGCGGTGGCGCAGAGCGTCGACTCGCTGAGCCCGTTCCTGGCGGCGCGGCTGGTCAGTACGAGCATCTTCCGGCTCATGTACGAGTACCTGACCAACTACGACCCGAAGGACGACCACGCGGTCCCGGGTCTGGCCACCAAGTGGGAGCCCTCCGCCGACAAGCTCACCTGGACCTACACGATCCGCGACAACTCCGAGTGGTCGGACGGCAGGCAGGCCACCGCCGAGGACGCGGCATGGACATTCAACACGATGATGACCGACCAGGGCGCGGCCACCGCGAACGGCAATTTCGTCGCGAACTTCGAGAAGGTCACCGCCCCGAGCCCCACCAAGCTGGTCATCGAGCTGAAGAAGCCGCAGGCCACGATGGCGGCGCTGGACGTGCCGATCGTGCCGAAGCACGTGTGGGAGAAGGTCGACGACTTCACGAAGTTCGGCAACGACAAGAGCTTTCCCGTCGTCGGCAACGGCCCGTTCATCCTCACGGACTACCAGGCCGACAGCTACGTACGGCTGAAGCCCAACAAGTCGTTCTGGCGCGGGGCTCCGAAGTTCGACGAGCTGGTCTTCAAGTACTACAAGGACGGTGACGCGGCGGTCGCGGCCCTGCAGAAGGGCGAGGTGTCGTTCGTGTCAGGACTGACGC
Organism: Streptomyces aurantiacus; assembly: GCF_001418335.1. Lineage (GTDB taxonomy): Bacteria > Actinomycetota > Actinomycetes > Streptomycetales > Streptomycetaceae > Streptomyces > Streptomyces aurantiacus. The sequence continues at coordinate 13,096 of NZ_LIPP01000286.1, read as the reverse complement.
CGGCGCAGGCCGCGGCGCTGAAGACCCAGGAGCACGTCACCGTCAACGACGCGCCCGGCCGCCGTTTCTACGCGCTCGCCACCAACCCGGGTGCCCTGGCGAAGAACGGCAAAAAATTCGGCGACGGTCACGAGTCGCTGCTGAACCAGAAGGTCCGCCGGGCCCTGTTCATGGCCGTGGACCGCGAAACCGTCGTCGACAAGGTCTTCCAGGGCTACGCAAAAGAGGGCGAGGGCTACATCCCGCCGCGCTTCTCCTCGTACTTCTGGAAACCGGCGGACGGCCAGAAGATCTCGTACGACCCGGCCGGGGCGGCCCGGCTCCTCGACGAGGCGGGTTACAAGAAGAACGGCGACGGCAAGCGCGTCGGCAAGGACGGCGAGCCGATCACCTACCGCGTCCTGTGCCACGCCACGGACCCGCCGGACAAGGCGGTCGGGAAGTACCTCCAGGAGTGGTGGGGCAAGCTCGGCATCGGTGTCTCGCTCGACTGCCGGGACAACGTGAGCGACCCCTGGCTCGCGGGCGAGTACGACCTCGCCTTCGACGGCTGGTCCGTCAACCCCGACCCCGACTTCGTCTTCTCCATCCACACCTGCGCGGCGCTCCCGGCGACGCCCAAGGACGTCGGCGCGACCGACAACTTCATCTGCGACAAGAAGTACGACGCGCTGTACGACCAGCAGCTCGCCGAGTACGACGCCGCCGAGCGGGCGGAAATCGTCAAGCGGATGGAGTCGCGGCTGTACGACACCGGGTACATGAACGTCATGGCGTACCCGAACGCGGTGGAGGCCTACCGCACGGACCAGATCGCGTCGATCACGAAGATGCCCGAGACCGCGGGCAACATCTACGGCCAGGACGGCTACTGGAGCTGGTGGTCGGCGACTCCGGCCGCCGCCGGCGGGTCCTCCGACGACTCGAACCAGACAGGCGTCGTCATCGGCATCGTCGCGGGCGTCGTGGTACTCGCCGGTCTCGGGGCGTTCTTCGCGATGCGCCGCCGCGCCACCGCGGAGGACCGCGAATAGCCCCCCCCCCGCCGAGGACCGCGAATGAGCCCCGGCGCACGGACAGGCAGCAGCCGAACAGCCCCAATAGCCCCAATAGCCCCAGTAGCCCCAGTAGCCGAGCGTGGCCGAGTAGTGAGAGCCGTTCATGACCGCTGAAGCGACACCCTCGCTGGTCGGGAAGACCGGCGATCCGGCGGGGGCCGGGCCGCCGGGGGCCCGCGGACCGCGGGGATCCTGGGGACCGCGGGGGCGCCGCACCGCGTACCCGCGGTACGTGGCCGGCAAGCTGGGCGGCGCGGCTGTGTCCCTGCTCGCCGTCCTGGTCACCAGCTTCTTCCTCTTCCGGCTGATCCCCGGCGACCCGGTGAAGTTCATGACGGGCGGGCGCCAGGTGTCGGCCGAGCAACTGGCCGCGTACCGCGAGGAGTTCGGGCTCGACCTGCCGCTGTGGGAGCAGTTCACGGACTACTGCGGCAAGGCGCTCACCGGTGATCTCGGCACGTCGTACCAGTTCCGGACGCCGGTCGTCGACAAGATCAGCGACGCTCTGCCGAACACGCTGCTGCTCACGGGCACGTCGTTCGTGCTCTACACGGCGATCGGCGTGTTCCTCGGCACCCGGGCCGCCTGGCGCAACGGCGGCCTCGGCGACCGCCTCAACACCGGTCTGGCGCTGACTCTCTACTCGATCCCGTCGTTCTGGCTGGGACTGCTGCTGATCATCGTCTTCTCGGTCGGGGCCGGGCCGATCCCCGGCCTCTTCCCCACGGGTGGCATGGAGTCGGGTGGCGAGGAGGGTTTCGCGTACGTCCTCGATGTCGCCCATCACCTCGTCCTGCCCGTCGTGACGCTGGTCGCGGTCGAGTACGGGCAGACGCTGCTGGTCACCCGCTCGGCGCTGCTCGACGAGATGGGCAGCGACTATCTGACGACCGCGCGGGCCAAGGGGCTGCGGGACGATCTCGTACGCCGCCGCCACGCGGTGCCGAACGCGTTGCTGCCGACGATGACGCTGGTCTTCATCAACCTCGGCCGGACCGTCGCGGGCGTGATCCTCGTCGAGACGGTCTTCTCCTGGCCCGGCCTCGGCGGGCTCTTCTACCAGGCGCTGAGCGTGCCCGATCTGCCGCTCGTACAGGGGCTGTTCTTCGTCTTCGCCGCCGCGGTGATCGTGATGAACACCCTGGCCGATCTGATCTATCCGCTGCTCGATCCCAGGGTGGGCCGATGACGACGACGGACCCGGACGAGCCGACTCCGCCGATCAATCCCCCAATCATTCCCCCGGTCTCTCCTCCAAACGCTCCTCCCATGGCTCCTCCGGTCGCTCCCGCGGTCGCTCCCGCGGCGGCCGAGGGCGGCGGCGGTCCCCGCGCACTCGCCCGGCAGCGCCGGCGCGCGTCCGCCGCGCGCTTCTGGGTGCGGTACCGCGCGCACCGCTCCGGTCTGCTCGGTCTTGCCGCGCTCGCGCTCCTCGCCCTGATCGCGCTCACCGCACCGCTGACCATCGGCTCCGACGTACAGAGCGTGACGGACGCGCCGGGGCGGCCCATGGAGAGCCCGAGCCTCGAATTCCCGCTGGGTACGGACCAGTTCGGGCGAAGTCTGCTCGGGCTCGTGGTGTGGGGGTCGCGGGTGTCGCTGCTCGTGGGCCTCCTCGCGGCCGTCCTCTCGGTCGCGATCGGCGCGCTCATCGGCATCACCGCAGGGCACTTCCGGGGCTGGTTCGCGACGGTGATGATGCGGATCACGGACTGGTTCCTGGTCATGCCGACGCTGGTCCTCGCGATCGTGCTCGCGACCGTGCTGTCCCGCTCGCTGGGCACGATCATCCTGGCGATCGGCGTCACGACCTGGCCGACGACGGCCCGGCTGGTGCGCGCGCAGACCCTCGCCGTGGAGTCCAGGCCGTACATCGAACGCGCGAAGGCGCTCGGCGGCGGCCACTGGCACGTCATGTCCCGTCATGTGCTGCCCAATGTCATGCCGCTGGTCCTGGCGCAGACGACCCTGATCATCTCCTCCGCGATCCTCTCCGAGGCCACGCTCGCCTTCCTCGGCCTCGGCGACCCGACGGTGGTCTCCTGGGGCGGTCTGCTCCAGGACGCGCGCGAGGCGGGCGCGGTGAGCGCCGGGAAGTGGTGGTACCTCGTACCGCCGGGCATCGCGATCGCCGTCGTGGCCCTTGCCTTCACCTTGTGCGGGCGTGCCGTCGAGGCCGTCCTCAACCCCAGGCTGGGGGTGACCCGTTGAGCACACCGACCGCACCGCACCTGCTGGACGTACGAAACCTCGAAGTGACGTACGCCGGCCAGGTGGCCGCCGTGCGCGGCGTGAACCTCACCGTGGACGCGGGCCAGAAGGTCGGCATCGCGGGCGAGTCCGGCTGTGGCAAGTCCACGCTGGCCCTCGCGCTGCTGCGGCTGCTGCCTGCCGGAGCCCGGGTGAGCGGGGAGGTCCTCCTCGACGGCGAGGACGTACTGGCCATGAAGTGGGGGCGGGTACGGGCGGTCCGCTGGGCCGGGGCCTCGATCGTCTTCCAGGGCGCGATGCACTCGCTCAACGCCGTGCACCGCGTCGGAGACCAGATCGCCGAGCCGATCCTGCTGCACCGGAAGGCCACCGCGGCGGGGGCGCGCAGCCGGTCCTGCGAACTCCTGGAGCAGGTGGGTCTCCCGGCGGCGCGGGCGTCCGCGTATCCGCACGAGCTGTCCGGCGGGCAGCGGCAGCGCGTGATGATCGCCATGGCCCTGGCCTGTGACCCCCGGCTGGTCGTCGCCGACGAACCGACCACCGCGCTCGATGTGATGATCCAGGCGCAGATCCTGCGGCTGATCCAGCAGCTCGTCTCCGAACAGGAGTTGGGCCTCGTCATGATCAGCCACGATCTGGCGGTCCTGTCCGAGACCTGTGACCGGCTCGCGGTGATGTACGCGGGCCGGGTGGTGGAGGAGGGGCCCGCCCGGCAGGTGTACGAGGACGCCCGGCACCCCTACGGGCAGGCGCTGTCGGCGGCCTTCCCGCGCATCGGGGACGCCGCGTCGCGGTTCGCGCCGCGCGGGCTGCCCGGGGATCCGCCCGATCCGGCCGCGCTGCCGTCCGGCTGTACGTTCCACCCGCGGTGCGCGGTGGCGCTGGACTCGTGCGCCGTACAGGACCAGGCGCTACGGACGGCCGCCCCGGACCGCCGGGCAGCGTGCGTGCACGCGGGTCCGGCCGACCGTCCTGTGCCCGGCGCGGAAGAAGCGAGGAGCACGCCATGACAGAGCACACCATGACGGCGAGGAGCGCCCCATGACAGTGAGGAGCGCCCCATGACGACGACCGAGCCGGTCCCGTCGGTGCCCCCGGCCCCCGCCGCTCCCCTGCTGAGCGCCGAGAACCTCCGGGTCGCCTTCCCCGCCCGGCGCGGCGACACCGCCCGGGCGCGGGCCGTGGACGGTGTGGACCTCGACATCAGGCCCGGCGAGATCGTCGCGCTGGTCGGCGAGTCGGGCTGCGGCAAGACCACCCTGGCGCGCTCGCTCCTCGGACTCGTCCCGCCGACGGCAGGCCGGGTCACCTTCGGTGGCCGGCCCCTCGACTACTCCTCGCGCGCCCTCAAGGCGTACCGCAAGCGTGTCCAGCTGGTCCTCCAGGACCCGAGCGGCTCGCTCAACCCCCGGCACACGGTGTACGACGCGGTGGCGGAGGGGCTACGCATCCACGCGTACGCCGGCGATGAGCGCGAGGCGGTGTCAACGGCCCTTTCGCGGGCGGGACTTCGGCCGCCGGAGCGGTTCTTCCTGCGCTATCCGCACGAGCTGTCGGGCGGCCAGCGCCAGCGTGTCGTCATCGCGGGCGCGCTCGTCCTGGAGCCCGAACTCATCGTCGCCGACGAGCCGGTGGCCTCCCTGGACGCGTCGGTACGCGGTGAAATCCTGGCCCTGCTGCTGCGGCTGCGCGCCGAACTCGGTCTGTCGGCCCTGGTGGTGACCCACGATCTGGGTCTCGCGTGGAACATCGCGGACCGGGTCGCGGTGATGTACCTGGGCCGGATCGTCGAGACGGGAGCGGTGGAGGACGTCCTGAGCGCGCCTCGACACCCCTACACCCAGGCCCTGTTGTCGGTCCTGCCCGACGCCCCCGGCGCCCCGGTCGTGCTGACCGGCGAGCCCCCGGACCCGTCCCGCATCCCCTCGGGCTGCCGCTTCCACGCCCGCTGCCAGATCCTGGCGAGCGGCGAGGCGGAACGCGCGGGCGTCGCGGACGCGTGCCGCGAGGAAGACCTGCCGATACTGAACGGCAGCGGCGCTTCCCAGGCAGCATGCCACTGGGCGGAAACCCGTGCCCCGCAAGGGCCGCGGGGAACTGGGCGGAAGCCCGGGCCCCGATAGGGGCGCGGGGAACTGCGCGACCAGCCCCCACCGAACCCGCAGACGAAAGCGAGGCCCCCAGACGGGAGCCCCAGTTCCAAGGAGGCTCCCAGACGCACTACGGCGCCTACCAAAAGTCCGGTCGGGGACAAAGGCAGGCGCCGCGTTCAGTTCCGTACGCCGTTGTACGGGACGTCTTTGAGGGGGAGCGTCAGACCATCAGGGAACGGTCCGTGGGGCGGACCGGCGCCGGCAGTTCGCTGACCCCGGTCAGGAAGCGGTCGACCCCGCGGGCGGCCGAGCGGCCCTCCGCGATGGCCCAGACGATGAGGGACTGGCCGCGCCCGGCGTCACCGGCGACGTACACGCCGGGCACGTTGGTCGCGTAGTCGCCGTCGCGCGCGATGTTGCCGCGCTCGTCGAGTTCGAGGGCGAACTGGGAGACCAGCCCGTTCTCCTTGTCGGTGCCGGTGAAGCCCATCGCGAGGGTGACCAGCTGGGCGGGGATCCTGCGCTCCGTGCCCGGCTTCTGGGTCAGCTTGCCCTCGATGAACTCGACCTCGACGAGGTGCAGCCACTGCACGTTGCCGTCCTCGTCGCCCTCGAAGTGGGTGGTGGAGACGGAGTAGACCCGCTCGCCACCCTCCTCGTGCGCGGAGGTCACCTTGTAGAGCATGGGGAACGTCGGCCAGGGCTGGTTCGGGTTACGGTCCTCGCCCGGCTGGGGCATGATCTCCAGCTGAGTGACGGAGGCCGCGCCCTGGCGGTGGGCGGTGCCCACGCAGTCCGCGCCGGTGTCGCCGCCGCCGATGACGACGACGTGCTTGCCCTCGGCGGTGATGGGGGGCGCCACGAAGTCGCCCTCCTGCACCTTGTTGGCGAGCGGCAGGTACTCCATCGCGAAGTGGATGCCGTTCAGCTCGCGCCCGGGGACCGGCAGGTCGCGGGAGACGGTCGCGCCGGCCGCGATGACCACGGCGTCGTACCGCTTGCGCAGGTCGGTGGCCTTGAGGTCGCGGCCGATCTCGACGCCCGTACGGAAGCGGGTGCCCTCCGCGCGCATCTGCTCGATACGGCGGTTGATGTGCCGCTTCTCCATCTTGAACTCGGGGATGCCGTAGCGCAGGAGGCCGCCGACGCGGTCGGCGCGCTCATACACGGCGACCGTGTGGCCCGCGCGGGTCAGCTGCTGTGCGGCGGCCAGGCCGGCCGGGCCCGAGCCGATGACCGCGACCGTCTTGCCGGACAGCCGCTCGGGGGCCTGGGCGGCGACGTCGCCGCTGTCCCACGCCTTGTCGATGATCGAGACCTCGACGTTCTTGATGGTCACGGCGGGCTGGTTGATGCCGAGGACGCACGCCGACTCGCAGGGCGCCGGGCACAGCCGCCCGGTGAACTCCGGGAAGTTGTTCGTGGCGTGCAGGCGCTCGGAGGCGGCGGACCAGTCCTCGCGGTACGCGAAGTCGTTCCACTCGGGGATGAGGTTCCCGAGCGGACAGCCGTTGTGACAGAAGGGGATGCCGCAGTCCATGCAGCGCGAGGCCTGCGTGGGGATGATGGGCAGGAGGGAGCCCGGGACGTAGACCTCGTTCCAGTCCTTGACGCGCTCCTGGACGGGGCGGGTCGCGGCGACCTCGCGTCCGTGGTTCAGAAAGCCCTTGGGATCAGCCATTGGTCGCCGCCTCCATCATCTTCTCGGTGATAGCGGACTCGTCGAGTCCGGCTCGCTCGGCGGCGTCCTTGGCGGCGAGCACTGCCTTGTACGTACTGGGGATGATCTTGCTGAAGCGCTCCACCGCGGTGTCCCACTCGGCCAGGAGCTTCTCGGCGACGGTGGAGGCCGTCTCCTCCTGGTGGCGGCGCACCACGTCGTGCAGCCACTGCTTGTCGGTGTCGTCGAGGGTCTCGACCGCACCGAGGTTGCCGGCGTTGACGTTGTCGAGGCTCAGGTCGATGACGTACGCGACGCCGCCCGACATACCGGCCGCGAAGTTGCGGCCCGTCTCGCCGAGGACGACGGCGTGACCGCCGGTCATGTACTCGCAGCCGTGGTCGCCCACGCCCTCGGCGACCACGGTCGCGCCGGAGTTGCGGACGCAGAAGCGCTCGCCGGTGCGGCCGCGCAGGAAGAGCTCGCCGCCCGTCGCCCCGTACGCGATGGTGTTGCCCGCGATCGTGGAGAACTCGGCGAGGTGGTCGGCGCCCCGGTCGGGACGGACGATCACCCGGCCGCCGGAGAGGCCCTTGCCGACGTAGTCGTTGGCGTCGCCCTCCAGGCGCAGCGTCACGCCGCGCGGCAGGAACGCGCCGAAGGACTGGCCGGCGGAACCGGTGAAGGTGATGTCGACGGTGTCGTCGGGCAGACCCGCGCCGCCGAACTTCTTCGTCACCTCGTGGCCGAGCATGGTGCCGACCGTGCGGTTGATGTTGCGGATGGCGACCTGGGCGCGGACCGGCTGGGCGTCGGTGGCGCCGGCCGCGTTGAGGGCGTCGGCGGCGAGCTTGATCAGCTCGTTGTCGAGTGCCTTCTCCAGGCCGTGGTCCTGGGCGACGGTGCGGTGCAGCGCCGCGCCCTCGGGCAGCTCGGGCACGTAGAAGAGCGGGGCCAGGTCCAGGCCCTGCGCCTTCCAGTGGTCTATGGCACGGGTGACGTCGAGTGCCTCGGCGTGCCCGACGGCCTCCTCGATGGTGCGGAAGCCCAGCTCGGCGAGGATCTCGCGGACCTCTTCGGCGATGAACCGGAAGAAGTTCACGATGTACTCGGCCTTGCCGGTGAACCGCTCGCGCAGGACCGGGTTCTGGGTGGCGATGCCGACCGGGCAGGTGTCGAGGTGGCAGACGCGCATCATGACGCAGCCGGAGACGACGAGCGGCGCGGTCGCGAAACCGAACTCCTCGGCGCCGAGCAGCGCGGCGATGACCACGTCACGGCCGGTCTTCAGCTGGCCGTCGGTCTGTACGACGATGCGGTCGCGCAGGCCGTTCAGGAGCAGCGTCTGCTGGGTCTCGGCGAGGCCGAGCTCCCAGGGGCCGCCGGCGTGCTTCAGGGACGTGAGCGGTGAAGCGCCCGTGCCGCCGTCGTGGCCGGAGATCAGGACGACGTCCGCGTGCGCCTTGGAGACGCCGGCTGCGACCGTGCCGACGCCGACCTCGGAGACCAGCTTCACGTGGATCCGCGCCTGCGGGTTCGCGTTCTTCAGGTCGTGGATCAGCTGGGCCAGGTCTTCGATGGAGTAGATGTCGTGGTGCGGCGGCGGGGAGATGAGGCCCACGCCGGGGGTGCTGTGCCGGGTCTTGGCGACCCAGGGGTAGACCTTGTGGCCGGGCAGCTGGCCGCCCTCGCCGGGCTTGGCGCCCTGGGCCATCTTGATCTGGATGTCGTCCGCGTTGACCAGGTACTCGGACGTGACGCCGAAGCGGCCGGAGGCGACCTGCTTGATCGACGAGCGGCGCGCCGGGTCGTAGAGGCGGTCCGGGTCCTCGCCGCCCTCACCGGTGTTGGACTTGGCGCCCAGCTGGTTCATGGCGACGGCGAGTGTCTCGTGGGCTTCCTTGGAGATGGAGCCGTACGACATGGCGCCGGTGGAGAAGCGCTTGACGATCTCGCCGGCCGGCTCGACCTCGTCGAGGGAGATCGGCTCGCGGCCCGAGTCGAAGCCGAAGAGGCCGCGCAGGGTCATGAGCCGCTCGGACTGCTCGTTCACGCGGCCCGTGTACTTCTTGAAGATGTCGTAGCGGTTGCTGCGCGTGGAGTGCTGGAGGCGGAAGACCGTCTCCGGGTCGAACAGGTGCGGCTCGCCCTCGCGGCGCCACTGGTACTCGCCGCCTATGTCGAGGGCGCGGTGCGCGGGTGCGATGCCGCTGGCCGGGTACGCCTTCGCGTGCCGGGCGGCGACCTCCTTGGCGACGACGTCGATGCCGACGCCGCCGATCTTGGTGGCGGTGCCCCTGAAGTACTTCTCGACGAAGGCGGTGTCGAGACCGACGGCCTCGAAGACCTGGGCGCCGCGGTAGGAGGCGACGGTCGAGATGCCCATCTTGGACATGACCTTCAGGACGCCCTTGCCGAGGGCGTATATCAGGTTGCGGATGGCCTGCTCGGACTCCATGCCCGGGAGGAACGTACCGGCTCTGACCAGGTCCTCGACGGACTCCATCGCCAGGTACGGGTTGACGGCCGCGGCGCCGAAGCCGATGAGGAGGGCCACGTGGTGGACCTCGCGGACGTCGCCGGCCTCGACGAGCAGGCCCACCTGGGTGCGCTGCTTGGTGCCGATGAGGTGGTGGTGGACGGCCGCGGTGAGCAGCAGCGAGGGGATCGGCGCGTGCTCGGCGTCGGAGTGCCGGTCCGAGAGGACGATCAGGCGTGCGCCGTTCTCGATGGCGGCGTCGGCCTCGGTGCAGATCTCGTCGATGCGCGCGGCGAGCGCGTCGCCGCCGCCGGAAACGCGGTAGAGGCCGGAGAGAGTCGCGGCCTTCATGCCCGGCATGTCGCCGTCGGCGTTGATGTGGATGAGCTTGGCCAGCTCGTCGTTGTCGATCACCGGGAAGGGCAGGGTGACGCTGCGACAGGACGCGGCGGTCGGCTCAAGCAGGTTGCCCCCGGGGCCCAGCGAGGAGCGCAGCGAGGTGACGAGCTCCTCGCGGATGGCGTCCAGCGGCGGGTTGGTGACCTGCGCGAACAGCTGGGTGAAGTAGTCGAAGAGCAGCCGCGGGCGCTCGGACAGGGCCGCGATCGGCGAGTCCGTGCCCATGGAGCCGAGGGGCTCGCCTGCGGTCTTGGCCATCGGGGCGAGGATGACGCGCAGTTCCTCCTCCGTGTAGCCGAAGGTCTGCTGGCGGCGGGTGACCGAGGCGTGCGTGTGCACGATGTGCTCGCGCTCGGGCAGGTCGGAGAGCTCGATCTCGCCGGCTTCCAGCCACTCCGCGTACGGGTTCTCGGCGGCGAGCCCTGCCTTGATCTCGTCGTCCTCGATGATCCGGTGCTCGGCGGTGTCCACGAGGAACATCCGGCCGGGCTGCAGGCGGCCCTTGCGGACGACCTTCGCGGGGTCGATGTCGAGGACGCCGACCTCGGAGCCGAGGACGACGAGGCCGTCGTCGGTGACCCAGTAGCGGCCGGGGCGCAGGCCGTTGCGGTCGAGGACCGCGCCGACCTGGGTGCCGTCGGTGAAGGTGACACAGGCCGGGCCGTCCCAGGGCTCCATCATCGAGGAGTGGAACTGGTAGAAGGCGCGGCGGTCCGGGTCCATGGCGACGTGGTTCTCCCACGCCTCCGGGATCATCATCAGCACGGAGTGCGGGAGGGACCGGCCGCCGAGGTGCAGCAGTTCGAGGACCTCGTCGAAGGAGGCGGAGTCGGACGCGTCGGGCGTACAGACCGGGAAGATCCGGTCGAGGTCCTTGTCGGCGCCGAAGAGGTTCGAGACGAGCTGGGACTCGCGGGCCGCCATCCAGTTGCGGTTGCCCTTGACCGTGTTGATCTCGCCGTTGTGCGCGACGAAGCGGTACGGGTGGGCGAGCGGCCAGCTCGGGAAGGTGTTCGTGGAGAAGCGGGAGTGCACGAGCGCGATCGCGGAGGCGAAGCGGCGGTCGGACAGGTCCGGGAAGAAGGGCTCCAGCTGGCCGGTGGTCAGCATGCCCTTGTAGACGATGGTGCGGGCGGAGAGCGACGGGAAGTACACGTCGGCCTCGCGCTCGGCGCGCTTGCGCAGCACGAACGCCTTGCGGTCGAGGTCGATGCCCTGGCTTGAACCGTCCCCCACGAAGACCTGCCGGAGGTGGGGCATGGTCGAGCGGGCGGTGGCGCCGAGGAGCCCGGGGGCGACCGGCACCTCACGCCAGCCGAGGACCGTGAGGCCCTCCTCGGCGGCGATCGTCTCGATCCGTGAGACGGCGTCGGCGGCGGTGTCCTCCGGGAGGAAGGCGATACCGACCGCGTACGAGCCCGCCTCGGGCAGCTCGAATTCGGCCACCTCACGGAAGAAGGCGTCGGGTACCTGGGACAGGATTCCCGCGCCGTCCCCGGAGTCGGGTTCCGAGCCGGTCGCGCCGCGGTGCTCCAGATTGCGGAGCACGGTCAGCGCCTGTTCGACCAGCGCATGGCTCGCCTCACCGGTGAGGGTCGCCACGAAGCCGACGCCACAGGCGTCGTGCTCGTTGCGCGGGTCGTACAGTCCCTGCGCGGCAGGGCGAGCATCCATGAAGGACCACTTCTGGCCATTCTTGGAGTGCTGGGACGGCTGGCGCGGCGTACGCATCGGCTCTCCCGTCGTCGTCGTGGCATATGCAAGTGCCGAGGGACGACGTTGGCCCTCTGCGGAAAGGTGCAAAATTTCGTGCAGGTTACATGATGGGGCGGTTCTCGTGAACCGGATACCGCGTTCCAGCATGCGGGACGCCGCGGCTCGCGGCAGGTGGCCGTTCGTGGCGGCAGGAAAAGGGGCCTTTTCGGACAGATCAATGACCGTCGACCCGGTTGCGGCAGGCAACGTCACCCGTCGCTTTTATGTGCTTCATGTGTCGTGCGGGCGTCATTGCCCGCAGCGCTTACGGCTCATGCCCCGTGGTCAAGGATTCGAAACCGCCGAGTAACGGCTGCTTATGCAGCTGGGCGCATAGGTGCTTGACCGGCGGTGATGTCAGCCTACGGCCGTACCGAACAAACCGCCCAGGGCGTACGTCACACCGGCGGCGGCTGCGCCCAGCGCGAGCTGCCGCAGCCCGCTGAACCACCAGGACCTGGCGGTCACCCTGGCCACGACCGCGCCGCAGCCGAAGAGCCCGACGAACGCGAGGAGCAGGGCGGGCCACAGGGTGGTCGCCCCGAGCAGGTACGGCAGGACGGGGAGCAGGGCGCCCAGGGCGAACGCGCCGAAGCTCGACACGGCGGCGACGGCCGGCGAGGGCAGGTCACCGGGGTCGATGCCCAGCTCCTCCCGTGCGTGTATCTCCAGCGCCTGCTCCGGGTCCCTGGACAGCTGCCGGGCGACTTCGCCGGCGAGGGCACGGTCGACGCCACGGGCCTCGTACAGCTCGGCGAGCTCGCGCTCCTCGTCCTGCGGGTGCTTCCTCAACTCCCGCCGCTCGACTTCGAGTTCGGCCTCGACGAGCTCGCGCTGCGAGGCGACGGAGGTGTACTCGCCTGCGGCCATCGAGAAGGCGCCGGCGGCCAGCCCCGCGAGCCCGGTGATGACGACGGTCCGGTGGGAGACGGCTCCGCCGGCCACACCGGTCATCAGCGCCAGGTTGGAGACGAGGCCGTCCATCGCGCCGAAGACGGCCGGACGCAGCCACCCGCCGTTCACGTCCCGGTGGGTGTGGTTGTCGCGGTGCGCCTCGTGCAGCGCGGCCTCGGTCTCGATGATGGCCATGCCGGGATCCCCCAGGTTGCTCGACTGAAAGTCTCAGACGTCTCAGACGTCTTGGATTTCTTGGACTACTTAGATTTCTTGGACTTCTTCTACTCTTGGACAACATCGAAGATACGCCGCGCATTCCGCCCCCGCCAGCAAGGAAAGCCATACCTACCTGCACCTTTACCCCTCTACGCTCATCCGTGGCGATCCGCGCACAGATGTCGACCGGGTGACGCTGAGGCGCACGAGGCTCTGGTGAACCGCTCCGTGGGGACACATGCGCAAAGGGGCTTCCGATCGCGCGGGACCCCGCGACGGAGAGGCAACCGCCATGGCTTCCATCGCCTGCGTTCCGCCGGTACCGGCG
>NZ_LIPP01000285.1 GCF_001418335.1 Streptomyces aurantiacus | reverse complement strand
CGCAGTTCCCCGCGCCCCTCGCGGGGCGGGGCCCTGCGCCACCGATGGGTCGGGGGCCCGAGAATGGGATCGTGTCTACCAAGAAGAAGCCCCAGGTGACCGCCTCGCCCGAGCGGCGTCGTGAACTCCTCGGTACCGCCGCCGAGGTCTTTGCCGAGCAGGGCTACAACGCCACCACCGTGCGCAAGATCGCGGACCACGCCGGCATGCTCGCGGGCAGCCTCTACTACCACTTCGACTCCAAGGAATCGATGCTGGAGGAGATCCTGCGGACCTTCCTGGACGAGCTGTGGGACGGGTACGACACCGTCCTGGACGCCGAACTCGGCCCGCGCGAGACGCTGGAGGCCCTGGTCACCGAGTCCTTCCGGGAGATCGACCGGCACCGCGCGGCCGTCGCGATCTACCAGAAGGAGTCCAGGCAACTCGTCGCGCAGGAACGCTTCGGGTTCCTCGCCGAGTCGCAGCGCAAGTTCGAGAAGGCGTGGCTGTCCACGCTGGAACGGGGCGTGGCGGGCGAGGTCTTCCGGGAGGATCTCGACATCCGGCTCACCTACCGGTTCGTGCGCGACACCGTGTGGGTCGCCGCGTCCTGGTACCGGCCCGGCGGACAGCACAGCCCGGACGAGATCGCCCGGCAGTACCTGTCGATGGTGCTGGACGGAATCGCCGTACGAGAACCCGTGGAACAACCTGTAACGCCCGTACGGGAGCCCGTCCAGGAGCCCGTACGGAAGCAGCGTGAGCAAGGGAAGTAGCCGTAGAGAGCAGTTGATTCAGGGGAGTTGGCATGGCCGAGGCCTACATCGTCGAAGCGGTCCGTACACCCGTCGGACGTCGCAAGGGCGGCCTGGGCGGGGTCCATCCCGCCGATCTGGGCGCGCATGTGCTGAAGGCGCTGGTCGCGCGTTCCGGAGTCGACCCGGCCGCCGTCGAGGACGTCGTCTTCGGGTGCCTGGACACCGTGGGGCCGCAGGCCGGTGACGTCGCGCGGACCAGCTGGCTGGCGGCCGGGCTGCCCGAGGAGGTGCCGGGGGTGACGATCGACCGGCAGTGCGGCTCCTCGCAGCAAGCCGTGCACTTCGCCGCCCAGGGCGTCCTCTCGGGCACGCAGGACCTCGTGGTCGCGGGGGGCGTCCAGAACATGACGCAGATCCCCATCGCCTTCGCCTCCCGTCAGGCGACCGAGCCGCTGGGGCTCACCCAGGGGCCGTTCGCGGGCAGCGAAGGCTGGCGGGCGCGGTACGGCGACCGGCCCGTCAACCAGTTCTACGGCGCCGAGTCGATCGCGGCCAAGTGGGGGATCAGCCGGCGGGACCAGGAGGAGTTCGCACTGCGGTCCCATCAGCGGGCTCTGCGCGCGATCGACGAGGGACGCTTCGCGCGGGAGACCGTGCCGTTCGGGGACGTCACGGTCGACGAAGGGCCGCGACGGGACACCTCGCTGGAGAAGATGGCGGCTCTGCGACCGGTGGTCGAGGGCGGCACCATCACCGCGGCCTGTTCCTCGCAGGTGTCCGACGGGGCAGCCGCGATGCTGCTCGCCTCGGAGCGGGCCGTGCGTGAGCACGGGCTCACACCCCGGGCGCGGGTCCACCATCTGTCCGTGCGGGGTGAGGACCCTATACGGATGCTGTCGGCGCCGATCCCGGCCACCGCGTACGCCCTGAAGAAAGCCGGGATGTCCATCGGCGAGATCGATCTCGTCGAGATCAACGAGGCGTTCGCGCCGGTCGTTCTCGCCTGGCTGAAGGAGACCGGGGCGGATCCCGACCGGGTCAACGTCAACGGGGGTGCGATTGCCCTCGGGCATCCGCTGGGGGCGACTGGGGTGAAGCTGATGACGACCTTGCTGCACGAACTGGAGCGGACCGGGGGGCGGTTCGGGCTGCAGACGATGTGTGAGGGGGGAGGGCAGGCGAACGTGACCATTGTCGAGCGGCTCTAGGCCTGTTTCGGGCCTGCTTCAGGCCGGGTGTCGGCTGCGGGCCGGTGGGGGTTGTTCGCGCAGTTCCCCGCGCCCCTGAAACAAGCGCGCCTGAAACAAGTGCCCCTAACGGGGCGCCCTCCGTGGGCCCGGATCCGGGAGTGCGCGCAGTGTTTCTCTTGCCTCCGTCATCACCCGGTCCACCAGGTCCGCGCATGAAGGCAGGTCCTCGATCAGGCCTGCCACCTGGCCCGACGCCATCACCCCCAGGTCCGTGCGGCCCTCCACCATCGACGCGCGCAGCAACATGGGGGTGTTGGCGGCCAGCAGTACCTGGCTCCAGGTCAGGTCCTTGCCGTGCTTCATCGCCAGGCCGTCGCGGATCAGCCGGGACCAGGTGAGATCCGAGAGCTTCCGGAAGCCGGCGGCCCGGCGCACCGCGTGGGCCAGCGTTCTCGTACGGCCCGCGCTCTCAAGGGAGTCCACCAGGTCCGTACGGAGCATGCGGTGCGGCAGGCCGTCCACGGCGGTCGTCACCGTGACGTCCTTCACCGTGGCCGCCAGATACCGGGCCTTCACCGCGTCCGGGACCGTCGAGTCCGAGGTGAGCAGGAACCGGGTGCCCATGGCGACGCCCGCAGCGCCGTACGCGAGTGCCGCGACCAGGCCCCGGCCGTCGAAGAAGCCGCCCGCCGCGACGACAGGTATGCCGACGGCGTCCACGACCTGGGGGAGCAGGACGCTGGTCGCCACCTCGCCGGTGTGGCCGCCGCCCTCGCCGCCCTGCACGAGCACCGCGTCCGCTCCCCACGCCTCGACCTTCTCGGCATGGCGGCGGGCCCCGACCGAGGGAACGACGACCACGCCCGCGTCCTTCAGCTCGGCGATCAGTTCGCGGGACGGCGCGAGCGCGAAGGACGCGACCCGCACACCCTCCTCCACGATGATCCGTACGCGCTCACGGGCGTCCCCCGCGTCCGCGCGCAGATTCACCCCGAACGGCGCCTGCGTACGGGATCCGACCTCCCGAACCGCCGCCCGCAGCTGGTCGGGCGTCATCGTCGCGGAGGCCAGGATGCCCAGCGCACCCGCGTTCGCCGTCGCGGACACCAGGCGCGGGCCCGCCACCCAGCCCATCCCGGTCTGCACGATCGGGTACCGGACACCGACGAGCCGGGTGAGCGCGGTCTCCATCAGCTCTCGGCCCCACGATCGCGCGGGCTCCGCGGATCGGGGACCTCGCGGTCGCGCAGGCCCGCAGGGTCGATGACCTCGCGGATCCACGCCAGCTCCGCCGCCGACGGTTCACGGGTGTACGGCACCTCGTCCGCGACGGCCAGGGCGAAGGCCGTCGCCGCCACCACCTCCTCGACCGTCACCCCCGGATGCAGCGAGGCCAGCCGCATCGAGTGGTCCTCGGTCGCGAAGTCGAACACTCCGAGGTTCGAGACCACCCGCGGGATGCGGTGGAAGCGGATCGCCGTGGGACCGGCCGCCGCGGCGCTGTCGTACCCCACCCCGCCGATCATGTCGACCTTCTCGACGAAGACCCGCGCCGAATGCCTGGGCACCCAGTAACTGACCGGGTTGTTCACCGTGTTGACGGGACCGCCCCGCACCCCGAGCAACTGCCGGGCGGGCCGCGCCCAGTCGCCCACGCACGAGATGTTCTGGTTGCCGTACCGGTCGATCTGGCTCGCGCCCATCATCACGTGCCGACGCCCGCCGGTCACCAGGGCCAGATGCTGCCGGTACGGCAACCAGCCCTCCGGGGTGCCGTCCGGACCGACCAGCAGCGCCTCGCCGTCCGTCAGCAGCAGGTCGGGCGAGAAGGTGAGCCTGGCGAGTCGGGCACCGATCGACGGGATCGAACCCATCGGGGAGGCCAGCACCTCGCCGTCGCCCCGCCACGCCTCGGCACAAGCGATCACGCAGTACTCGGCGCGGGTCACGCCGCTCGGGGACGCGCTGAGAGACGGAGCCGCGTCCGGTGGTGTGCTCGGCGTCGCGCTCATCGTTGCTCCTCGTGCCATGCCTCCACGGCGGTCCGGTAGGCCTGTTCGTCGCCCGCGAGGAACCTCTCGGCGAACTCGGGCCACGGCATGGACGCGTAGAGCCGCTGGAAGGCCTCGTCCCGGCCGTGGTCGGGCGCGCACGACGTGAAGTGCGCCCCGCTCGGCGCCTCCACCACGCCACTCACATGGAGCCGCTTGATCAGCAGGGTCTGCGGGGGCGACGCCTTCGTCAGCTCCGCCGTGTCGACGATCCGCTCACAGGACACGTACGCCGTCGTCGCCGCCTCGCAGAACAAGTCGTCGAAGTACGGGTCGGGGCCCAGATACTGGCCGTTGCCCGCGCGGTCGGCGCGGTTCACATGGACCAGCGCCGCGTCCAGCCGCAGGGCCGGCACGGCGACGAAGGTCTCGCGCACGCCGGTCGCCTCGTCCTCGTACGGTGAAGTGACCGTACGCAGACCGGGGTTGACCCGCATCACGTCCGAGCCGATGCCGGCCCGCACCGGCAGGAACGGGAGCCGGTTGGCGGCGGCCCGCAGCCCCCACATGAACATCGCCTCGTCGATCTCCATCAGTTCGAGGGAGCCGCTCTCGCGGGCCGCCCGGTAGTGCGGTTCGAGCGGGATCGAGTCGAGCGTCGCGAAAGGGGCGACCAGTTTCCGTATCCGCCCGGCCGCCGCCAGCATGCCGATGTCCGGGCCGCCGTACGAGACGACCGTGAGGTCGGTGACCGAGGAGCGGAGCAGTGCCCGTACGAGAGCCATCGGCTTGCGGCGGGAACCCCAGCCTCCGATGCCGAGGGTCGTCCCGCTCTCCAGCCGGGAAACGGCCTCGTCCGCGGTCATCGTCTTGTCGCCCACCTACCGGCCCGCCTTCCCGAACGTGTCCCGGACCCGGTCACCCACGCCGCCGAGGCCCGCCTCGAACGTGAAGCCCTGCTCGAAGCGGTAGCTGCGGCGCACGTCGACGGGGTCGATGCCGTTGATCGCGGCCTTCGCGAGCCGGATCAGCCGGCCGTCCTTGCCGGCGATCTCGCGGGCCAGCTCCAGCGCGGCCGGGCGCAACCGGTCGCGCGCCACGACCCGCCACACCGACCCGTGCCCGTGCAGCTCGGCCGCGGTCGCCGTGCGCGACGTGTAGTACAGCGCGCGCATCAGATGCTGGGGCACCAGACGGGACAGATGCGTGGCCGCGCCCAGCGCGCCCCGGTCCAGCTCGGGCAGCCCGAAGGTGGCGTCGTCGCTCGCCACGATCGCGTCCGCGTTGCCCACCAGGCCTATCCCGCCGCCCAGACAGAAGCCGTGAACCTGCGCCACCACCGGCACCTCGCACTCGTACACGGCCGCGAAGGCTTCGGCGCAGCCGCGGTTGGCGCCGAGCAGGGCGCTGTCGCCCTTCGTCTGTATCTCCTTGATGTCCACGCCCGCGTTGAACCCCCGCCCCTCGGCGGCCAGCACCACACAGCGGATTCCGGCGTCACGTCCCGCCGCGCGCACGGTGTCGGCCAGCGCGAACCAGCCGCTCACCGGCAGCGCGTTCACCGGCGGGAAGTCGACCGTGACGACGGAAATCCCTTTTTCCGGGGACGAGGTGGAGACACCCATGGACGCATCAGCTACCTTTCCACCAAACGTTTGTTAGGTTCGGTCTGATGTGAAGGTAACAGCGAATACCGACGAGCGGGAGGCCCTGTGGACAAGTGGCCGGGCGAGCGGCCGGACAGGCGGCCGAACGAACCGCCGGACAAAGGGGCGGGCCAACTGCCTGACAGGCGGCTCGTGGTGGTCACGGGCGGGACCAGGGGCGTCGGCGCCGGGATCGCCAGGGCGTTCGCCGAAACGGGTGACGAGGTCGTGGTCTGCGCGCGCAGACCACCGCAAGCACCGCTCGACGGAGTCGAGTTCGCCCCCCTCGACCTGCGCGACCCACCGGCCGTACGTGCCTTCTTCGGCGGGCTGCCCCGGCTCGACGTCCTGGTCAACAACGCGGGCGGCGCCCCCTACCGGCTGCTCGTGGAGACGGATACCGAGACGGATGCCGAGACGGACGCCGAGACGGATGCCGAGCGGCACGCGCGCGTGATCGGCCTCAATCTCGTCGCGCCCCTGACGGCCTCCCTGGCGGCGTACGACCGGCTGAAGCGCGCCCGGGGCTCCATCGTGATGATCGGCAGCGTCAGCGGGACCCGGCCCTCACCCGGCACGGCCGCCTACGGGGCGGCCAAGGCCGGACTGGAGAACCTGGCGCGCTCGATGGCCGTGGAATGGGCACCGGACGTGCGGGTCAACACACTGGTGGTCGGGATGGTCCGCACCGAGCTGTCCCGCCTGCACTACGGGGGCGAGGACGGCGTGGAGGCCGTCTCCCGCACCGTCCCGCTGGGCCGGCTCGCCGTGCCCGTGGACGTCGGCAGGGCGGCCGTCTTCCTCGCGTCGGACGCCGCCGCGTACATCACCGGGGCGGCTCTCCTCGTGCACGGCGGCGGCGAGCGGCCCGCCTTCCTGGACGCGGCGACCGTCAACATGGAGGAGTGAGGAAGAGCGACATGACCTCGGACACCGGCAGCAACAGCGGCGAAGCCGCAGGCACAGCCACCGGAATCGGTAGGGGCAGCGGCATCTGCGACGGGCGGGTGGTGATCGTCACGGGTGCCGGACGCGGGCTCGGACGGGCCCACGCGCTCGCCTTCGCGGCCGAGGGGGCACGGGTTGTCGTCAACGACCTGGGCGTCGGACTCGACGGCTCGCCCGGGGCCGACAGCCCGGCCCGGCAGGTCGTCGAGGAGATCACCGCGGCGGGCGGCGAGGCCGTCGAGCACGCCGGGGACATCGCGACGACCGAGGGCGCCGCATCCCTCGTACACACGGCGGTGGACGCCTTCGGGCGACTCGACACACTCGTGAACAACGCCGGGTTCCTGCGCGACCGGATGCTGGTGAACCTCGACGAGGACGACTGGGACGCCGTCATGCGCGTCCACCTGAAAGGCCACTTCCTGCCGCTGAAGCACGCCGCCGCGCACTGGCGGGCCCAGGCGAAGACGGGACGCGTACCGCGGGCCCGAGTCGTCAACACCAGCTCCGGAGCAGGCCTTTCGGGGGCCGTCGGACAGGGCAACTACAGCGCCGCCAAGGCCGGCATCGTGGGACTCACCCTGGTGGCCGCCGCCGAGATGGGGCGCTACGGAGTGCAGGTCAACGCCATCGCGCCGGCCGCGCGGACCCGGATGACCGAGGCGGCCTTCGCCCAGGCCATGGCGGCACCGGACAGCGGCTTCGACGCGATGGCCCCGCAGAACGTGTCACCGCTCGTCGTCTGGCTCGGCTCCGCCGCGAGCACCGGTGTCACCGGCCGGGTCTTCGAGACCGAAGGCGGCCGGATCACCGTCATGGACGGCTGGCGGCCCGGCCCCAGCGCCGACAAGGGCGCCCGCTGGACCCCCGCCGAAGCGGGAGACGCGACGCTGAAGCTCCTCGCCCAGGCACAGCCCCCACCCGCGCCCCACGGGGCGCAGTAGCACAACCGGCGCACGCCCCCGTCGCCCACCAGGGGTGCGGGGAACCGCGCGCCAAGC
>NZ_LIPP01000284.1 GCF_001418335.1 Streptomyces aurantiacus | reverse complement strand
CGCCCCCATCGCCGCAACAGCCGAAACCGCCTCCCCCCGCCGCTCGGCGACCGGCACAAGACCAAGGTGCCGGGACGGCGTACCCACCTGCTCGGCCCGCCGCAGCACACCGAGCACCGGCACCCCCGACTGATCCATCGCCTCCCGCAACAGCACCTCGTGCCGGTCGGACGCGACCTTGTTGAGGATCACCCCACCGATCCGCACCCCGGGGTCCCAGGAGGCGAACCCGTGCACGAGCGCGGCCACCGACCGTGACTGCGAAGAGGCGTCCACCACCAGCACCACAGGCGCACGCAGCAACTTCGCCACATGAGCGGTGGAGGCCAGCTCGCCTTCCCCCGCGGCCCCGTCGAACAGCCCCATCACACCCTCGACCACGGCGAGATCGCACCCACGCGCCCCGTGCGCGAACAGTGGCGCGATCAGCTCCTCCCCGCACATGTAGGAGTCGAGATTGCGCCCCACGCGCCCGCTGGCGAGCGAGTGATACCCGGGATCGATGTAGTCGGGCCCCACCTTGTGCGGGGACACGGCGAGCCCTCGTGAGGCGAACGCCGCCATCAGTCCCGTGGCCACGGTGGTCTTGCCGCTCCCGGACGAGGGCGCGGCGATGACCAGCCGGGGGACGGAGGACATCACCACTCGATGCCTCTCTGTCCCTTCTGACCGGCGTCCATCGGGTGCTTGACCTTGGACATGTCGGTCACGAGGTCGGCGAACTCGATCAGCTTCTCGGGTGCGTTGCGCCCGGTGATGACGACGTGCTGGGTCCCGGGCCGGTCCCGCAGCACCCGCACGACCTCGTCGACGTCGATCCAGCCCCAGTGCATGGGGTACGCGAACTCGTCGAGCACGTACAGCTTGTACGTCTCGGCGGCGAGGTCCCGCTTGACCTGCTCCCAGCCCTCGCGGGCCTTCTCCTCGTTGCTGGAGTTGTCCCCATGGAGGCCGCGCTGCACCCACGACCAGCCCTCGCCCATCTTGTGCCAGTCGACGGACCCGCCCTCGCCGCTGGCACCGAGGACGCGCAGCGCGTTCTCCTCGCCGACCTTCCACTTCGCGGACTTGACGAACTGGAACACCCCGATGGGCCACCCCTGGTTCCAGGCGCGCAGCGCCAGCCCGAAGGCGGCGGTGGACTTGCCCTTGCCGATCCCGGTGTGCACGAAGACGAGCGGCCGGTTCCGTCGCTGACGAGTCGTCAGCCCGTCGTCCGGTACGACACTCGGCTGTCCCTGCGGCATTACGCGGCCCTCCTGCTGTTGCCCGGACCACTGATCCGGCCGTTGCCCTGAACATCCCTGACCAGACCGGCGATCGAGTCGGCCCGCAGCTCGTCGAGCGTCACCGCGCTGCCACCGAGTTCACCCGCGAGCTGCCCGGCGAGTCCGAGCCGTACGAGCCCCGACTCGCAGTCGACGACGACGGACGCGACCCCGTCGGCGGCGAACAGCCGCGCGGCCCGCCCGGCGAGTGCCACCGGTTCCGCCCCGCCCGTGGCCCGCCCGTCCGTCACCAGGACGACCAGCGCGCGCCGGGCAGGGTCCCGCAACCGCTCCACGCGCAGCACGTCGTGCGCCCGCAACAGCCCGGCCGCGAGCGGCGTACGCCCACCGGTGGGCAGCGACTCCAGCCGCACGGCGGCCGCGTCGACCGACGACGTGGGCGGCAGCGCCACCTCGGCCGCGGACCCGCGGAAGGTCACGAGCCCCACCTTGTCGCGCCGCTGGTAGGCATCGAGGAGCAGGGACAGCACCGCCCCCTTCACGGCGCTCATCCGCTGCCGGGCCGCCATCGACCCGGACGCGTCCACGACGAACAGCACGAGGTTCCCCTCGCGGCCCTCCCGCGTGG
Source organism: Streptomyces aurantiacus (assembly GCF_001418335.1). GTDB lineage: Bacteria > Actinomycetota > Actinomycetes > Streptomycetales > Streptomycetaceae > Streptomyces > Streptomyces aurantiacus. The sequence continues at coordinate 3,350 of NZ_LIPP01000284.1, read as the reverse complement.
CCTGCCGCAGATCGTCCCGCCGTACGACGAGGCCGGGCCCGGACCGGCCGCGCACCCGCTGATGGGGCGCCGCGGCCTGCACGGTCGCGGCCAGGTGCAGCTTGGTGAGCGCACCGCGCGGCCGGCGCGCCCCAGTGGTGCGCCCGTGCTCGGTCCGCGCCCGCGACCGCCGCCCGGCGGCCCCCTCGCCGAGGCCGGGCACGCTCAGCATCTTCGTACGAAAGGGCTCGGCGGCCCGTACGGGGGACTGCTCACCCGCGCCGGGCGACGGCGCCTGCCCGTCGTCCTCGGAGGACCCACCCTGCGGCGGCACCTGCCCGGAACCCTCGCTGCCGTCGCTGCCACCCTCGTTGTCGCCGCCGTGGCTGCCGTCGTCGGGCCCGTCCTGCGGGGGCCGCCCACCGCCGCCGGGCCCGTCCGGATCAGGATCCTCGTCGCCGGAGCCGTCAGAGCCGCCGGTGTCGTCGTCGGCGGCGAACTCCTCCAGCGTCTCGTCGAGTCTGTCCTCGTCGAGGCCCGGCGCGTCGAAGGGATTGCGCCTGCGCCGGTGCGGCAGTGCGAGGAGCGCGGCCTGCCGCACGTCCTCGGCCAGTACGTCGGTCCGCCCCGCCCAGGCGGCCAGCGCGGCGGCGGTCCTGGCCATCACGATGTCGGCCCGCATGCCGTCCACCTCGAACGCCGCGCAGGTCGCCGCGATCTGCAGCAGCGCGCCGTCGCCGAGCCGCACCGACGGCAACAGTTCCCGCGCGGCCACGATCCGCGCCCGTACGTCCGACTCCTCACCGGCCCAGCGCGTCGCGAACCCGTCCGGGTCGTCGTCGTACGCGAGCCGCCGCCGCACGACCTCCACCCGCCGGCCGGGCTCGCGCGAGGCCGCGACCTCGACGGTGAGCCCGAACCGGTCGAGCAACTGCGGCCGCAGCTCGCCCTCTTCGGGGTTCATGGTCCCGACGAGCAGGAACCGCGCGGCATGCCGTACGGAGACGCCCTCGCGCTCCACGTACGAGGCACCCATCGCGGCCGCGTCAAGGAGCAGGTCGACCAGGTGGTCGTGGAGGAGGTTGACCTCGTCCACGTACAGGATGCCGCGGTGGGCGTCGGCCAGCAGGCCGGGCTCGAAGGCCTTCACGCCCTCCGCGAGCGCCCGCTCGATGTCCAGCGCGCCCACAAGCCGGTCCTCGGAGGCGCCCACGGGCAGTTCGACCATCCGGGCCGGCCGGGACACCCCCGCCCCCGCCTCGTGGGGACCGTCCGGGCACGCCGGATCGGGCGTGGCGGGCGCACAGGAGAAGCGGCACCCCGCGACGACGTCGACCCGCGGCATGAGCGCCGAGAGGGCGCGTACGGCCGTGGACTTGGCCGTGCCCTTCTCGCCGCGGACGAGGACACCGCCCACCGCTGGTGACACGGCGTTCAGCAGCAGCGCGAGCCGCAGGTCGTCCTGACCGACCACGGCCGTGAACGGAAACGGGGTACTCACTGGTTGTCGTCCTCCAAATGTCCCGAATGTTCCGAGCTTTGCGAATATCCCAAGTGGTCAAAATTGCCCAGTCGGCGCAGACAGTCTTCGAGTGGGCTCATACGGGCGCCCCCGGGGGAATGAAGGGCAGTCCCGCCGGCGCGCCGGACTCGATGAGCCGCCACAGCGCGTCCGTGTCCGCGTGTTCCTCGATCAGATCGCCCAGCCGGTCGAGTTGCTCCTCGCGCAGCCCCGCGAACGATGTGTCGGGGGCCGGTACGAACCTGCGCCCCGCGGCGGCGGCCACCTCACGCAGGAAGGCGCGCCGGAAGCCGTCCGACTCCAGCGAGCCGTGCCAGTGCGTACCCCAGACCTCGCCGACCCGGCAGCCGTCCAGGAAGGGTTCCCCACCGGTGACCCGGGCGACGCCGTGATGGATCTCGTACCCCTCGACCCGTTCGCCGAGAGCCTCACCGACGGGCCGGGCGAGGGTCTTCTCCCGCGCGAACCGCACGCGGACCGGGAGGAGTCCGAGCCCGTCGACGGCACCGGCCCCGGACTCGACCTCGTCCTCGATGTGCGCGCCGAGGAGCTGGAAGCCGCCGCAGATGCCCAGCACGGGGCGCCCTTCGGCGGCCCTGCGCGCCAGGGCGTCCGCGAGGCCGCGCCGCCGCAGCCACTCCAGGGCCCTGACCGTGCCCCGGGTGCCGGGTACGACGACGAGGTCGGCGTCGGCCAGTTCCTCGGCCCGGTCCACGAACCGCACGACGACGCCCGGTTCGGCGGCCAGCGCGTCCAGGTCCGTGAAGTTGGACATCAGCGGGACCGCGCAGACGGCGACCCGCAGGATGTCCTCGCCGACGGGGGAGGAGACCCCCGACACCTCCGAATCCCGTATCGAGCCGCGTGAGGACATCGCAAGACCGTCCTCCTCGTCGATGCCGAGCCCGTGCCGGAAGGGCAGGATGCCGTAGGTGCGCCGCCCGGTGAGCCCGTGCAGCATGTCGATCCCCGGTTCGAGCAGGGACACGTCGCCGCGGAACTTGTTGACGAGGAACCCGGCGACGAGCTCCTGGTCCTCGCGGGACAGCAGGGCGACCGTCCCGAAGAAGGAGGCGAAGACACCGCCGCGGTCGATGTCCCCCACCACGAGCACGGGCAGCCGCGCGCCCCGCGCGATCCCCATGTTCACGATGTCCGTCCGCCGCAGATTGATCTCGGCGGGACTGCCCGCCCCCTCACAGATCACCGCGTCATACGTGCCCCGCAACTCGGCCAGACAGTCGAGGACGGTCCCGAGCAACGCCTCCTGGCGCCCGCCGTGGTAGCCGCGCGCGCTCAGCTCGCCCACGGGCTTCCCCATCAGGACGACCTGGCTGCTGCGGTCACTGCCCGGTTTGAGCAGTACGGGGTTCATGAGCACGCTGGGTTCCACGCGGGCGGCCTGCGCCTGCATGGCCTGCGCGCGCCCGATCTCCGCGCCCTCCCGCGTCACGAACGAGTTCAGCGACATGTTCTGCGCCTTGAACGGCGCGACCTTCACACCCTGGCGCACCAGCCACCGGCAGATCCCGGCGGTCACGACGCTCTTGCCCGCGTCGGACGTGGTCCCGGCGACGAGCAGACCACCGCCAGGTGCTCGGCTCGGCCCCGCGCTCATGACGTACGCCCTTTCCTGGCAAGCGACTCGGTGAGCGATGTGGCGAGCAGCCGGCCGGTGACACTCGCGCCCAGTGCGAGCAGGCTCACGCGTCGCGAGAGCCGGACGGCCCGTTCGATGTCCCCCACCCGCACGGCCCGCCCCGTACCGTGCGGGTGGGGGACATCGAACGGGCCGTCCGGATCTCGCGACGCGTGAGCCTGCTCGCACTGGGCGCGAGTGTCACCGGCC
>NZ_LIPP01000283.1 GCF_001418335.1 Streptomyces aurantiacus | reverse complement strand
GCCTACACCCCCACCGACCGCACCGTCCCCACCCGCTCCCGGGAACGCGCCGCGTACGACCACGCGATGGTGCACTCGATCCTCGACGAGGGGTACGTCTGCCACCTCGGGTTCGTACGGGACGGGGTGCCGGTCGTGCTGCCCACGCTGTACGGGCGGGTCGGCGAGCGGCTCTACGTGCACGGTTCGACGGGTTCGCGCCCGCTGCGGATGGCAGGGGAGACCGACGCGGGGCTGCCGGTCTGCCTCACGGTCACGCACGTCGACGGGCTCGTGCTGGCCCGCTCGGCCTTCCACCACTCGATCAACTACCGCTCGGTGATGGTGCACGGCGTGGCGCACCCGGTGACGGACCCGGACGAGAAGCGGGAGGCCCTGGACGCGCTGGTCGACCACGTGGTGCCCGGCCGCTCGTACGACTCCAGGCCCGCCAACGCCAAGGAGCTGGCCGCCACCGCCGTACTGCGCCTCGACCTCGACGAGGTCTCGGCCAAGCTGCGCACCGGCGGCCCGAACGACGAGCCCGAGGACCTCGGCCTGCCCCACTGGACCGGAGTCCTCCCGGTCCGCACGAGCCACGGGGCGCCCGTGCCGGCCGACGACCTGGCACCCGGTATCGAGGTCCCCGACTACCTCACGACTCTCTGACGCTCACAGCGCCCGGACAGCCCCCGGGTCAGACGGCGGTTCCCTGCCCGGACAACTCGCTCTCGGCGTCCGCGGAGCCACGCGCCACCGGCGTCTGCGAGGCCTTCGCGGGCGCGGACGTCTGCGCGATGAAGGCACCGCACAACACCACCGTGCCGCCGATGATCTGGGGCGCCGAGAGGTGCTCTCCGAGCAGGACCCAGGCGAGCACGGTCGCGATGACCGCCTCCAGGCACGCCACGACCCCCGCCACCTGGGGCGAGAGCCTGCGCACCGCCTGGACGCCGGTCACGTAGGCGACGACGGTCGCGATCAGCACGATCCAGCCCAGCAGCAGCGAGGCCGCGACGGACGTCCCGTCCATGTCCGTACTGCCCCGCAGGACCGACCAGTCCATACTCCACGGCCGCGCCACGACCGTCAGGACGAGCGCACCGACGAGCAGTCCGTACGCGATGACGCCGAGCGGGGCCGGCGCCTGCTCGCCCGCGTCGCCGCCCTGGTCGGACAGGACGAAGTAGCCGACCTGGCAGCAGGCCGCGCCGAGCGCGAGCACCAGGCCGAGGACGTCGAAGCTGAGCCCCGCCCACACTTCGACGACGCAGGCGAGACCGCCGACGGCGAGGACGACCCCGAGAGCGGCGGCCCGGGTGACGGGCCGGCGCTGCACGAACCGCACCCACCCGAGGACCAGCGCCGGCGCCAGGTACTCGACGAGCAGCGCGACCCCTACGGGTATCCGGGAGATCGAGGCGAAGTAGCACGCCTGGACACCCGCGACGGCCAGCAGCCCGAAGCCGACGAGCAGCGCGGGGCGTTCACGCACCAGGCCCCGGTGGCGCACGGCCAGCGGCAGCATGACCAGCGCGGCGCCCGCGACGCGCAGCCACACCACGTGCAGGGGGTCGAGACCCGCCTCGATCAGCGGCTTGGCGGCGACGCCCGATCCTCCGAAGGCGACCGCCGACCCGAGCGCGAGCCCCAGTCCGACGCCTCTGCCGCGGTTGCCGTGACCACTCTCCGACCTATACATCGGCACATGATGACAGCCGACGACATGAGCGTCACCCCCATTGACACCTGTCTCAACGACTGGACGCGCGCCGACCCGCTGCTCCTGCCCGACCGCTGCTCCTGCCCGCTGCTCCTACGAACACGACCGGTCGGCATGCACGCGCCCGCGAACACCCCGAGCCGACGGCGCGCCCCGCGCACGCCTCAGGCCTCGACGCCCTGCTCGTGCCCCGCCGCCCCGTCCAGGCGTGCCAGCAGCTCCCCCGCGTCGACCCCCGCGCGACCCAGCACCTCCACGGCCCGCGACTTCGGTTCGGCGACGAGCGCGGCGAGGAGGTCGACTCCGGCCGCGAGCCGCTCACCCCGCCGCGTGGCCCGCTCGTACGCGGCTGCCATGACGCCGGCCGCCACCGGCGACCAGCCGTCCCCGCTCACGGTCGCGATGGCGCCGGTGTCCTCCACGGAGCTCTGCCAGCGGAGTCCGTAGCCGATGCTGCGCTGGACGAGATAGCCGAGCAGCCGGGCGACCTGCGGGCCGCTTCCGAAGGCCTCGCGCACCTCGGGGTCCGACTCCAGGAGCGTATGCAGCAGGTGGGCCGTGTCGATCTGCCGGTCCCCGTCCCGCACCACCCGTCTGCGCGCACCGGCGACCACCGCGGCCAGTTGCGCGCTGAGGTGGGCCTCGACGTCCACGCCTACCGGGCCGCGCTCGGCGGCCTGCTGATGGGGAATACCTTGTTGCACATACCCCACCCCATCAGTCGCCCCTCACCCGGTCATCCTCGCGGGGAAGCATTTTCACGTCCGACACAAGGTGGGGCCGGTGTCCAACCCCTCCTCCTTACGGATGACATCGCCCCGTTTCCCCTCGGGGGCGCGCGCCGCCTTGCCCAACGCCCCTCGCGCAACCATGCCGCTCCGGCGCTCGTCCACCGGGACATGGAGAGCAAGTGCCGGCCCCACTCACTTACTGACGGTTCATCAGTATTGAATGTTCGGCTCTCTGCGGCTACGTTCCGCGACACCGTAGCCAGCTGCGCCGGGCGCAGCGCCCGAGACAAGGGGGTGGCCGCATGGCCGAAGTCAGCGCGGAAGCACGGATCGAGGCGCCCGCCGAGAAGGTATGGGCGCAGCTCACGGACTTCTCCTCGTACGGCGAGTGGAACTCCACCCACACCAGCTTCCCGAAAGGAGGCCCCGAGAAATTGGAAGTAGGGGGCACCTTCGAGGAGAACATGAAGCTCATGGGCTTCCCCGCCGAGGTCAACTGGACCATCGAGGAACTGGAAACGGCCCGTACGCTCGCGATCCGCGGCAAGGGCCCGATGGCCGTGACCGTCGCCACGCGCTACACGCTGATCCCCGAGGGGGAGGCCACCACGGTCCGTATCGACGGCGAGTTCACGGGCGCCGCCGTCTCCCTCATGGCGGGCAAACTGAAGGACTCGGCGACGGCGGCCCTCGACGAGTCCCTGCGCAAACTGAGCGGGCTGGTCACCTAAGGGCTGTCCCGTAATCCCCGGCGGGCGCACGCACGAACACACACGAAGGGGGTACTTCAGAGTCGAAGTACCCCCTTGTCGCGGCCTGTTGGGCCGGGTGGGCCGGGTGGGCCATCAGTCCTCGTCGGCGAGGATCAGATACAGCTTCTTGCGCGTTTCGTTGATGAGGGACAGCGCCTTCTCGCGCTGCTCCTTGCTGCCGGTCTTCCAGACCTGCCCGAACGCCTCCATCAGACCGAAGCCGGCCTGCCGGATGTCGCTCAGCGCCTCCCAGTCGACCCCGCGTCCCGCGTCCTCCCAGGGTGCGTCCGGACCCTCCTCGGCCGCGGCTCGACCCTCCTCGGTCAGCGAGAACAGCTTCTTGCCCCCTTCGGTCGCGCTGCTGATCAGACCTTCGTCCTCCAGCAGCTGAAGGGTCGGGTACACCGAGCCGGGGCTGGGCTTCCACGCCCCGCCGCTGCGCTCGGCGATCTCCTGGATCATCTCGTAGCCGTGCATGGCCCGGTCCTTGAGCAGGGCCAGGATCGACGCGCGTACATCACCGCGCCGCGCCCTGCCGCGCGGTCCGCCCCGGCCTCCGCGCCCGCCCCAGGGGCCCGGGCCGAAACCGGGACCACCGAAACCGGGCCCGAAGGGACCGAAGGCCGCACGCAGCCCCTCGAAGCCGCCCCTTTCGGGACCGCCAGGGCCACCGGGACCGCCGGGGCCACCCCGGCCATGTCCACGGCCACGTCCATGACCGGGGCCGAAACCACCCGGTCCGTATTCCTCTCCATGGGAACGCATCGCAATCACTCCATTCCATCGTTGACCTGTCGCGATGCGTCAACGATATATCGGAACCGGTCGCCTGACAAGGTCCCGCCGAAAGTTGCCGAGGAGAGCCCACGTATCCACCGATCCCGGATTGGCCTTGGCCCGCGCCTGTGTTCAGGGCCTAACGTCCGGGACATGCGGATTCGTATCGTCGACGCCTTCACCGACCGCCCCTTCGCCGGCAACCCGGCCGGGGTCCTCCTCCTCGACGCCGCCACGTCCTTCCCGGACGACACCTGGCTGCAGAACGTGGCCCTGGAGGTCAACCACGCCGAGACGGCGTTCGCCCATCCCCTCCCGAAGGGCGGAGAGGCCGACTGGGCGCTTCGCTGGTTCACCCCCGCCGCCGAGGTCGCGATGTGCGGCCACGCGACACTCGCCACCGCACACGTGCTGGCCACCACGGGAGCCGCCCGGGGGCCCGTGCGGTTCGCGACGCGCAGCGGCGTGCTCGTCGCGACCTCGCTCGACGACGGCTCCGTCACCATGGACTTCCCGACCGCCCCGCTCACCGCGGTCGAGATCCCGCCGGGCGTCGCCGAGGCCCTGGGCGCCGAGCCGCTCACCGCCCATGACACCGGCCCGAACATCGGTGACCTGCTCGTCGAACTCGCCGACGAGAAGACGGTCCTGGGCCTGGCCCCCGACCTCGCGTCCCTCGGCCGCCACTCCGAGCGCGGCATCATCGCCACAGCCCGTGCCGAGAACCCCTCCGGGGACTACGACTTCGTCTCCCGCTGCTTCTTCCCCAACATCGGCATCGACGAGGACCCGGTCACCGGCAGCGCCCACACGGCCCTCGCCCCGTTCTGGTCCGAGCGCCTCGGCCGTACGAGTCTCACCGGGCTCCAGGCCTCGCCCCGCTCCGGACGGGTCCGCACGGAGCTACGGGGCGACCGCACCCTGCTCCTGGGCCGCGCGGTCACCGTGATCGAGGGCGAACTGCTCGTGTGAGCACCGTGGAACGGCCGCAGGCAGCGGCAAAGGGGCGTACGGCCCACCCGTACGCCCCTCGCGTGCTCGTCTCTCGCATGCTCGCCCCATGCATGCTCCGCGTCCGCCGACCCGCAGCCGGCCGACCGCCTCGCTCACGCCGTGGGCAGCCAGTCCACCTTCCCCGCCAGCAGCGCGTATCCCACGAACGCCCCGATGTCGAGCAGGGAGTGGGCGACCACCAGCGGCCCGATCCGGCCCCAGCGGCGGTACAGGTAGACGAAGACGACGCCCATCACCATGTTGCCGATGAACCCACCGATGCCCTGGTAGAGGTGGTACGAGCCGCGCAGCACCGAGCTCGCCACCAGGGCGGTGACCGGCGTCCAGCCCAACTGGCCGAGCCGGCGCAGCAGATACCCGACGACGATGACCTCCTCCAGGACCGAGTTCTGGAGCGCGGAGAGAATCAGCACCGGATACTTCCACCACACCTCGGGCAGCGCCTCCGGCACCACGGTGAGGTTGAACCCGAGCCCGCGGGCCGCCAGGTAGAAGGCGATGCCCGAGCTGCCGATGACCGCGGCGATCCCGGCGCCGCGCGCGAGGTCGGGCCAGGGGCGCGTGCGGTCGAAGCCCAGCGTGCGCAGCCCTTTGCCCTCACGGAGCAGAAAGTGCGCGACGAGGGCGACCGGCACCAGCGCGGACGCGATGCCGAACAGCTGCCATGCCAGATCGAGCCATGGACGGCCCGGCGCGGCCGAGGCGTTGAGCGTGGCCGCCTGGTCCTTCAGACCTCCCGGCCTGGTGACCGAACCGACAAAGCTGATCAGCGCGGAGACGCCGCTCGCCCCGAGCGAGACCCCCAGTACGAGCAGCGTCTCGTCGCGGAGAATCCGCCGCGCGGGCCGTTCCTCGGCAAAAGAATCAGCCACCGGCCCCTGCCCCACCTGCACTCAAGCCTCCAGTTGCGTAATCCCGCCTCATGCCCATCTTCGCCCCGCTAGGGTCTCGAAAGAAGTTGCGAAGATCGTGTGTGACAGGCCGCCGGAAAACGGACGCCCTGTAGGGGGCGCCTCCCCCGTGCCATACCATTCGGCCCTTTCACGGTTTCATCTTCATCGGCTTCATCGGCTTTAACGACTTCAACGACTTCAACGACTCCAGGCTCGATGCTCGATCAGGGAGAGGCACCACCGCCATGGGACGTCACAGCTTGCCCGACGGGTTGCGCAGGGGCGTCACCGCCCCCCGGTCACACACGCGGCGCCGTAGCGTGGCGCTCGCGACGGGCCTCGTACTCGCCGTCGTCGGCGGCACCGCCGTCGCGGTCGACGGTGGCCTGCTCTCCTTCGGCTCGTCCTGCTGGGACAGCTCCGTACGGCTGAGGATCGCCGCCGCTCCCGGCATCGCACCCGCGCTCAAGGACGCGGCCGACTACGCCCGGGACAACGACGTGACGTCCGACGGCAGCTGCCTCGACATCCGCGTGTCCGCCCAGGACACGTACAAGATCACGGACGCCCTGCGGTCGAGGAGCAAGAGCGCGACCGACTTCGAGGTGTGGGTGCCGGACTCCAGCGTGTGGGTGAACAGGGTCACGGCGGACGGCCAGTCGATTCCGGTCACACCGGCGGGCAATGTCGCCATCTCACCCGTCGGTGTCGCCATGATCCCGACGGCCGCGAAGTCCCTCGGCTGGCCCAGGAAGACGTACTCCTGGACCGAACTGGCCGGTGCGACCATGACGAGCGACCGTCTGAAACTCGGCGCGGGCGACCCCTCGCGCAGCGCCACCGGCCTGCTCGCGCTGACCCAGCTGGCCGAGACGGCGGGCCGGACGAAGGGCGGCGACACACTCGCGGCGGCCACCGCGAAGGCCCTCTCGCAACGCACCTCCGACAGCGACAGCCAGCTCCTGGACACCCTGCCGCGCGACCTCTCCGGCACCGAGCAGGGCAACCCGAAGCGCAACCAGGCACTGATCCTCTCCGAGCAGGCGGCGTTCGCGTACAACGCGTCGGCGGACAGCGGCGACGATCTCGACCTCTTCTACCCGAAGGACGGCGCGCCCCGCCTCGACCATCCGTTCGCGCTGGTCGACGAGCCCACCCTGACCACGGACGAGAGCCGCGCCGCACTGCGGTTCATGACACTCCTCGGCGAGCCCCAGGGACGCAAAATTCTGGAGAAGCACGGCTTCCGTACGGACGAGGACGACATCCCGGCCGAGACGGTGGCCGGAGCCGGCGGCCGCGCCCCGCAGCCGTACAAGGACGTCCCGGAGAGGCCGGCCACGGACAAGGCGGTCGAGGAAGCCCTCGGCATGTGGACTATCACGGTGCAGAGCGCGCGTCTCACCACCGTCGTCGACGCCTCCTCCTCCATGTCGGACCCGGTGCCGGGCACCAGCGAGTCCCGGATGAACGTGACCAAGGCGGCGCTGCTCCAGGCCCTGGCCACCTTCACCCCCGAGGACGAGATCGGGCTGTGGAAGTTCTCCACGAAACTCGACGGCAAGCGCGACTACCGCGTCCTCGTACCGACCGACCGGCTCGGCGACCAGGTGGGCGGCACCACCCAGCGGGACCGGCTGTCGGCGGCCTTCAGCGACCTCAAGCCGGTCAAGAACGGGGCGACCGGCCTGTACGACACCACGCTGGCCGCGTACAAGGCGGCCACGGCCGCCTACACCAAGGGCAAGTTCAACGCGGTGGTCCTGCTGACCGACGGAGTGAACGAAGACCCCGGGAGCATCTCGCGCTCCCGCCTGATCGCCGAACTCCGCGAGGCCACCGACCCGCAGCGTCCCGTACCCCTGATCGCGATCGCCGTGGGGCCTGCGGCCGACAAGAACGAGCTGAACAAGATCGCCGAGGCGACCGGCGGCTCGGGACATCTGGTGACCGACCCGTCCCAGATCCACTCGGTGATCCTCAAGGCCGTCGTGCAGGCCGGCGACAAGAGCTGATCAACAAGGCCTGGTCGACAAGAACTGGTCGACAAGAACTGATGCAATAAGAACTGAACAATAAGAGCTCATCTTTCGTCACCTCAGCGGAACGGCCGGCTCCGGCAGCCCGACCGGCCAGGTGTGCACCGGCTCGCCGAGGTGCATCAGCTCGCTGTACCGCTTCGTCGTGGCGGCCAGCGCGGCATCCCGTCCCATACCGCTCTCCAGCGCCTTGTGGAACGTACGGGACTGCCAGGAGGCACCGTTGATCCCGCGCTTGCACCGCTCCTCGATCACGCCGAGGTAGAGGTCGCGGTCGGCCGGCTCGACGCCCCACGCGTCCAGGCCCGCCGCCGCGAGCGGCAGCAGTTCGTCCCGCACCAGCTGCACCGCGGGTATCTTCGCGACCCCGCCGTACCTGCCGCGCCGCGGCCACTCCAGCTGAGCGTCGATGCCGTACCGGCAGGCCTGGTCGAAGTTGGCGGCCGCGGCCTCGAAGGGCAGCCGGGTCCAGACCGGCCGCGTCTCCGCGGCGAGCGCGCGCACCAGTCCGTAGTAGAAGACCGCGTTGGCGACGACGTCGATCACGGTGGGGCCCGCGGGCAGTACGCGGTTCTCGACCCGCAGATGCGGGACGCCGTCGTCGATGCCGTACACCGGGCGGTTCCAGCGGTAGACGGTGCCGTTGTGGAGCACGAGTTCGGCGAGCCGCGGTGTGCCGCCCTCATCGAGGACGCGCAGCGGGTCCTCCTCGTCGCAGAGAGGCAGCAGGGGAGGGAAGAAGCGCAGGTTCTCCTCGAACAGGTCGTACGCCGAGGAGATCCACCGTTCGCCGAACCAGGTGCGCGGCCGCACTCCCTGCGCCTGGAGCTCGGGCGAACGGGTGTCGGTGGACTGCTGGAACAGCGGGGGCCTGGACTCGCGCCACAGCTCACGGCCGAAGAGGAACGGCGAGTTGGCGCCCACCGCGATCTGTGCCGCAACCGCGATCTGCGCGGCGTTCCACACGCCGGCGAACCGGTCCGGGGTGACCTGAAGGTGCAACTGCACAGAGGTGCACGCCGCTTCGGGCGCGATGGACGCCGAGGTGCAGCTGAGCCGCTCCACGCCCTCGATGTCCAGCGTGAAGTCCTCCCCGCGGGCGGCGACGATCTGCTCGTTGAGCAGCCGGTAACGGTCCACGGCGGAAAGGTTCGCGGAGACCAGGTCGTCACGGGCGAGGGTCGGCAGAATGCCGATCATCACGATTCCCGCGTCGACCTCGTTCGCCTTGCGGTGGGCGTACGCGAGGGAAGTGCGCAGCTCCTCGGTGAGCCGGTCGAATACCCGGCCCTCCAGCCGGTGGGGAGCGATGTTGACTTCCAGATTGAACATGGCGAGTTCTGTTTGGAAATCACGGCTCGCTATACGTTCGAGTACTTGCGCATTCATCATTCTCGGCATGCCGTCAGGACCTGCCAGATTCAGCTCTATCTCCAGGCCCATGAGATTCCTGGGACGGTCGAACTGCTTCTCCGCCAGCAACCGCTCCAGACCCTCCAGGCACCGCTGGAGCTTTTCCCGGTACCGCCGGCGGTCGGACAGACCGATCGTCCCCGCCACGACCTTCTCCCCCATCGAAGCTTCCCTCCCTCGACTGGGCAGCCCGAAGAACCGGCCGCTGGTGTCCCGGTCACGGGGGATGATGCCCAGGCAATGTGATCGATAACGCCCCGGTGTCTGTTCCCGGTCGCTACGCTGAACTCAGTTTTCTCGGGGCACATTCACGAGGCATGAAGCGCCGTTCTTTCTGGACGGTCGGCCCTGTCGTGAAAAACTCCGACGAGAATCGGCCGTCCGCTTCGATGGAATACACCGAGGTCATGGGCGGGTACCCCCGAAGAACCGGGATCAAACACACGTAACGGCGACCTGATTACCCCTTGTTCTCGGCGAGTGGAACGGCTAGACGAAACATCGTCTGAACACGTGTCGTATAAACTGCGCGAACGAGGCAGAGAGTTGGCGCTCGCGGTCACAGGGTCTGTCGTCGAAGTGACGTCGTCCGCCCGAAGGGCAGGCCGCGCGGCGTCCGGTGTGTGCGGTCGCAAAGGTGCCGAAAGGATCTCGTAGCTGAGCTACCAGGGCCTTTCGGCAACTGCGCGAGCATGCGCGCCGGACACCGCGCAACAGGCATCCCCTCGGCAACAGACTCCGCACCCCCGCCCCTTTGACCCGAGAGCTGACAGCGCCGTCCGCCCCCGCCCAGCGCCGCCATGCCTGTCGAATGAGAGGCGACCGATCATGCCGCTGCACGTGCCCCCTGCTCCCGCGCCCGCACTGCGCACCGTCCTCACCGCCCTCGGTTCCCCCACCGCGGTCCGTGATGCGCGTACCCCGTCCCTGCGCGACACCCAGGGACCACTCACCGCCGAACTGCCGCTGCCCGTCCATGTGCTCGACCGGATCACCCCGGCGGGCACCCCCGCCACCCGGCTCGCGGGATGGCGCTTCCTCGTCCGCTGCCACGAGCGCGCCGTAGCCGCAGCGGAAACGAGACTGACCCCCGACGGCTGGGCCTTCTCCCACTTCTTCGAGGGCCCGTACGTCACCGCGACCGAGCGCGCCCTGCGCCAGGCGGAGACGGTGCCCGGGTCGTACCAGCCACGACTGCTGTCCGTACCCGAGCTCTACATGCTCACGCTCTGGCTGCACGGCGACTTCACCGCCGACGGCGCCGAGGGCCGGCTCGCCGCCACCGACCTGTTGGTGCCGCTGGCGCCCGCCCCGCCGGGAATCGCGGCACACCGCCCGCACCGCGTGGGCGAACTGCTGCCCGTCCTGACCCATCGGCTCACGCCGACGCCCACCCCGCTGCTCGGCTCACCCGCCTGAGCGCACCCCCACCTTCGTGCCCCGCGGCCGGCCACACCGGCCGCGGGGCACATTGCCGTGCCCGGTGACCCGATGGGCAGGACGTTGCGTGGAGTGACGTGGAGAGGACGCAGCGCACTCCCGGCCCAGACGGACTAGCCCTATCCGGCCATTCCGAACCACCCGAAGGGACAGTCCAGTTGGGATGAACCGTCCGCGCGGCTGGTGCGTCATCAACCTGTGAGGAGTGCTGCCGCTAAATCCCTGCGGATTACAGCCCGTAGGGCAACACTGGGTTCCGGACCATCTGACAAACGGGGGGCGGCCATGAACACCAGTTCCAGCCGCGGGACAGACACCACATCGATCACCGACCTCACACCGAAGCGAAAGATCCCATCAATGTGCCAGCACCAGCGACCGTGCCCGACAGCCGACTCCGCCGACCGGGAGGCAGCGCTCCTCGTGGCGCACCACCCGGAGCAGGGCTGGAGCCTGCTGTGCAACGGCGTCCTGCTCTTCGAGGACACCGGTGAGATCCTGCCGGACGGCCGGATCATCGCTCCCCACCGGCCGCCGGCCCTGGACGTGATGACCGCCGCCTGAGCGGCACGGCGCACCACGGACGGCGGGGCAGGCCGTCCGGGGACAAGAACGGGGCCGGCCCGGGAAGCACTCCCCCCGAACCGGCCCCGACGCATGTCCGACAGCGAACCGCGGCGACTACTCCTGGTAGGCGTCCAGCGGCGGGCAGGAACAGACCAGGTTCCGGTCGCCGTACGCCTGGTCGATCCTCCGCACCGGCGGCCAGTACTTGTCGGCGGCCGAGACCCCGGCCGGGAAGACGGCCTCCTCGCGGCTGTACGCGCGCTCCCACGCGTCGCCGAGCGCGGCCGCGGTGTGCGGAGCGTTGCGCAGCGGGTTGTCGTCCGCCGCCCACGCTCCCGAGCCGACCTGTTCGATCTCCGCGCGAATGGCGATCATCGCGTCGCAGAACCGGTCCAGCTCGGTGAGGTCCTCGCTCTCGGTGGGCTCGATCATCAGCGTGCCGGCCACCGGGAACGACATCGTCGGCGCGTGGAACCCGTAGTCGATGAGCCGCTTGGCGATGTCGTCGACGCTCACACCGGTCGCCTTGGTCAGCGGCCGCAGGTCGATGATGCACTCGTGCGCCACCAGCCCGCCGGGACCGGTGTAGAGGACCGGGTAGTGCGGCTCCAGGCGCTTGGCCACGTAGTTGGCACTGAGGACGGCGACCTGGGTGGCCCGCTTGAGCCCCTCACCGCCCATGAGACGGACGTACGCCCACGAGATCGGCAGGATGCCCGCGGAGCCCCAGGGAGCGGCGGAGACCGGGCCCACGCCCGTCTCCGGGCCCGCGGCGGGCTGCAGCGGGTGGTTGGGCAGGTACGGCGCCAGGTGGGCGCGCACCCCGACCGGGCCGACGCCCGGGCCGCCGCCGCCGTGCGGGATGCAGAACGTCTTGTGCAGGTTGAGGTGCGAGACGTCGCCGCCGAAGTGTCCCGGCTTGGCGAGCCCGACCAGCGCGTTGAGGTTGGCGCCGTCCACGTAGACCTGGCCGCCCGCCTCGTGCACCCGCGCGCAGATGTCGGCGACGTGCTCCTCGAACACACCGTGCGTCGAGGGGTACGTGATCATCAGCACGGACAGCTGGTCACGGTGCTGCTCGATCTTGGCACGCAGGTCCTCGACATCGATCTCGCCGTCCTCGGCGGTCTTCACGACGACGACCTTCATGCCGGCCATCACGGCGCTGGCCGCGTTGGTGCCGTGCGCGGAGGACGGGATCAGGCAGACGGTGCGCTGCTCGTCGCCGTTGGCCCGGTGATATCCGCGGACGGCCAGCAGCCCGGCCAGCTCACCCTGCGAACCGGCGTTGGGCTGGAGCGACACCTTGTCGTACCCGGTGACCTCGGCGAGCTGCTCCTCAAGCTCACGGATGAGCGTGAGGTATCCCTGCGCCTGCTCGGCCGGCGCGAAGGGGTGCAGCTGTCCGAACTCGGGCCAGGTGACCGGCTCCATCTCGGTGGTCGCGTTGAGCTTCATGGTGCACGAGCCGAGGGGGATCATGCCCCGGTCGAGCGCGTAGTCGCGGTCCGCGAGGCGGCGCAGGTAGCGCAGCATCGCGGTCTCCGAGCGGTACTGGTGGAAGACCGGGTGCGCAAGGTACTCGTCGGTACGCAACAACGGGCCCGGCAGCGTGTCCTGGGCCGTCGCGTCCAGTGCGGCGACATCACCGTCGACGCCGAACGCCGACCAGACGGCGCCCAGCTGGGCCCGCGTGGTCGTCTCGTCGCAGGAGAGGGAGAGGTGGTCCGCGTCCACGAGGTGGAGGTTGACCCCGCCCTGCCGGGCAGCCGCGAGCATCTCGGCGGCCCTGCCCGGCACCCGTACGGTGAGCGTGTCGAAGTACGCCTCGTGGACGACCTCGACACCGCCCGCCGCCAGACCCGCGGCGAGGATCGTGGCGTACCGGTGGGTGCGCAGAGCAATGGCCTTCAGGCCCTGCGGCCCGTGATAGACCGCGTACATCCCGGCCATCACGGCGAGCAGCACCTGAGCCGTACAGATGTTGCTGGTCGCCTTCTCGCGGCGGATGTGCTGCTCGCGCGTCTGCAGGGCGAGGCGGTACGCCTTGTTGCCGTCCGCGTCGACCGAGACGCCGACGAGCCGACCGGGCAGGCTGCGCGCGAACTTCTCGCGCACGGCCATGTATCCGGCGTGCGGCCCGCCGAAGCCCATCGGCACACCGAAGCGCTGTGTCGTACCGACGGCGATGTCGGCGCCCAGCTCACCGGGCGAGGTGAGCAGCGTCAGAGCGAGCAGATCGGCGGCGACGGTGACGACCGCGCCCAGCTCGTGCGCCCGCTCGACGACGGGCTTCAGGTCGCGCACGGCACCGGAGGCGCCGGGGTACTGGAGGAGTACGCCGTTGATCTCACGCTCGGCGAGTTCGGCGGGAATGCCGCCGCTCAGATCGGCGACGACGACCTCGACCCCGGTGGGCTCGGCGCGGGTCCGGATCACGGCGACGGTCTGCGGCATGGTGTCCGCGTCGATGAGGAAGAGGCCCTTCTTGTTCTTTCCCATGCGCCGCGACAGCGCCATGGCCTCGGCGGCCGCCGTGCTCTCGTCCAGCAGCGAGGCGCCGGAGGTCGGCAGTCCGGTCAGGTCGGCGACCATGGTCTGGAAGTTCAGCAGGGCCTCCAGCCGCCCCTGCGAGATCTCCGGCTGATACGGCGTGTAAGCCGTGTACCAGGCCGGACTCTCCATGACATTGCGCAAAATGACAGGCGGCGTGAACGTCCCGTAATAACCGAGCCCGATCATGGAGTCCAGCACCTGGTTGCGGTCCGCGAGGGAGCGCAGCTCGGCGAGCACCTCGGCCTCGGTCCGCGCACCCGGCAGTTCGAGCGCGTCGGCGTTCTTGATCACATCCGGTACCGCGGTGGCCGTCAGCTCGTCGAGCGAGCCGTACCCCACCTGCGCGAGCATCTTGGCGCGGGCCTCGGAGTCAGGCCCGATGTGACGCTGCTCGAACGGGATCCCCTGTTCGAGCTCGGAGAGCGGAATACGATGGGCGGTCATTGCGGAGGCCTCCTGGTCTGACGACCTTCGAGGGGCACCACGACATGGGTGCCCGAACAGCCTCCCCCTCTGTCATCTCGACCTGAGAGCTTCGCCGGCGCGCCCTGAGGCCGCTCCGGCTTTCACCGTCGGTGAGAGCGGAGTCCGTCACCTACTCGAACACCGCTCTGCTTTCCAGAGTGACCTCGTCCATGCGGTACGTGTGCCTGAGAGATTCCGGGGAGGATTTGCTCCTTCGGCGCCTCCGATGAAGCCTGGAGGACTCTCCCGCACGGGGTCAGCAGCCGTTGCCCAGCCTACCAGCGGGGTTCCCCCGAGTGGCCGCCCTCCTCAAAGTGCTCTTTCGTAGTGCTTACGGATGAGTTGCGAGCAGCTGGAGGGCCCGTGCAGACCGACATCGATCCGCGCAACCTGATAGGCCGCAAGGCGTTCGACCGCAACGGCACGAGGATCGGCACCGTCGACGAGGTCTACCTCGACGACGCGACCGGCGTACCGGAGTGGGCTGCCATACGTACCGGCCTGTTCAGCCGGGACGCCTTCGTCCCCCTGGAGCCCAGCGAACTGGTCGACGGATCGCTGCGCATCCCGTTCGAACGGTCCCTGATCAAGGACGCCCCCGACTTCGGCGTAGGCCGCCACCTCTCCCCCGAACAGGAACTCCAGCTCTACCACCACTACGGCCTGGACACAGCCCCACCACCCCCTCTCCCGGACCACGACTTCGGCCACCTGGCAGGCCAGGAAGACCCGTCCTGACGTCCTCACAGGGGCGCGGGGAACGGCGCAGCCTTCCGTCTCCAGGGGCGCGGGGAACGGCGCAATCTTTTGCTTTTAGGGGCGCGGGGAACTGCGCAATCTTTTAAGGGGCGCGGGGAACTGCGCGACCAGCCCCCACCGGGCGTCAACGCGACAAGTGACGTTCCACCGTCTCCAGCTTGGACGTGAGGCCGTCGGTCACGCCGGGGCGGATGTCGGCCTTCAGGACGAGGGAGACCCGAGGCGCCCGCGCCTCGACAGCCGCCACGGCCCGCCGGACGACGTCCATCACCTCGTCCCACTCCCCCTCCACGGACGTGAACATCGCGTCCGTGCGGTTCGGCAGACCCGACTCACGCACGACACGCACCGCGTCGGCC
>NZ_LIPP01000282.1 GCF_001418335.1 Streptomyces aurantiacus | reverse complement strand
GGGGTGTGGGTGGGGAGGTTGGTGGCTGTTTCGACGCAGTTGCCTTGGCCGCCGCTGTAGCTGCTGGCGCGCCATGCCGCTCCCGTGAGAGCGGGGGGTATGTGAGGGCTGGACTTCATGCTCGATACTCCTTGGCGATGCGGCGGATCAACGCGAGTGATTCCGTCGGTGGCAGTGCCGTGGTGCGAGCGTCGTCGAAGAGGCCGCGGTAGTAAGCGACTTCCGGCTCACGTTCCATCCAGATGTTGCCGGTTGGGGTCTCCGTCAGCACGAGGTCGAGCGACGTCACCTGGGGAAAGCTCAGTAGCAGGTACGGGCCGAACATACCCGAGTGCGCGCCGCGCGAGAACGGCAATACCTGGACGGTGATGTTGGGCCGCTCGGCCATCGCGGCCAGTTGCTCCAGTTGTGCGTGCATCACCGAGGGGCCGCCGACGTGCTGCCTGAGAACGCCTTCCGCCAGCACCGCCCAGAGTTCCATCGGCTCGTCGCCCGTGAGGCGTTGCTGCCTGGCGAGTCGCACCTGGACGAATTGGTCGATCTCCTCGGCTGTCCGCCAGGCGCGCGAAGCGACCGTCACCGCGCGGCCGTACTCCGCTGTCTGGAGAAGCCCGGGAATCAGCTGCACTTCGTAGGTCCGGACGCTGTCGCAGATGGCTTCGAGCTCGATTTGGTCCCGATACGAGTCCCCGAGGACCGAGCCGTACTGATGCCACCATCCTTCGCGGCGCCGCCGATTGGCCCGCAGAGCTATGGCGCCGAGACGGTCGCGTGTCTCTGGATCCTGCACCCGGTAGGCGTGCATGAGTGCTGCCAGGTCGGGTGTGCGGACGGGCACGTGCCCGTTCTCCAATCGGCTGATCTTCCCCTTGGTGCAGTCGAGGGCCTCGGCGGCTTCCGCCATGGACACACCTGCCTCCTCGCGGAACCTGCGGAGTTCATCGCCGAGTTGGCGCCCGAGCACGGTGGATGGTTTGACGGTAGGCATGTGCAATTGCCTATCAGAGGTTCGACCTGCTGGGCTCGACGATTACCTAAAAGAGTGAATCAAGCGTCATAGTGCCGTGCAAAATTGCGCCGATTCATATTGTTGCGGAACGCTGCACGTGGCGGCTCGGCAACTAAGTGTCGGCGCCGGGTGAGGAGGAGACCGGTGGGCGCGGGCTGTTGCTCGTGGAGGCGCTGGCTCACCGGTGGGGTGTGGATGAGCGCGAGGGCGGAATCGGGAAGACCGTGTGGGTCGAGCTGAAGGCGCCGGACCTCCTGGCCGAACCCGTCGCGAGGAAGGTCGCCGCGGTGATGGTTCGGCAGGGACAGTCCGTGCGCGCGTGGGGCGAGTGGCGGGCAGTCCGCAGTGTGCGCAGTGAGCAGTTCGCGACGGGTGGGCCCGCGATCGTGCTGGGGCTGGATGAAGGCCCGGCTCTACGGGTGCCCGCGACCGAGCCGTTGACCGTACGGGACGGTGGCGCGCCGGCTCCGGACACCCGGCCCGCCTTCTAGGACACCGCCTCGGCGCTCTCCTCGCGCCGTGCCGGGCGTCGACCCGTTCCGGACGGTCGACTCTGACGTGCTGGGCCGCGACGGCCGGGATTGCCGTCCTGTCGCATGTACGGTCGCCGAATAACCCTTCGAAAACAACCCGTTGGCACTGCTACCGTCACCGACGTGGCGAAACTCAATCAGATCATCGCGGTAGAGAAGGGCGTCAAGTCCAAGTCCCATCAGGACCTGACGGCTGCCCATCACGGGTTGCAGAAGCCGGCCCTGCTGGCCGGAATCTCGCGTACGTATCAGCCCAAGGACGAAGAGGGCGAGCAGTTGCCGCCCGAGTCGACCCGGGTGCAGGTGCAGACCGAGAACGTGCTGCGGGACACCGCTGCCACGCTGACCCGGCTGTTGGACGTGACCGCCACCAAGGACTGGGCCAACTGCACGGCCCGCGCGGACGTCAAGGTCGACGGGCGGGTGCTCGTCGCCGATGTTCCGGTGTCCTACCTGCTGTTCCTTGAGAAGCAGCTCACCGATCTCAACACCTTCGTACGGAAGCTGCCCGTGCTCGACGCCTCCGAGTCGTGGGTCCAGGACCCGTCGACCGACGCGTGGAAGACCGAGCCGGTACGGACGCTGCGGACGAAGAAGGTGCCGAGGAACCACGTCAAGGCCGAGGCCACCGACAAGCATCCCGCGCAGGTCGAGGTGTACTACGAGGACATCCCGGTCGGGTACTGGACGACCGTGAAGTTCTCCGGCGCCCTGCCCGCGCGGCGCGTCAACGAGCTGCTCGACCGGGTCGAGAAGCTGCAGCAGGCCGTCAAGTTCGCCAGGGAAGAGGCGAACAGCGCGGACGTCACCGACGAGCATGTCGGGGACGCTGTGTTCGGCTACCTGTTCGGGTAGCCTCATGAACTCCCCGGTCATCATTCATGAGGCCGGGGTGCGCGAGGAGCGCAAGCTGAACCTGAAGCTTGTCGTGACTGCGCGGTTCCAGTGGAGGTTCGAGTCCTCCTCGCGGCACCAGATCGACACCTGTACTGCTCGTACTGCTCGTACTAGGTGTCTTCGCGCCGCGGTAGCCCAACTGGCAGAGGCAGACCGCGCTCAATCTCAGACTATTGCTCCAGACTCAGCATTCGCCACCGATCGCCGGATCGACCGGACCCAGGCTCCGGGCGTCGAAATGCCGGTTCAAGTCCGGCCCGCACAGCTCGATGTGCGGTGGTCCAAAGGCAGGACGCGGCGACATCATACTGACCTGGGTTCTCAAGCGTGCCGGCGTGCCGCATGGGTGGCATCACAGGGTCCGGGGGCCGGCTACGCCCTCGGGCCCGCTCCTTTTCAAGCCTTTACAAGCCTTTTCAAGCGCCGTGTCGTGCTCGCGCTCGTGATTGCGTTCATAAAGAAGCCGGTCTTCCCTGGAATCGTCACACTGTGGAAACGCCTGCGTCCGCTTTTCTCCACGACCGCGATCTATCGTAGAGACGACCTACCACAGAGACGCAGAGACGCAGAGATGTAGAGACGGTCCAACCGTAGATACACCGCCCAGGCCGACGTCGCCCGAAGGCATGCCACCCGCAAACGCCCTCGTCCGACAGGAGCCCTGTGCCCGTGCCGCGACCGCTCTCCGCCGTGTCCCCGCCGTCTGCCGTCTCTGTCGGCTCCACCGTTCTGCCGCCCTGGCTCACCCACGCCCTGCGTGCGCAACGGGGGCCGGTCCCGTGGAACGCCGTGTTGCGTGGAGTGCTCGCCGCCGGGCCGTTGCTCGTCGTGGCCCTCCTTGTGGGGCGGGAGTCCCTCGGTGTCGTGGCCGCCCTCGGAGCCATGTTCGCCGGGATCAACGACCGGCCGGGGAGCCGACGTGTCGCCGTGCACCGGATCGGAGTGCCCGGCCTCGCGGGGGCCGCCGGGCTCGCCGTCGGTACATACGCGGGAGACGGTCTCGGAGCCGTACCGCTCACCTTGATACTCACCGGGCTCGGGCTGCTCGCCGGGGCCGTCAGCGCGGTGGGGCCCGTGGCGTCCGGGGCCGGCACTCAGTTGCTCGTCGCCGCCGCCATCGGGGCCGGGATGCCGTTGCCCGATCCCGGGTGGCAGCGCGCCCTGTTCTTCCTCGCCGGCGCCGGCTGGCTGATCGTGCTGCGGCTCGCGCTGCCCACTCCCGGGGCGCGGATGCTGGCCGGTGACTTCCGCTTCGACGGGGAGCGGGCAGCCGTCGCCGACGTGTACGACGCCATCGCCGAACTGCTCGCCGCGGTGGGCGGGGAGCGGGCCGGGGCCCGCCGGGCCGCGCTCACCGCCGCACTCGATCACGCCCAGGACGCACTCGCAGGGCCACGGCTGCGCCGGTACGCCAGTTCCGCGGCCGAGCGGCGGCTGCGGGCGCAGTACGCCGCCGCGCTGCCGCTCGCCGAGGCCGCGACCGCGCTGGCCTGGGCCGGGGAAGCCCTGCCTGCCCGTACGGGGGAGGGGCCGCGGCGGCTCGCCGACGCCGTGCGGACCGGGGCGCCCTGCGGACCGCTGCCCGCGCCCGCCCGGACCGTCCCCGGACTACGGGCCCTCGACGACGCGCTGCTGCACGCCGCCGAATCCTTCGACCGCGGCGGGGCCGACCGCGGCGGGGCCGAGGGCGGCGGGGCCGAGGGCGGCCGAGGCGGCTCGGCTCTCCACGGTGACCCCGGCAGGCATCCGCTCGGCCGCGGCGCCGAGCAGACCGTGCGCACGCGTCTGCACCTACGGCCCCCGCGCGCCAAGGCACTCCTGCGCACCGTCACCGGCAGCGGCGGACGCGAGTACGGCTTCCGCGTGGCCCTCTGCTACGGCGTCAGCGTCGCCGTCGCCCAGGCACTGCACCACGTGCACTGGTACTGGCTGCCCGCGACCGCCGTGTTCCTCGTCAAGCCGGATCTCGGTCCGCTCGTCTCACGCGTACTGAACCGGGCGGCCGGCACCGTCCTGGGCGCCCTCGTCTTCGCCGGGTTCGCGGCCGTACTGCCCCGCCCCGAAGGGCTCGTAGCGCTCGTGGCGATCAGCGCGGCCCTCATCCCCGTAGCCACCCGGCACTTCGCCGCCCAGACGGCCGTCGTCACCGTCCTCGTGCTCGCCCTCGTCATGGTCGGCGGTGAACCGCAGGCATCCTGGGGCCGCATCGGCGAGACACTCGCGGCCTGCGCGATCGTGCTGGTCGTCGGGCACCTTCCGGCGCCGGGACAGCGCGGCGGGAACGTACGGGCCAGGGTGGTCCTTGCCACCGATGCCGCGCACGCCTATCTCTCGCACGTGCTGAGCGCCGCCGACGACCGGGCCGCACGCTGGGCGCTGCGCCGTGAGGCATACCGGACGCTGGCCGAGGCCCGCGCCGCGATCGACCGCTCCGCCGCCGAACTCCCCACCCTGGCCCGCCACACGGCGGGCACCGACGAGGTCGCGGCCACTCTCGAACGCCTCGTGGACACCACCACCGCCTGCGCCGTGCATCTCGACGACACGGGACAGCTGACCCCGCGGCACACCGAGCGCCTCGCCACACTCCTCGACGAACTCGTGGACCGCCGGGAGCGCGCCGGGCTCGCGGCCTCCCCGGGCGTCCGCTCCTCGCGGCATCGGTCGTGAAGGGGTGGGCCGAGGATGCGGTTCTCAGCGCATCTCCCAGTGCATCTCTCAGGGCATCTCCCAACGCATTGTTGATCCGCCGTCGACCACCAGGACCTGCCCGGTCAGCGTGTCCGCGCCGTCGGAGGCTCGGAAAGCCGCAGTGTTCGCCGTGTCCATCAGCCGCCGTACCCACCCGGCGGCACGATCCCGCCGTACCGTGGCGGGATGACCTACGCCGCCGACCTCGTCATCACCGGGTGCACCGCCCTCGTGCACGACGAGCACGGGCAGGAGCGCGCGTACGAGCAGGGGAGTGGGTACGGAGAGGGGTACGGGGACGGGTACGAGCGGATCGGGTTCGTCGAGGACGCCACCATCGTCGTACGCGGTGGTCGTATCGAGTCGGTCACCACCGGACCGTCGCGACCGTCGCCGGTAGGCCTCCCCGCCGTCGAGCGCATCGACGCCCGTGGCCAGGTCGCGATGCCCGGCCTCGTCAACTGCCACACCCACGCCCCGATGGTCACCCTGCGCGGCATCGCGGAGGACCTGCCCATCGAGCAGTGGTTCAACGACGTCGTCTGGCCCATCGAGTCCAACCTCCAGGAGAAGGACGTGGAGTTGGGGGCGCGGCTGGCCTGCGCCGAGATGATCCGCGGCGGTGTCACCTGCTTCGCCGACCACTACTTCTCGATGGACACCGTCGCCGCCGTGATCGCCGAGAGCGGCATGCGCGCCAACCTCGGGCAGGCCTTCTTCTCCTCCCAGGGCGCCGAGGGCCGTGAGCGGTCGCTCGACTTCGCCCTCCGGCACCGCGACACCGCCGACGGCCGTATCACCACCTCGCTCGCCCCGCACGCGCCCTACACCGTGGACGACGCCGACCTCGCCGCGACCGCCCGGCTCGCCCGCGAACACGGCCTGCCCGTGCACATCCACGCCGCCGAGAACCGCGACCAGGCCGAGACCAGCCTTGCCCGCCACGGCCGTACACCGATCGAGGTCCTGGCCGGCGCGGGACTCCTCGACACCGACCTGCTCATCGCGCACGGCACCGGCATCATGGAGCGCGACCTGCCCGTCCTCGCCCGCGCGACCGGCCGGATCGCCGTGGCGAGCGCGCCCCGCGGCTACCTCAAGTTCGCCTGGCCCACGACCACTCCGGTACGGGCCCTGCGCGAACTCGGCATCCCCGTGGGACTCGCCACGGACGGGGCCGCCTCCAACAACTCCCTGGACGTATGGGAGTCCATGGCGCTCACCGCGCTGGTGCAGAAGTTCACCGAGGCCGACCCACGCCGGCTGACCTCACGGCAGGCCCTGCATCACGCGACACTGCAGAGCGCCCGCGCGGTCGGGCTCGGCGAGCGGATCGGCAGCCTCGCGCCGGGACGCAGGGCCGACATCATCCTGGTCGACCTGACAGGACCGCACACCCAGCCCGTGCACGACCTCGCGGCCACCCTCGTCCACAGCGCCCGCGCCGGCGACGTACGCACGACGATCGTCGACGGCCGGATCCTGATGCGCGACCGCGAACTCCTGACCCTCGATGTCCCGGCGGTCGTACAGGAGATGAACGAGCGCATGCCCGCCCTGATCGACCGGAGCCACGGCAAGCGCATCCAGGACTACGACAGCTAAGACAGCTAAGACGGCCAAGACGGCTAAGACAGCTACGACACCTGAGAAAAATTCTCCGCCCACCGATGAGTTCCGCTTCCTCCCTCGGTCCACCCCTGCGAAGGCACCGCATCGAAGGAGTACCCATGACGCTTCCGCGGATCGTGTCGCGCGAGGAATGGCGTGCCGCGCGCGAAGAACTGCTGGTCGGAGAGAAGGCCGCCACCCGGGCCCGGGACGCGCTCAACGCCGACCGGCGACGGCTGCCCATGGTCGAGATCGACAAGGAGTACGTCTTCGAGGGCGGCGACGGCAAGGCGACGTTGCTGGACCTCTTCGAAGGGCGGCACCAACTCGTCGTCTACCACTTCATGTTCGCGCCCGAGTGGGACGCGGGCTGTCGCAGCTGCTCGGCGTTCGTCGACCAGATCGGGCACCTCGCGCATCTGCGCGCGCGAGGCACAGAGTTCGCGGTGGTCTCCAGGGCGCCGTACACGAAGCTCCTGCCCTTCAAGGCGCGGATGGGGTGGACGCTGCCCTGGTACTCGTCGTACTGCAACGACTTCAACCACGACTTCCAGGCGTCGCTGGAAGGGGACGAGGACGGGGAGCTCTTCGAACGGCCGGGGGTGAGCTGCTTCCTGCGGGACCGGGAGCGGATCTTCCACACGTACTCGACGTACGAGCGCGGACTCGACGGACTCGGCTCCACCACGAGTTTCCTCGACCTCACGGCCCTCGGCAGGCAGGAGGAGTGGGAGGAGCCCAAGGGACGCGCGTCCACGCTGGGCGCGCCCGCGGGCAGCGAGCGCATCCGCTACCACGACGAGTACGAGGACTGAAAGGCCTGAGAGATGTCGCACGGTCGGTGTTGCAGGGTCATGTTTCGCGGTGGGTGTCGCACGGTCGGTTGTGACCCTGTGTCGACTACGTCTCAGTAACGTCACTTCGCGAGACCTTCACCCCATGATGAGCGTTTAACTCTTCAAGGGCTCTACAAAGCTTTTTGCAGGCTCTTGAGGAGAGGGCTCTTGAGGAGAGCAGCGCTACATGGAGGTGCGGAGTGTTGAACGGCAGAACGGTACTGGAGCGCTTTCCCGCCGGTGGGCCGCGTGGTTCGTGGCCCGCGGAGGAGTTCGCGCAGGCGCGCCGCCTGGAGGGGCAGCACGCCGAGGTCGTGATGGACCTGTCGACGGACACCTTCCTGGTCGTCGTACGGGACCTCGTCGAGTGAGTAGGGCCGGCCGTCGGGAAGCTCAGCCCACCTTGGGCGCCGGCACATGCGGCACATGCGGAACGTTCGGCACATTCGGTACATCCGTCGGGATCCGCACCGCGAACTGCTCGGCCTGCAGCCCGTACAGCTCGGCGTAGACGCCACCCGTGGAGAGCAGCTCGTCCGGAGTGCCGGACTCCACGAGCCGGCCCTGGTCGAGGACGTGCACCAGATCGGCGTGGCGCACCGACGCCAGCCGGTGCGTGATGAGAATGACCGTCTGACCGGTACCCGCGAGGGCCCGGATCTTCTCGAAGACCTCCAGCTCGGCGCGCGCGTCGAGAGCCGCCGTCGGCTCGTCCACGACCAGGATCGCGCCCCGCCGGTACGCCGCCCGTGCGATGCCCAGCCGCTGCCACTGGCCGCCCGACAACTCGTGGCCGCCGCTGAACATCCGGGCCAGCAGGGTGTCGAGGCCCCGCGGCAGGTCCGCCACCACCTCCTCCGCGCCGGCCTCCGTGACGGACTCGTGCAGCCGCTCGTCGGTGAGCGGTGCCGAGGTACGGCCGATCGCGACGTTCACCCGGGCCGTGAACGGCCACCGCTTGAAGTCCTGCGCCACCATCGCGATCCGCTCCGCGAGCCGGTGCCGGTCGGTGGTCGCCGCGTCCACGTCGTCCCACAGGATCCGGCCGCGCTGCGGTGCGTACAGGCCCGACAGCAGCTTGACCAGGGTGGTCTTCCCGGAACCGTTCTCCCCGACGAGCGCCACGATCTTGCCGAGCGGCACGCTGAGCGTCAGGTCCGACAGAGCGGGCCGGGCCGCGCTGCCCGGATAGGTGAACGTGACGTTCTCGAAGCGGATCTCACGCGGCTCCGCGGGCAGAGCGGCGCCGCCGACCGGGATCGTACGCTCGGCCGCCTCCACGTGCAGGCGTTCCAGATCCCCGACGAACAGGGCCTCCTCGTGGAGGGTGTTGACCTGGAGGACGAGTGTGTCGAGATTCGCGGAACCCGTACGGACCGCGATGACCGCCGTGCCCGCCACGGACAGTGCCATCGCGCCGGCCAGCAACAGCCCGCCGAGCGTCGCGTACGTCGCCACGGTGGCCAGGCCGGTCCAGGTGGCCGCGATCAGACCGGTCCGTGCCTCCAGGCGGGCGAGGCGGGTCTGCTCGGTCTCGGAGGCCTCCGCCATCGCGCGGAAGTGCCGTAGCAGGAACGGGCCGACGCCGTGGACGCGGATCTCCGGCGCGGCTGCGGGCTCGGTGAGCAGGCCGCTGATCAGCCGGCCGGCCCGGGCGTGTTGCACCCAGGCGTGGTACGAGGCGTACCGGCGGCGCGCTATCGTCAGCGCGCTCCACGCGCTCGGCAGCGTCATCGTCACCAGCAGGGGCAGCAGCGCCGGGTGCAGCACGGTCAGGACGCCGGCCGCCGCGATCAGTGAGATGCCCGCGTTCACCACGTGCGTGGCGATCGCGATCATCCGCCGCGCGGACGAGGCCCCGTACTGCGCGGTGTCCAGCAGTTTGTGGAAGGCCTCGTCCTCGATCGCCGACAGTTCGACGGTCGCGGCCCGCTCCAGATACAGCTCCGTCGCGACGCGCTCCACCTTCGGTTCGAGCCGGCCGGTGGCGTACGTCGAGGCGGCCCGCAGCAGTGCGGCGAGCAGCAGTACCACGGTGACCGCGACGAGCGCGGGCACCGCGTCCCGCAGCCGGTCCGCGACCTGGCCGCCCGCCAGCAGGCGCCCCAGGACGCTGTTGACCGCCAGGAGGCTCACCGCCTGCGCCAGACCGCGGCCCACCTCCGCGGCCAGGACGACACGCGCGGCTTGGCGGTCCGCCTGCCAGGCCAGCCGGAAACTGGACGCGAGCAGTGCGGGCAACCGCGTCACCATGGCGCGGAGGTTCAGCTCCATGAACGCGTTGGAGTGCTGCGACCAGCCCGTGTCGTAACGCAAGGGGCCACCGAACAGCAACCGCTCGGACTCGGAGGGCTCGGGCCCGTCCGCGCCGGGTATCTTGCCGGCGGAATTCGACGATCCCGTCGGCTTCGCAGATCTCACCGATGACCTCCCCCGATCGTGGACGAACGGCGAACGGCCACTATCGCGGTGCCGGACGCCGTTGGGCAGGGCGCGCGCCCGCTCCGGCACGGCGTAACCGGAGCACGCCCGGGCGGTTGCGGCCCGCGTGCGTGCCCTGCCCGGGAACACGTGCTTCCACGCACCGGGGCATCGGGGATACCTGGCGTATTTGTGCCTGCGGTGCCGGAGGAGTCTCTACGGCGCCGGGGGAGTCTCCGCGACGAACGTACGTACGGCTCAGGCGCTGACCGGCCGGGACCAGGCCGGCGGCGTCCCGGTCACCCGGCACAGCGCCAGGTAGAGGGGGATCGGAGGGGTGTACGGAAGCGTGCCGTCCGGTGTGTGGATCAGTCCGGGGACGCTGGGCGAGGCGGGAACGAGCGCCCCCGTGGCGTAGTGCGCCGGCGCGGGCCACTCAAGGGCGACATCGGAGTCGGAGGGCACGAGCCACCACCAGTGCGTGCTGTCGGCGTACACACAGCCGACGCGCGGCAGCCGGGGCATCAGCAGCGGGCCGAGTTCCGCGGGCACGGCCACCGCGTCACAGCCGAGCGGGGCCCGCATGCCCTCCGGCACGGTCAGCCGCCGCGACGCGCCCGGAGCTGACGCCGTCCGGTCCTTCCGGCCCCGCTCGACGCGGACCAGTGTGTCCAGACTCAGCACCCGTACCCCCCGCACCCGTGACGCGGCACCGGCCGAGGTAGCCCTCACAACCATTCAGCCCCCGTCCGTGGTCCGCGTGTGCTCGGTCGCGTACTGCTCGGTT
This sequence comes from Streptomyces aurantiacus, assembly GCF_001418335.1. GTDB lineage: Bacteria > Actinomycetota > Actinomycetes > Streptomycetales > Streptomycetaceae > Streptomyces > Streptomyces aurantiacus. The sequence goes on along the minus strand of NZ_LIPP01000282.1, from coordinate 2,811 downwards.
CCGTGCCGCCCGGTTCCGCTCTGCCCGGACCCATGGTGCCCGGACCCATGCTGCCCGGACCCGTTCTGTGTCCCGGATGGTGGCGAGGAGCCGGCTGGGGCCGGCCGGCTCCTCGCACCCCAGCCCAGGTCCGACCGCGGTTCGGCGCCGTTGTTCGCCGACCGCGGCAGATCCGCCCAGACCAGAAGTCCGGGACCGGTTTCCTGGGCGCCCCAGGCAGTACACATCGCCGCGACGAGAAGCAGTCCCCTCCCGTGCTCCTCCTCCGGACGCTGTGGCGACGGGTGGGGCTCACCCGGCGCACAACCTTCGTCACGGACTGCTATCCGCACCAGGTCGTCGCCGTCGTGCAGCTCGCACACCACATGGCGGCTCGCCGTGTGCACGATGGCGTTGGTGACCAGTTCGGAGACGACGAGCTCTGCCGTGTCGCAGGTGTCCTCGCAGACCGCCCAGCCCGTCAGACGGGCACGCGTCAGGTGTCGGGCCTGTGCTGCAGAACCCGGATGTGCGGCCAGCTCGAAGCGGAACCGGCGCTCGGTTGCCGTGTCGGGGCGTACCCCAACAGTGGCACCAAGACGGGACCGGTCCTCGGCGGCGTCTGTTCCTAACGGCGCGGACGGAATCACGTTTGCCACTATCTCCCCGTCGTGAACACTTGGCAAGTGTCACTCTGAAATTTGCAGAGTGCAGTGTTCCGGGCAGTATGGCCATGGCACACTGCTCGGAACAGCACGTGGAGCGGCGTCAGTTGGGTACTCGCAAGGGGCCTGAACGGGCGCCGCCCCGGCTGTCAGGACACAAGTGGAGGTGGACGTGAGCGAGCCGCGGTCCGCGCCGACGGTCGGGCAGGTCGTCCTCGGGCGGCGCCGGCTGGACCTGCGCGAACGCGCGGGACTCAAGCGTGAGGAGGCGGCACGCATACTGCGTGTCACCGCCGCCACCGTCCGCCGTATGGAGATGGCCGAGGTCACGCTCAAGATCCCGTACCTGCAGCTCCTGCTGAAGTCGTACGGGGTCTCCGACGCCGAGGCCGAAGCGTTCGTCACGCTCGCCGAGGACGCGAATCAGCCGGGCTGGTGGCAGCGGTTCCACGACATCCTGCCGGGCTGGTTCTCGATGTACGTGAGCCTGGAGGGCGCGGCCGCCCTCATCCGGTCCTACGAACCCCACTTCGTCCCCGGAGTGCTGCAGACCGAGGAGTACGCGCGTGGCGTCATGCAGTCCGGCGCCATCGGCCAGACCAGACCCGAGGACATCGAGCGCCATGTGGCGCTGCGCATGCAACGGCAGGAGCTGCTGACGCGCGAGGGCGCGCCACGGTTCTGGGCCGTGATGGACGAGACCGCGTTCCGCCGCCCGGTCGGCGGCCCCGAGGTCATGCGCGGCCAGATCGACAGGCTGCTTGAGGCCACGAAACTGCCCAACGTGACCCTGCAGATCGCCCCCTTCTCGGTGGGGCCGCACGCGGGTACCTACGGGCCCTTCGTGCTGTTCCGCTTTGCCATGCCCGAACTGCCGGACATGGTCTACAGCGAGTACCTGACCGGCGCCGTCTATCTGGACGCGCGCACCGAGGTGGCAACCCACCTTGAGGTCATGGACCGCATGGCGGCGCAGGCCGCCACGGCACATCGCACGAAGGAGATCCTGCTGGATCTCCGCAAGGAGCTGTGAATGGATCGCATCAAGTCCCGGATACGCCTCGCGCGGATCTACAACGGCATGCCCGCCAGGGAACTCGGCAGCGAGGGCTGGCACAAGCCGTGGAGCGGGGGCAACGGTGGCAACTGCCTGGAGGCCATGAAGCTCTCCGACGGCCGGATCGCGGTTCGTCAGTCGGCCGACCCGGACAGTCCCGCTCTCATCTACACCCCCGGCGAGATGACCGCGTTCATCGAGGGAGCCAAGGCGGGGGAGGCGGACTTCCTGCTCTCCTGAGGTCGCTTTCCCTCACGAACGACACCGGTGACACGAGCAACGTGAACAATCTGAACAATGTGAGCGATGAGGGTGCCCAACACGCCCAGAACGCACAGGGCGCCGCCGGGAACAACGCCTGCACCGCTTCGGACAACGCTGCAAATACCGCTTCAGACACTGCTTCAGACACCGTTTCAGAACCAGGACCACATGCGCCGTGGCGCGTCCACGAGCCGGCTCACCGCCACCACCGGTAGCGGCGGCTGCTCGGCCCGGCTCGGGCCGAGGCTCAGCGCGTAGTAGATCTGCTCGATCGACGGCGGTCCGACCGCGAGGTTGCGGCGGACCGCACTCGACGGGGACTTCTGCCCGGCCTGCACGAGGTACGCCGCGGCCATCGCCCCCGTACGACCCACACCCGCCCCGCAGTGCACGAACACCGGCCCCGGGGCCGTACCGACGACGCCGAGGAAGCGGCGTACCTGGTACGGCGTCGGGGTCTGCCCGTCCCGTACGGGCAGCCGTACGACATCCAGACCTGCCTTGTGCGGCCCGGCGAGCTGGGCGGCGGACAGGTCCTCGGCCCGCAGGTCGACCACGGCGCTGAAGCCGAGCCGGGCCAGCTCCCGGTAGCCCTCGGGGGAGGGGGCCGCGCCGCGCCACAGATCCCCGGCGGCATCCACGGGTTGGAAGTGGTGGATCCCCCGCACCGAACGGGTCCCCTCCGGCGGCGGAGTCTGTTCGCGTGTCCAGTACGACAGCGCGACGATGCCCAGCGCACCGGTGGCCCACAGGGCCAGGTAGCAGAGACCGAGGGCCACGAGTGTGCGCAGCAGTGTTCGGCGTGTTCGGCGCAGGGGGCCGCGGGGACGGCCGGTGGGCAGGGTG
>NZ_LIPP01000281.1 GCF_001418335.1 Streptomyces aurantiacus | reverse complement strand
GCTCAGGGATATCCCTGAGCGAGCCGGGGAAGCCTGAACAGGCCGGGAACTCCCTGAAGATGCCGGGGAAACCCCTGAACGGACCCTGAACGGACCTTGGAAGTTCCCTGGTTGACCGCCCGTCGGCCTCCCGTCGGCCTCCCGTCCGGTCGGCGGACGGCTGCGGCCGTCCGCCGACGAATGTCGGCCCCTGGCGATACTCTGAGAACCTGATCAAGACGATGACCTGATCAACAGGTGTGCGGAGCACGGAAGTCGGGAAGAGCCGCAGCAGCGGAGCACGGCGGCGACGGGGGCGATGGGGGCGGCATGGCGAACGACGGATTCGATTTCAGTCCCGGGGCACAGGTACCGCTCTCGGGTGCCGCGGGACAGACGGCTGCGACGTTCGCCCTGGCGTCCGCGGCGTACCGGGACAGTCCCGTCGACGCGATCCTCGACGCCAACAGCGAATGGCACCAGTCGAGTGTCTCGCCGGGCCGCAAGTGGGCGTCGATCTTCAAACCGAACCTGGGCGAGGCTTTCGCCCGGGCCGTGCAGGTCCGGATGCTGGGCGGCGGCCGCAGTCCGCTCATCCAGTCCTTCGGCACGGAGCCGCAGGTGGTCGTCGAGCACTGCCTGGCGGCGAACCGCATCCGCAAGGAGCGGGACAGCTGGCTCACCGCCGTGATGGTCCTGACCGGCCTGATCTTCCTGCCGGGTCTGCTCGTCTGGCTGCTGGTCTTCCAGATCCGCCGGTCGGTCGCCAAGGTCACGGACAAGCGGGCCGGCGCCCTCGCCACCACGCTCCTGATCGCCATGGGCGGCCTCGCGGTGCTCTTCCTGATCAAGATGCCGTTCGCCGGTTTCTGGGCCTGGTACGCCCGCGCGGCGATCGTCGCGCCCGTCCTCGGCTGGCTCTGGGCGAAGCAGATCAGTGAGCGCACGGCCCATGACCTGCGGGAGCGCTGGAGCGGCCTGCTGGCGGGCGGCGGCATCGGCGCCAAGATCCCCGAGGCGGTGCCCGGCAGCCCCGGCGAGACGTCGGCCGAGGCTCTCCGCCAGGGACTGGCGCGGCTCGGCGCCGAGCAGCAGTCCAACTCGGTCTTCTACGCGGGCCCCAAGGGAATACTCGGTATGGGCACGCGCTGGGGCAGCTGGCAGCTCGCCGAGGACCTGGTGTCGGCCGACCCGACCAAGGAAATCCATCCGTTCCGCAGCTGGGACGTCATCCGGTCGATCCACGACCAGCTGCGCATGCTGGAGCGCGGCCCGCTCAACACCGGTGGTTTCCCGGCGCCTTCGATAAAGCACTGGGTGGTCACACCGATCAACGAGAACGCCAAGTCGGTCTCCCGGCCGGGCGGCACCGACGTGGACGCGTACCAGGTCAAGACGCACGCCATCCAGGACATCTGCAACAAGCAGCAGTTCGGCAGCGGTGACCGCCACTACCTCGGGGTCCAGTGGACGCTCTGGGACGGTCAGCTGGTCATCACGATGCTGATCACCGTGACCGTGCTGCACGAGACACTGCGCATCGAGGTCACCGGCCATGCCCTGGGGCCCGTGCACTCCCTGTTCACCAGCGGTCCGGCCGCCAAGACGAAGACGGTCCCCAAGACCGTCAGGTTCTGGGAGACCAAGACGCAGAAACTGCCGCTGGTCGACGCCGACGAGGTGGTACGGCTCGCGGTGCGCGCGCCCTTCACCTGGTACCCGCCGATCCTCGACTGGCTCGGCGGCAAGCTGACCCTGCCGGAGCCCTTCGGCCTGCGCCACGCCTGGGCGGCCAAGCCCTGGCGGCACCGCTTCATGGCCGACGACGCCCTGCGTGCCGCGACGCCGGTGCTGCGCGTGGTGCACGCGGCGGCGATCCGCGTGCTGAACGACAACGGCGTGAACACGGAGAAGTTCGGCAACCGCTCGTCCGCCCTCAGCGGGGCCGTCCAGGACGCCTCACCGGGGAAGGCGGACCTCTACGACGCGTAGGCCCTGGCCGGCCGGTCGGGCCCCGGTCCGGCCCCGGCTGTACATGGTGCCGGAGCCGCACGATGTGGCCACGGGGGCCACGGGTCATGGCGTCACGGGTCATGGGGCATGGGTCACGAGGTCGCGGCTCCGCGCCCGTCGGAGGGCTCAGGCCGCGGGCCAGGCGTCCGCGAGCATCTTGCGGGTGTCCGCGAGGAGTTGGGGCAGCACGCGGGTGTGCCCGACCACCGGCATGAAGTTCGTGTCGCCGCCCCAGCGGGGCACGAGGTGCTGGTGGAGGTGCGCGGCGATACCGGCGCCCGCGACCGAGCCCTGGTTCATCCCGATGTTGAACCCGTGCGCCCCTGAGGCGATCCGCAGCGCGGCCATCGCCTGCTTGGTCAGCTCACCGAGCTCGGCGGTCTCCGGGACGGTCAGATCGGTGTAGTCCGCCACGTGCCGGTAGGGCACGACCATCAGATGGCCGCCGTTGTACGGGTACAGGTTGAGCACCGCGTAGACCTGCTCGCCGCGCTTGATGACGAGGCCGTCCTCGTCGGATTTCGCCGGGATCGAGCAGAAGGGGCAGCCGTCGTCGGCCCCGGGGCCGGTTGGCTTGTTCTCGCCCTGGATGTACGCCATCCGGTGGGGCGTCCACAGGCGCTGGAACGCGTCCTGTGTGCCGACTCCGATCTGCTGCTCCGGCTCACTCGTCATGTGATGCAGCATATGGCTTCGCCCGTTCACGGCGTGTCGCCGGGTACCACGCGAAACGGCCTGCGGCCTGCGGCCTGGCTGGGGGCGGCCGGGACGATGGACGACGGCAGCTCCCGGTCTGCGCGGGCGAGGGGAGCGAAAAGCCTCCGGGGAGGTGAGCCGACTGAGCTCCCCGGAGGCTTTCAGGCGCGTACGGATCAGACCACGGAACGGATCACTGATCAGACCCCGGATCAGACCCCCGGATCAGACCCCCGGATCAGACCTGGGTCCGCTCCTCGACCACCTTCGTGATCTTCGCGATGGCCTCGTCGAGCGGGATGCCGTTCTCCTGGGAGCCGTCGCGGTAGCGGAAGGAGACGGCGCCGTTCGCCATGTCCTCGTCGCCCGCGATGACCATGAACGGCACCTTCTGCTTCTGTGCGTTGCGGATCTTCTTCTGCATACGGTCGGACGACGAGTCGACCTCGACCCGCAGGCCCTTCTTCTTCGCCTCGGCGGCGAACGTCCGCAGATAGTCGATGTGCGCGTCGCCGATCGGGATGCCGACCGCCTGGACGGGCGCCAGCCACGCCGGGAACGCGCCCGCGTAGTGCTCAAGGAGGACCGCGAAGAACCGCTCGATCGACCCGAAGAGCGCACGGTGGATCATGACCGGCCGCTGCTTGGAGCCGTCGGGACCCGTGTACTCCAGGTCGAACCGCTCCGGCAGGTTGAAGTCGAGCTGCACCGTCGACATCTGCCAGGTCCGGCCGATCGCATCCTTGGTCTGGACGGAGATCTTCGGCCCGTAGAACGCGGCGCCGCCCGGGTCCGGGACCAGCGGGAGGCCCTGCTTCTCGGCCACCTGCCGCAGCGTCTCGGTGGCCTCCTCCCAGGCCTCGTCCGAGCCGACGAACTTCTCCGGGTCCTTGGTGGACAGCTCCAGGTAGAAGTCGGTCAGGCCGTAGTCACGCAGCAGCCCGAGCACGAAGGTCAGCGTCCGGTCGAGCTCCTCGGCCATCTGCTCGCGCGTGCAGTAGATGTGCGCGTCGTCCTGCGTGAAGCCCCGGGCACGGGTCAGGCCGTGCACGACACCCGACTTCTCGTACCGGTACACGGTCCCGAACTCGAAGAGGCGCAGCGGCAGCTCACGGTAGGACCGGCCGCGCGCGTCGAAGATCAGGTTGTGCATCGGGCAGTTCATGGGCTTGAGGTAGTAGTCCACGCCCTCGTCGAGCTGCATGGGCGGGTACATGCCGTCGGCGTACCAGTCCAGGTGGCCCGAGGTCTCGAAGAGCTTCCCCTTGGTGGCGTGCGGGGTGTAGACGAACTCGTAGCCCTCTTCCTCGTGGCGGCGCCGCGAGTAGTCCTCCATGACCCGGCGGACGACGCCGCCCTTGGGGTGGAAGACCGCCAGGCCCGAGCCGATCTGCTCCGGGATGGAGAACAGGTCCAGTTCGCTGCCGAGCTTGCGGTGGTCGCGCTTCTCGGCCTCGGCGAGGAAGTCGAGGTGCGCCTTCAGCTCGTCCTTGGTGGGCCAGGCGGTGCCGTAGATACGCTGGAGCATCGGGTTCTTTTCGCTGCCGCGCCAGTAGGCGGCGGCGTTGCGCATCAGCTTGAACGCCGGGATGTTCCGGGTGGTCGGCAGGTGGGGACCGCGGCAGAGGTCTTTCCAGCACAGGTCGCCGGTCTTGGGGTCGAGGTTGTCGTAGATCGTCAGCTCGCCGCCGCCGACCTCCACGTCCGCGCCGTCGTCGCTCGAAGCGGAGCCCTTGATGCCGATCAGTTCCAGCTTGTACGGCTCCGACGCCAGCTCCTCGCGCGCGGCCTCGTCCGTGACGACACGGCGGGAGAAGCGCTGGCCGCGCTTCTGGATCTCCTGCATCTTCTTCTCGACGGCCTTGAGGTCCTCGGGCGTGAAGGGCCTCGCCACGTCGAAGTCGTAATAGAAGCCGTCCTTGACCGGCGGGCCGATGCCCAGCTTGGCCTCGGGGAACAGCTCCTGCACGGCCTGCGCCATCACGTGCGCGGTGGAGTGGCGCAGGATGTCGAGACCGTCCTTGGAGGAGATCTCGACGCTTTCGACGGTCTCCCCGTCCTGCACCTCGTACGCGAGGTCCTTCAGCTCGCCGGCCACGCGCGCCGCGACGACGGTGCGCTCGCCGGCGAAGAGCTCGGCTGCCGTAGTGCCCGTCGTCACCACGCGTTCTTCCCGCTCGGAATCGCGTTGGATGATCACACGGACGTCTGACACCGGACTCTCCTGCCTGAAGGGAACGCGCGCACTGTCCCTCGCACGCGTCATACAGAGACGATCGTACCGAGCCCGGGACACCCTTCGCTCAACGGTCGGCCCTCCCTCCGTC